>JBPBQS010000162.1:0-30804 GCA_050920955.1 Janthinobacterium lividum | reverse complement strand
GCCCTTGCCTCTGGTGGGGGCTTCGACGTGCTGGTGAACGCCGTCGGCTTCGTGCATGCCGGCAGCATCCTCGAATGCGACGACGACGCCTGGGCGCGCTCCTTCGACCTCAACGTGACGCCGATGTTCCGGCTGATCCGCGCGGCGCTTCCGGGCATGCTCGACGCGGGCGGCGGGTCGATCGTCAACATCGCCTCGATGGCGTCCAGCCTGAAGGGCGTGGCGAACCGTTGCGCGTACGGCGCCTCGAAGGCGGCGGTGATCGGGCTCACGAAATCCGTCGCGGCGGACTTCGTGGCGCGCGGCATACGCTGCAACGCGATCTGTCCCGGCACCGTGGACAGCCCCTCGCTGCGGCAGCGCATGGCCGCGATGGCCGAGGCGCGCGGGATCACGCAGGAGGCCGCGGAGGCCTCGTTCCTCGCGCGCCAGCCTGGCGGGCGCCTTGGCCGGCCGGAGGAGATCGCGGCGCTCGCGGTCCACCTCGCCTCCGACGAGTCCGGGTTCACCACCGGGACGGCGCAGGTGATCGACGGCGGGTGGTCGATCTGACCGGCGCACCGTCCCGTGCGAGCCTGTGCGGCACCTCTCGATGACCATGTCGCCGGGGCTGTCGACCACCTGCGCGGGCACTTCCTTCATGCCGGCGGCCCTTGCCGCCTGCCCTCACCCCGGCCCGCGCTCCGCCTGAGCCCGGCCGGCATCCTCGGGAGCACGAACATGGACCTTGGCCTGCAGGGCAGGACGGTGCTGGTGACCGGCGGCGCGTCGGGCATCGGCGCGGCGATCTCGCAACTGCTGGCCGAGGAGGGCGCGGTGCCGGCGATCCTCGGGCGCGACCCTGCGGACGCCGCGTTCATGGACGCGCTGGCCGCGGTGCAGCCGCAGGCGAGCTACTTCCAGGTGGAGCTGACGGACCAGGCCGCCTGCGTGGCGGCGGTGGCGGCGGTGCTCGCCAGGCACGGGCGGATCGAGCGCCTGGTCAACAACGCCGGCGGCAACGACAAGGTGGGGCTGGACGCGGGCGTGGAGGCGTTCGTCGCCTCGCTGCAGCGCAACCTCGTGCAGTGCTTCCACCTGGCGCAGCTCTGCCTGCCGCAGCTGCGCGCGCACGGCGGCAGCATCGTCAACATCGCGTCCAAGACCGCGCTCACCGGCCAGGGCGGCACCAGCGGCTACGTCGCGGCGAAAGGGGGCCTGCTGGCGCTCACCCGCGAGTGGGCGGCGGACCTGCTGGCGGACGGGATACGGGTCAACGCCGTGATCCCGGCCGAGGTGATGACGCCGCACTACGCCGCCGAGGTCGGCCGCACCGCGGACCCCGACGCCACGCTCGCGCGCATACGGGGCACGATCCCGCTGGGGCGGCGCATGACCACGCCGCGCGAGATCGCGTCGACCGTCGCGTTCCTGCTGTCGGATCACGCGACGCACACGACGGGGCAGTGGCTCGTCGTCGACGGCGGCTACATGCATCTCGACCGCGCCCTGACCTGACCGGCGCGGCGGCGGCGCGGGCTTGCCGGTTGCCGGCGTTGTGTGCTTCGACCGGGTGCGCAGAGGCGACCGGCGCACGGGAGGCTCCATGCTGACAGGGATCGATCCGCTGCTGACCCCGGACCTGCTGCGGGCGCTGGCGGCGATGGGCCACGGCGACGAGATCGCGATCGTCGATGCGAACTATCCCGCGGAGGCGTCCGGCCGGAGCGTGATCGCCCTGCCGGGGCTGCCCGCGACGCGCGTGCTGGAAGCCGTGCTGTCCGTGCTGCCGCTCGACGACTTCACCGACGCGGCGCTCGCCGTGATGCGCGACCCCGGAGGCGAGCCGCCGATCCTGGGCGAGTTCCGGGCCCTCGCGGCGCGGACCGGCTACGCGAGCGGCCTGGAGCAGCTCGATCGCTTCGCCTTCTACGACCGTGCCCGCGCCGCCTTCGCCGTGGCGGCCACCGGGGAGCGGCGGCTGTACGGCAACATCCTGGTGAGGAAGGGCGTCGTGCGCCTGCCCGAGGGGCCCGCCGCGACAGACGGCTAGGCGGCAGTCGCGGGCGTTCGCCGCAGGCCCGGCGATCAGGCTCGCGCGCTGACAGCCAGGGCGGCGGCACGATGCGCCCGCGATTCGATCGTGTCCCAGCGCTGCTGCGCGACGTCGCCGGCGGGCGCGAGCCATGAGCCGCCGACCGCGAACACGGAGGGCATGGCGAGCCACTCCCCTGCCCCGTCCTCCGAGATGCCACCGGTCGGGCAGAAGCGGACGGACGGGAACGGCCCGCCCAGGGCCCGCAGCGCGCCCGGGCCGGCCTGCCCGGCGGGGAAGAACTTCACGGCGGAGAGCCCGAACTCGAGCGCCAGCATCAGCTCGGACGGCGTCTGGATGCCCGGGATCAGCGCGAGGCCCCCGTCCCGCGCGGCCTGCAGCAGGGAGGGCGTGAGCCCCGGGCTGAAGCAGAAGGGCACGCCGAGCGCGCGGGCAAGTGCGACGTCGGCCTCGTTCAGCACCGTGCCGAGCGCGACCACGGCGTCAGGCACCTTCCTGCGGATCGCGGCCGCGGCGGCGGCGCCGGCGGGCGTGCGCAGCGTCACCTCCAGGACCCGCAGCCCGCCGCGCACCAGCGTGCGGGCGAGCGGCACGGCGTCCTCGACGCGGGCGATCGTGAGCACGGGGATGACGGTGCATCCGGACACGAGCGTCTCGAGGTCGTTCATGGTTCGGGGTCGCTTCCGGTGGCGTCGAGGCTGATGTCCATGTCGCGCGGGACGAGCGCGCCGCGGGTGCGGATCGCGACGGCGGCGACCCGGTGGGCGAGGCCGGCGGCGCGTGCGGGGGCCAGGCCCTGCAGCCGGCCCGCGAGGTAGGCGCCGTTGAAGGCGTCGCCCGCGCCGGTGGTGTCGAGGGGCCGCGCGACCGGGCTCGGCTCGGTCCACTCGGTGACGCCGGGTGCGGCGACCAGGGCGGGCCCGGGACCGTCCTTCACCACGACCTCCTCGACGCCGAGGGCGGCGAAGCGCGCGGCGCAGGCCGTGGGGGAGGCGTCGCCGAACAGCGCCGCCTCGTCGGAGAAGCTCGGCAGGGCGCAGTCGACGAGGCGCGAGAAGCGGGTCAGCACCTCGCGGGCCTCGTCGTCGTCGCGCCAGAGGCGGGGGCGGTGGTTCGGGTCGAAGGCGATGCGCGTGCCCCTGCCCCGGGCCGCGGCGACCGCGTCGAACAGGGCCGCGCGTCCGGACGGCGGGAGGATCGCCAGGGTGATGCCGGAGAACAGCACCATCGCCGCCCCGGACAGCGCGGCGGCCAGGTGGTCGGGGTCGTCCGCGAGGGTGGTGGCCGCAGAGCCGCTGCGCCAGTAGGCGAAGCTGCGCTCGCCGTCGACGAGCCTGACCGCGTAGAGGCCGGCCGGGCGGAGGGGGTCGCGGCGCACCGCGGATAGGTCCAGCCCGGCGCCGCGCATGAACGCGAGCATCCCGTCCGAGACCCAGTCCGTGCCGAGCGTCGTCACGTAGCGGACGGCGCGCTCCGGCGGCAGCAGGAGGCGGCTGGCCCAGGCCGCGTTGAACGTGTCGCCGGCGTAGCCGAGGCGGTGCAGGCCGCCGCCGGCCGGCGAGACCTCGACCATGCATTCGCCGATGACGACGAGCGGGCTCCGGCCGTTGCTGCGGCGCGGGTCCGGCGCGTCAGGCACGCTCCTCCTCCCCCATGGCCGCGCGCAGCTGCGGCTGGGCGAGCACGAGGCCGTGCCGTCGGGCGGCCTCCAGCACGGGCAGGAGGCGAAGCCGCTTCTTGCGTGCGTGGCTGGTCGCGATGTCGGACAGCCTGTGCGCCAGGAAAGGGTTGAGGAAGCGGTCGCGCACCGCGTCCACGTAGCGACGCGCCTTGTCGCCCTCCCCCTCGGCGTCGAAGACCGGCAGCACCTCCTCGGCCCAGGCCGCCTCGAGCGCGCCGCGTGCCTCGGGGTCGTGCATCGCCTCGTTAACCGTGCGCCCGGGAGGAGAGCCCGCGCGCAGCCAGTGCTCGGCCAGCAGGGTGTGGCCCAGGTTCAGCAGGTGCAGCTTGCGGCGCTCGAACGGGCCCAGGTCGTCGGCCAGCACGATGGCGTCGTGCCGGCAGGGCAGCACGAGTCCCGCCTGGCGCTCGATCGCCCACAGCGCATAGGGCTCGGCCACCGCGCCCACGGGGAGGATCGGTTCGGAGACGATGCGGTCGACGACGCTGTTCGCCCAGAGCACCACCGTCGCGAGGTAGTCGACGAACGCCGCCGGCCGGTGCCACGCCCGCGCCACGCCGCGCACCAGCTCGCGCAGGCGCGTGCCGTTGCCCGGCAGCAGCTCGCAGGGCAGCACGGTGAGCGGCGCCGACGGCCGCGCCTGCCAGCGCGCGTGCAGCAGCGCGGCCAGCTTGGCGGGGAAGCCCGCCGGCGCCAGGCCGGGGGCGGGCGAGCCGGCGTCGTCCGCGGGGTCGGGCGCGTAGCCGCTGTCGCCGGTGTTGGACAGGATCACCTGGGCCTCCTCGACCGCGATGCGGAGTACCTCCGGCCAGTCGCGATCGGTGCGCAGCGCCCGGGCGACCGAGCGGACGTGGATGGTGCGGTCGATCCGCTCGCCGTCCTGGAGCCCGCGGATGCGCACCGGGTAGCCGTTGCCGGAGGCCAGGGCCGCGACCCGTGCCGCACTGTCCGGGCTGGCCGTGGTCTGCACCACGGTGATCGGGCCGAGCGCCTCGCCGGTGGCCATCGCCTCGGAGACGAACAGGTCGGCGTGGGCCTGGAGGAAGCGGCTGGTGCCGAACTGCAGGATGGGCGTGGGCGTGCTCATGGGATCTCGATCAGCGCCTTGACCACGCCGCGGGCAGGGTCAAGCAGCGTGTGGAAGTCGCGCGGCACCGCCTCCAGCGCCATGCGGTGCGTGGCGAAGGCGCTCGTGGGGATCCTGCCGGCGCGCATGACGTCCAGAACGCGGTGGAAGTCCTCGGGGGTGGCGTTGCGGCTGCCGAGCAGCGTGGTCTCGCGCTTGTGGAACTCCGGGTCGGAGAACGAGATCTCGCCGGGCACGATCGACACCAGCACGTAGGTGCCGCCGTGCGCCACGAAGCCGAAGCCGCGCTGCATGGCGTCGCGGTTGCCGGTGGCGTCGAACACCGCGCCGAAGAAGTCCCCGCCGGTGAGCGCGCCGAGCCGTGCCGCGTCGTCCGGGCCGGCGGCGACCGCCTCGGCGATCGGCAGGTGGCGCCGGGCGAAGTCCAGGCGGTCCTGGCGCGGGTCGAGCATCACCACGCGCGCGCCCGCCTCGGCCGCGAACAGCGCGGTCGCCAGGCCGATCGGGCCGGCGCCCACGACCAGCGCGTCCGTGCCCGGCGCCACCGCCGCCCGCCGCACCGCGTGCGCCCCGATGGCGAGGAACTCCACCATCGCCGCCTGGTCGAGCGACACGCCCTCGGCCTTGTGCACGAGCCCGGCCGGCAGCGAGAGGTACTCCGCCATGCCGCCGTCGCGGTGCACGCCGAGGACCTGGATGTTGCGGCAGCAGTTCGTCTTGCCCGCGCGGCACGCGTTGCAGCCGCCGCAGGACACGTAGGGCACGACGAACACCGGGTCGCCCGGCGCGAGGCCGCTTCCGGGCGGCGCCTCCTCCACGGTTCCGGACAGCTCGTGGCCCATGACGCGGGGGTAGGACAGATAGGGCTGGTTGCCGGCGAAGATGTGCAGGTCGGTGCCGCACACGCCGATGCGGCGGATGCGCACCAGCACCTCGCCGTCGCCGCGCTCGGGCCTCGGCCGTTCCTCCAGGCGCAGGCTGCCCGGCTGCTCGCAGACGACGGATTGCATCAGGGTTTCTCCTCGCAGGCCGGCAGGCCTGTCTGCTCAAGGCGGTAGAAGCGGCACGCGTTGCCGGCGAACACGGCGTCATGCGCGTCGGCGGGGACGAGCGCCTCGCACAGCGACAGCCAGGCGCCGTACTCGCCTGCGAGCCGAAGCACCGGCCAGTCGCTGCCCCACATGACGCGTTCGACACCGAACAGCGACAGGACCTCGGCCACGAAGGGCGCGATCGCGTCCCGCCCGGCCCGCGCGCCTGCCTCGGTGAGCAGGCCGGACAGCTTGACGTGCACGCCGGGCAGGGCGGCCAGCGCCGCGAGCGCGTCGCGCCAGCCCGCCGGGCCGCCGGCGGCGATGTCCGGCTTGGCGGCGTGGTCGACCACGATCGGCAGCTCGGGGTGGCGGCGGGCGAAGCGCAGGAGCGCCGGCAGGTGCTCCGTGCGCACCAGGGCGTCGAGGGTCAGGCCGAGCGCCACCATCGTCCGGATCGCCGGGTCGAGCGCCGGGTCGTCGATCCACGCCGGGTCGTCCAGGTCGTGCAGCATCGGCCGCAGGCCCTTGAGGGCACGGTGGCGGGCCAGCGCGCGGATCGTCGCGGACGCGTCCCCTGCCTTCAGGTCGGCCCAGCCGACGACGCCGAGCACGAAGGGGTGCCGGTCCGCGAGCGCGAGCAGGAAGCGCGTGTCGGCGACTTCGGGCAGCGACTGCACCAGGACGGTGCCGTCCACGCCCGCCCGCTGCAGCTCCGGCACGAGGTCGGCGGGCAGGAAGTCGCGGTGGATGGCGCCGAGCGAGGGCGGAGGCCACTGCCCGCGGCGCGCGTCGAGCTTCCAGAAGTGCTGGTGCGAGTCGATGCGCATGGCTCAGCGCGCGGCGGGGACGGTCGCGGTCGTGCCGCCCCGCCGCGCATGGCCGAGTGCGGCAGGGACGGGCACGGCGCGGGACAGGCGCCCGTGGCTGGACGCCTTCATGCCTGGTGCGACTTTGCCGGCAGACGCATCAGTACAGGACGTTCTTGGCGTCGGCGGAGTCGATGTTGGCCTTGTCGACCAGCACCACGCCGGTGTCGATCTGCTTGGCCGTCGGCTTGTGCTCCAGCAGCCCGAGCAGCGCCTGCACGCCGCGCTCGCCCATCTGGTAGGAGCCCTGCACCGCGATCGCCGCGAGCGTGCCGTCCTTGACGAAGCCCTGCAGGTCCTCGTTGCCGTCGAAGCCGACCGCGGCGACGCCGGTGCGGCCCGACTGCTTCAGCGCGCGTGCCATGCCGATCGCGGTGGGCTCGTTGGCGCCGAAGATGCCCTTCAGCGCAGGGTGGGCGGTCAGCACGTCCGTCGTCTGGTTCAGCGCCAGCGCCATCTGCGACTGCGAATAGAACGGGCCGACGATCGACAGCTTCGAATGCGCCTTGACGTAGTCCGTGAAGCCGCCGACGCGGCCGATCTCGGAGCCGGTGCCGGCGACGTAGGACATCACCGCGATCTCGCCGGTCTGGCCGGTCCTGGCGATCAATGCCTTGGCGCAGAGCTCGCCCGCGTTCCTGTTGTCCGTGGCCAGGGAGGACTGGACGTAGCGCTGCCCCTCGGCGCCGAGCGGCGAGTCGATGACCACGACCGGGATGTGCGCCTCCCAGGCCGCCCTGGCCGGCGGGATCAGCGCGTCGGGGTCGGACGGCGCGAGCACGATGCCGGCGACGTGCCGGTTCACCGCGTTCTGCACCATGTTGACCTCGTCGGCCACGGCGGACTCCGAGGCGGGGCCCTGGAACGTCAGCCGGTAGCCGGGCGTGGCCTGGATCGCGGCGCGCGCGCCCTTCTGGACGTTCTGCCAGTAGGCGGAGTTCGTCGTCTTGACGATGACCGCGATCTCCTTCTCGCCGGAGGCCTGCGCGCGGCCGGTCGCCGGCAGCGTCGCGATGGCCAGGGTCCCGAGCAGGGCCGCGAGGTGGCGTCTTCTCATGCGTTTCTCTCCCTTGGAGCGGGCCGGTTGATCCGGCCGCGCGGAGCCCGTCGCAGGCGTGGGCTCAGTGGCGGTTGCGGAGCTGGTCGATCCACACCGTGAACAGGATGACCAGCCCGATGAGGATCTGCTGCGTGAAGGCGGACACGCCGTTCATGTTCAGCCCGTTGCGCAGGATGCCGATGATGAACGAGCCGATCGCCGTGCCCGAGATCGTGCCGATGCCGCCGATCAGCGAGGTGCCGCCGATCACCGCGGCGGCGACGGCGTCGAGCTCGTAGGCGATGCCCTCGTTGGGCTGGCCGGTCACGAGGCGCGACATCAGGATGCAGCCGGTCAGGCCCGCCATCGTGCCGGACAGCGCGTAGGCGAACAGCGTGACGCGCCGCACGTCGACGCCCGACAGCCTGGCGGCCTCCGCGTTCGAGCCGACGGCGTGGATGTGGCGGCCGAGCACGGTGCGCGTCAGCATCAGCGACACCAGCACCATCAGCACGACCATGATCACCACCGGGTAGGGGATGCCCGGGAACGACACCTCGGGGAAGCCGTCCGCGCCGACGCTCTCGACGCGGAACAGCGAACCGTTGCCCAGCACCCCGAAGCCCTGGCCGAGCCCCGACACCGCCTCGGCGCCGGTGATCTGCAGCGCGAGGCCGCGCGCCACCATCATCATGCCCAGCGTGGCGATGAAGGGCGGCAGGCGCAGCCGCGTCACCACCAGGCCGTTGAGCGTCCCGCAGGCGGCGCCGGCGAGGAGGCCGAGCAGCATCCCGCACCAGACCGGCAGGCCCCTGTGCATCGCGAGCGCCGCGACCACGCCCGCCAGCGCGAGGATCGAGCCGACCGACAGGTCGATGCCGCCGGTGATGATGACGCAGGTCATGCCGATGCCGAGGATGGCGATCGAGGTCACCTGCAGCGACACCGTGAGCGCGTTGCCGACGGTCGCGAAGGCCGGGCTGGTCAGCGAGAACGCGGCCACGAGGATCACCAGGCCGCCGAGGGCCGCGAACTTCTGGACCATCTCGCGCCGCCGCTCCGGCGACCAGCCGCGGACCATGGCCGGTGCCTCAGGCAGGACTTGCGCATCCTCGGCCGGGGCGGTCTCGCGCAAGCGGGCGCTCATGCCGGCACCCGGTCCGCGGCGGCGGGCTGCCGGGCGGCGCCACGGCCGGACGCGTACTGCATGATCTCCTCCTGGCCGGTGTCGCGCGTGTCGAGGATGCGGGCGATGCGGCCGCGGTGGAACACGGCGACGCGATCGGACATGCCAAGGATCTCGGGGAGGTCCGAGCTGATGAGCACGACGCCGACGCCGCTTGCCGCGAGCTCGTCCATGATGCGGTAGATCGCGAGGCGGGCGCCGACGTCGATGCCGCGCGTCGGCTCGTCGAAGAACAGCAGGCGCGCGCCGCTGAACAGCCACTTGCCGATGATGATCTTCTGCTGGTTGCCGCCGGACAGCAGACGCACCTGCTGCTGCGCCGTGGGCGTGCGGATGCCGAGCATGTCGATGTAGCGCCAGGCGACGCCGCGCTCGCGGCCGTGGTCCAGCACGCCGAGGCGCGAGGACACCGCGCCGATGTTGGCGAGCGTCATGTTGGCGGCCACCGACATCTTGATCGCCAGCCCCTCGCTCTTGCGGTCCTCGGACAGGTAGGCGATGCCGGCGGCGATCGCGTCGCGCGGGCCGGCGATCGACAGCGCCTGCCCGCCCAGGCGGAGCGTGCCGGCGTCGAGCGGGTCGGCCCCGAAGACGGCGCGCGCGACCTCGGTGCGGCCGGCGCCGATCAGCCCGGCGAAGCCGAGGATCTCGCCGCGGCGCAGCGAGAAGCCGACGTCGTGGAATTTTCCCGCGCGGGTCAGGCCTTCCGCCTCGAACAGGATCTCGGCGCCGGGCTTGCGCGTCGCGGGTGGGAACTTCTCGTCGAGCGCGCGCCCCACCATCTGCGCCACGATGGCGTCCACGCTCGTGTCGGCGAAGTCCGCCGTGGACACGTGGCGCCCGTCGCGCAGGACGGTGACGCGGTCGACGATCTCCGCCATCTCGTCGAGACGGTGCGTGATGTAGACGATGCCCACGCCCTCGCGCCGGAGGTCGCGGATCACGCGGAACAGCAGGTCCGTCTCGGCGTCCGTGAGGCAGGAGGTGGGCTCGTCCATGATGAGGACCTCGGCCCTGACGGACAGCGCCTTGGCGATCTCCACCATCTGCTGCTGCGCGACCGACAGGCTGCGCACCGAGGCGGCGGGGTCGATGTCGAGGCCGACGCGGCGCAGGTATTTTCGCGACTGCGACAGCAGCAGCCTGCGGTTCACGAACGGGCCGCGCCGCGGCTCGCGGGCGAGGAAGATGTTCTCCGCCACGTCGAGGTGCGGGACCAGGTTGAGTTCCTGGTGGATGATGGCGATGCCGGCCGCCTCGGCGTCCAGCGTGGAGGCGAAGCTGCGCGCGACCCCATTGCAGGTGATCGTTCCCGCGTCGGGCGGGTGCACGCCGCTGATGACCTTCATCAGCGTCGACTTGCCCGCACCGTTCTCGCCGCAGATCGCGTGGACCTCGCCGGCACGGAGCTCGAACGCGACGTCGTCCAGGGCGAGCACGCCCGGGAAGCGCTTGGTGATGCCGTCGAGGCGCAGGATCGGCAGATCCGGTCGCGTCGTGCGCCCGGCCGCGGACTCCCCTGTCGCTGCTGCGGTCATGGGCCGTGTCTCTCCCCTGAACGATGCGCTCTTGTTCCGGGATCGATCCGGGCGGCGCGTGCTGGCATCGCCAGTCATTGCAGGCAGGGTGGGATGATTGGCCTTACCAGTCAAGCATGGAGCGGGCAGTATGGCCTGGGCATGGGGGTGGTCGGGGCGGCATGGGTGAATTGATCAGGCCAGTCGAGCCGCGCCGGCTCTATCAGGTGATCGCGGACCGCATCAGGGCCTCGATCCAGGACGGGCAGTTCCCGCCGCTGGCGCGGCTGCCGGCGGAGCGCGAGCTGGCGCAGATGCTCGGGGTGTCGCGCCCGTCGCTGCGCGAGGCGCTGATCGCGCTCGAGATCGACGGCAGCGTCGAGGTGCGGATGGGTTCGGGCATCTACGTGAGCGCGGCGCGCGCCCGCCCCGACCTGGAGGAGCGCTCGCTCGGGGACAGCCCGTCGGAGGTCATGCAGGCGCGCGTCGCCATCGAGGGCGCGGTCGCGGTGATGGCGTGCGCGCGCATGGACGCCGGCTCGCTCGCGGCCCTGCGGGGGATGCTCGAGTCGATGCGCGGCGCGATCGGGGCGGGCGAGGTTCCGCTCGGCCAGGACCGGGCGTTCCACATGGCGCTCGCCGCCCAGGCCGGCAACAGCGTGCTGTGCCGCCTGGTCGGCGACCTGTTCGATGCGCGCCAGGGGGCGATCCTGGCGGCGCTCAGCGCGAAGTTCGAGAGCCGCACCACCTGGCGCGTCGCACTCGCAGAGCACGAGGCGATCCTGGCGGCGCTGGAGGCGGCCGATCCGCTGCGCACGGAGGCGGCCATGCGGACGCACCTGCAGCGCTCGGCGGAGCGCTGGCTGGGGAATTGAGGGCGGCGACAACGCAGCACGGGCGCACGGACCCCCTGCCCTTTCCCCGTTGGCACGACACTTGCTGACCGGACCTTCCGGACGGCGGGAAAGGCCTGCGATGACGCATCATGCCGCAGCAGCCGGTCGCCGCCCGTGCTGACATACCTCGCACGCCGCCTGCTCGCGACCGTGCCGGTGATGGCCGTGGTCGCGTTGTTCGTGTTCAGCCTGCTCTACCTGGCGCCGGGCGACCCGGCCGCGATCATCGCCGGCGACCAGGCGACGCCCGCGGACGTGGCGCGCATCCGGGCCACGCTGGGGCTGGACCGCCCGTTCCTGTTCCGCTTCGCCGAGTGGGTGTGGCGCATCGGGCACGGCGACCTCGGCACTTCGATCTTCACCGGGCTGCCGGTGACGCACATGATCGGCCAGCGCATCGAGCCCACGCTGTCGCTGCTGCTGCTCACGCTGGTGATCGCGGTGTGCGTCGCCGTGCCGCTCGGCGTGCTCGCGGCATGGAAGCACGACTCGCTCGTCGACCGCGCGGCGATGGTGCTCTCGGTGCTGGGCTTCTCGCTGCCGGTGTTCGTGGTCGGCTACCTGCTGGCCTACGTGTTCGCGCTGCGCCTGCGCTGGCTACCGGTGCAGGGCTTCTCCCCGCTGTCGGCGGGCGTCGGGCCGTTCCTGTCGAGCCTGGTGCTGCCCGCGGTGACGCTGGCGCTGCTCTACGTGGCGCTGATCGCGCGCATCACGCGTGCCACCATGCTCGACGTGCTGGCGCAGGACTACGTGCGCACCGCGCGCGCCAAGGGCGTGGGCCAGGGCAGCATCCTGTTCGTCCACGCCCTGAAGAACGCCGCCGTGCCGATCGTCACCGTGATCGGCATCGGCTTCGCGGCCCTCGTCAGCGGCGCCGTGGTCACGGAGAGCGTGTTCGCGATTCCCGGCGTCGGGCGCCTCGTCACCGACGCCATCCTGCGGCGCGACTACCCGGTGATCCAGGGCGTCGTGCTGCTGTTCTCCGGCCTTTACGTGGTGATCAACCTCGGCGTGGACCTGCTCTACACCGTCTTCGACCCGAGGATCCGCTATTGACCGCGGCGCTCGCCGACGCGCCGGTGCGGCCGGACGGCGTGGCCGTGGCGGCCGCGCTGCCCGACATCCTGCCCCCGCCGCGGGTGCGCGGCCGCGCGGCAGGGCTGGTGCTGCGCCACCCGACGATCGTGCTTGGCGGGGCGCTGCTGCTGATGATGGTGCTCGTGGCGGTGTTCGCGCCGCTGCTCGCGACCGTGGACCCGCTGGCGATCTCGCCGGCGCGTCGGCTGCGCCCGCCGTCCGCGCAGTTCTGGTTCGGCACCGACATGCTCGGGCGCGACGTGTACTCGCGCACGCTGTACGGCGCGCGCGTCTCGCTGTGCGTGGGCTTCGCGGTGGCGGCGCTGTCGGCGGCGCTCGGCGTGCTGATCGGCGTGGTGTCGGGCTTCGTGCGCGTGCTCGACGCGGTGCTGATGCGGGTCATGGACGGGCTGATGTCGATCCCCTCGATCCTGCTCGCCGTGGCGCTCACGGCGCTGACCAGGGGGTCGGTGGGCAACGTCGTGCTCGCCATCACCATCGCCGAGGTGCCGCGCGTCGCCCGCCTGGTGCGCGGCGTGGTGCTGTCGCTGCGCGAGCAGCCGTACGTCGAGGCCGCCGTGGCCTGCGGCTCGCGCCTGCCGCGCATCGTGGTGCGCCACATCCTGCCCAACACGCTGGCGCCGCTGATGGTGCAGGCGACCTACGTCTGCGCCTCGGCGATGGTCACCGAGGCCATCCTGTCCTTCATCGGGGCGGGCACGCCGCCGATCATCCCGTCGTGGGGCAACATCATGGCCGAGGGCCGCGCCCTGTGGCAGGTCAAGCCGTTCCTGGTGTTCTTCCCCGCCGCGTTCCTGTCGCTGACCGTGCTCGCGGTGCAGCTGCTCGGCGACGGGCTGCGCGACGCGCTCGACCCGCGCATGGCGGCGCGGCGCTGATGGCCCTGCTCGAGATCGAGGCGCTCCAGGTGCATTTCGCCACGCGCGACGGCGTGGTGCGCGCGGTGGACGGCCTGTCGTTCGCGATCGGGGCGGGCGAGACCGTCGCCGTCGTGGGCGAGAGCGGCTGCGGCAAATCGGTCACGTCGATGTCGATCCTGCGCCTGATCAAGGAGCCGCCGGGACGCATCGCGGGCAGCATCCGCTTCGACGGCCGCGACCTGCTGCGCCTGCCCGAGGCGGAGATGCGCCGGCTGCGCGGCAACGACATCAGCATGGTGTTCCAGGAGCCGATGACCTCGCTCAACCCCGTGCTCACCGTGGGCCGCCAGATCGGCGAGAGCATGCGCCTGCACCAGGGGCTCGGGCGCGCGGCCGCCGAGGCGCGCGCGGTGGAGATGCTGGAGCTGGTCGGCATTCCTGCTCCGGGCCGCCGTGTGCGCGAGTATCCGCACCAGCTCTCCGGCGGCATGCGGCAGCGGGTGATGATCGCGATCGCCCTGGCCTGCAACCCGCGGCTGCTGATTGCCGACGAGCCGACCACGGCGCTCGACGTCACCATCCAGGCGCAGATCCTCGACCTGATGCGCGACCTCAAGGTGCGGCTCGGCTCGGCGATCATGCTCGTCACCCACGACCTTGGCGTCGTCGCCGAGATGGCGCAGCGGGTCGTGGTGATGTACGCCGGGCGCAAGGTCGAGGAGGGCGCGGTGCGCGACATCTTCGCCCGCCCGCTGCACCCCTACACGCGCGGCCTGCTCGGCGCGGTACCGCGGCTGGGCTCGTCGCTCGACACCGGCAGCTCCGGGCGGCTCGCGGAGATACCTGGCCAAGTGCCGTCGCTGCGCGCGCCCATCGTCGGCTGCGCCTTTGCCGGGCGTTGTCCCGACGTCACCGCGCTGTGCCGCCAATTCGCGCCCGCGTGCGAGGAGAAGGCGCCCGGCCATCTCGCCGCGTGCCACTACGCCGGGCGCGCGACGGCGCCGCGCCCGGAGCTCGTCGCATGAGGGAGCGTCGCGCATGAAGACCCCGCCGCTGCTGGAAGCCAACGCGCTCACGAAGCATTTCCCGCTCAAGGGCGGGCTGCTCGGGCGCAGCCGCGGCGTCGTGCATGCCGTGGACGGCGTCACCTTCAGCGTCGATCGCGGCGAGACCCTGTCCGTGGTCGGCGAGAGCGGCTGCGGCAAGTCCACGGTCGGGCGCATGATCCTGCGCCTCACCGACCTCACCGACGGCGAGGTGTTCCTCGACGGCGAGCGCATCGACAACCTGCCCGCCCGCCGCCTGCGCCCGATCCGCCGCCGCGTGCAGGTCGTGTTCCAGGACCCGTTCAGCAGCCTCAACCCGCGCATGCGCGTGCGCGACATCATCGCCGAGCCGATCGTCAACTTCGGGCTGGCCCGCTCGCGCGCCGAGGTCGACGAGCGCGTCGCCGCCATGCTCGACACCGTGCAGCTCCCGCGCGACGCCATGCGCCGCCACGCCCACGAGTTCAGCGGCGGGCAGCGCCAGCGCATCGGCATCGCCCGCGCGCTCGCCCCGGGCGCGGACCTGCTGGTGTGCGACGAGGCGGTCTCGGCACTCGACGTTTCGGTGAAGGCGCAGATCGTCAACCTGCTCGCGGACCTGCAGCGCGAGCTGGGCCTGGCCATGCTGTTCATCAGCCACGACCTCGCCGTCGTCGAGCACATGACGCACCGCGTCGCCGTCATGTACCTGGGCAAGATCGCCGAGATCGCCGACCGGCGCAGCCTGTTCGCGAGCCCGCGCCACCCCTACACGCGCGCCCTGCTCTCCGCCGTGCCGGTGCCGGACCCCGACGCCAGGCGCGCGCGCATCGTGCTCACCGGCGACGTGCCAAGCCCGATCGACCCGCCGCCCGGCTGCCGCTTCCACACGCGGTGCCCCTACGTGTTCGACCGCTGCCGCGTCGAGGAGCCGTGGCTGCGCGACGCGGGGCCGACGCGCAAGGTCGCGTGCCACCTCGACGAACTGCCGGCGCTGCAGTGACCGGGGCCGAGGCAAGCAAGGCCAGAGGCTCTGCCTCTGGACTCCGCCAAAGGCTCGCCTTTGGAATCCTCTACTTAAGTCAAGGGATCAAAGGGTCCTCGGACCCTTTGCGGGTTTGGGCAGAGCCCATGCTTCCTTGCTTCCCGGCCCGCGCGCCCACGACACAGGAGCAGCCCGCATGAGACGCCGCGCCTTCCTTGCCGCCGCCGCGACCGCCTTGGCGGCACCCCGCCTGGCCCGTTCCGCGGGCGCCGGTGTGCTGCGTTTCATTCCGCAGGCGGACCTCACGGTGCTCGACCCGGCGTGGACCACCGCGTACGTCACGCGCAACCACGGCATGATGGTGTTCGACACGCTGTTCGGGCTGGACGGGGACTACCGGCCGCAGCCGCAAATGCTCGAGGGCGCCGTGACGTCGGCGGATGGGCTGGCGTGGACGCTGCGCCTGCGGGAGGGGCTGCGGTTCCACGACGGGACGCCGGTGCTGGCGCGGGACTGCGCGGCGAGCGTGGCGCGGTGGGGCAAGCGGGACGCGTTCGGGCAGGCGCTGATGGCGGCGACGGACGAGCTCTCGGCGCCGGACGACCGGACGATCCTGTTCCGGCTGAAGCGGCCGTTCCCGCTGCTGCCCGACGCGCTTGGCAAGGTGGGCGTCAGCATGTGCCCGATGATGCCGGAGCGCCTGGCGAAGACGGACCCGTTCACGCAGATCACGGAGATGGTGGGCAGCGGGCCATTCCGCTTCGTGGCGGCGGAGCGGGTGTCGGGCTCGCGCGTGGTGTACGAGCGCTTCGCGGGATACGCGCCGCGGCCGTCGGGCACGCCGGCGCTGACGTCGGGGCCGAAGCTCGCGAAGTTCGACCGCGTGGAGTGGACGGTGATCCCCGACGCCGCCACCGCGCTGGGTGCCATGCAGAACGGCGAGCAGGACTGGTGGGAGCAGCCGACCTTCGACCTGATGCCCGTGCTGCGGCAGGAGCCGAAGCTGCGCATCGACCTGCTGGACCCCACCGGGTATCCGGCGATGCTGCGGATGAACCAGCTCTACCCGCCGTTCGACAACCCGGCGATCCGGCGCGCCCTGCTCGGCGCGGTCAGCCAGTCCGACTTCATGAGCGCGGTCGCAGGGACGGACGGGTCGGCGTGGAAGGACCACGTCGGGTACTTCCCGCCCACCTCGCCGCTCGCGTCGGGTGTGGGGATGGAGGCGCTGGACGGGCCGCGCGACGTGGCGAAGGCGAAGCGGGAGATCGCGGAGGCCGGCTACAAGGGCGAGCGCATCGTGGTGATGGTCGCCAGCGACTACCCGACGCTGAACGCGATGGGGCTGGTCGGCGTCGACATGCTGCAGCGCTGCGGGTTCAACGTCGACGTGGTCGAGACCGACTGGGGCTCGGTGGTGCAGCGGCGCGCCAACCGCGGGCCGCCGGACAAGGGCGGCTGGAACGTGTTCTTCACCAGCTTCACCGGGCTCGACGAGTACACGCCGGCGAGCCACGTCGGACTGCGCGGCAACGGCGCCTCGGGGTGGTTCGGCTGGGCCGACGCGCCGAAGCTGGAGGCGCTGCGCGACGCCTGGTTCACGGCGCCCGACCTGGCCGAGCAGAAGCGGATCGGCGGGCTGATCCAGGCGCAGGCGTTCGTCGACGTGCCCTACCTGCCGCTCGGCGAGTACCTGCAGCCCACCGCCTACACGAAGGCGCTCAGGGGCATGCTGACGGGGGCGCCGCTGTTCTGGAACGTCGAGCGCGCGGGCTGAGGGCGCTCAGAGCCCCGCGGCCTCGAGCGACAGGATCGTGCGTGCCGCCGCCTGCGCACGGGGCACCAGGCTGTCCACGCGCAGGAACTCCTCGGGCGTGTGCGCCCCGCCGCCGACCGGGCCCACCGCGCACAGAGTCGGCGCGCCGGCCGCCGCCGTGAAGCCGGAGTCCGCGCACCCGCCCGTGAACTCGCCCGTCACCGCGAGCCCGCCCTCCGCCGCGGCGGCCGCGTAGGCTTCGAACAGGCGCGCGGACGCGGCGTCGGGCACGAGCGGCAGGAACTCGCCGCGCACCTCCAGGCTCGCGCGGGTGCCGGCCACGTGGCTGCGCGCGACGATCGCCTCGATCGCGGCCATCGCCTCCGCGCGATCCTCGGGCTCCACATAGCGCAGGTCCACCTGCAGCTCCGCGTCCGGCGCCACCGTGTTGACGCTCTGCCCGCCCGACACCAGGCCGACGTTGACGGTGACGCCCCGCTCCAGCCGCGTCAGCGCGTGCAGCGCCACCACCTTGCGCGCCAGCTCCTCGATCGCGCTGATCCCCGCCTCGAAGTTGCCGCCGGAGTGCGCGGCGCGCCCCGTGATCCGCACCACGCTGAACACCCCGCCCTTGCGCCCCGTCACCACCGCGCCCGACGGCCGCCCCGGCTCGGCGTTCAGCACGCAGCGCGCCCCGCGTGCCTGCGCCTCGATCACCGCGCGCCCCTCCGGGCTGCCGATCTCCTCGTCGCCGGTGAACAGCGCGTGCACCGCCACCGGCGCGCCCGCGCGCGCAAAGGCGGCGAGCAGGAAGCAGTTCATCACCAGCCCGGCCTTCATGTCCGCCACCCCGGGGCCGCTCGCGATGCCGCCCTGCACCGCGAACGGCCGCCGCCCCGCCTCGCCCGCGGGGAACACCGTGTCGCGGTGCCCGAGCAGCAGCACCGGGCCGGGCCGGTTGGAGCCGCGCCCGCCGTCCGGGCCGGGGACGCGCGCCAGCAGGCAGTCGCCGCGGCGCACCCCCGCGATCCGCTCCACCGCCACGCCGTGCGCCGCCAGGAAGCCGAGCACCAGGTCGCCCACGGCGTCCACGCCCGGCTTGTCGTCGCTGCCGCTGTCGGTGTCGACCATGCGGCGCAGCAGATCGAGCATGGCCTCCTCCTGGCCGGCAAGCCATGCGACGGGGTCGTGCATCGGGTGGTCCTTTCGGAGGGAGAAAGAAGGCAAGGCCAGAGGCTCTGCCTCTGGACTCCGCTCAAGGCTCGCCTTGAGAATCCGTTTGATTCAGGCGCGGCGGACGTTGGTGAACAGGATCAGGCCCCGCAGCATGCCGGTCAGGCTGTCGCGGTATGCGGTGGGCTGGTCGTAGGAGCCGAGCGGCAGGAACGGCACGTCCTCCCACGCCTGGGCCTGGATCCTGCGCGCGATCGCCTGCTGCCCCGCGAGGTCGCCGGCCTGCAGCCACTCGTCGCGCAGCGCCTCCAGCTTCGGCGCGTCGGGCCAGCCGTTGTAGGCGCCCGAGCCGTTGCCGCGCAGGAAGCTGTTGCATCCCGGCGAGCCCGCGTCGATGCCGCCGGTGAACGAGGCGAACATGCTCCACCCGCCCTTGTCGAGCGGCTGGCGGCTCACCGAGCGCTGCACCACCGTGCCCCAGTCCGTCGACACCTCGTCCACGTTCATGCCGATCCTGCGCAGCATGTCCGCACCCACCTCGGCGATCGCGTTGATACGCGGCACGTCGGTCACCGTGAGGTAGACCACGCGCTCGCCCTTGTAGCCGGCGGCCTGCAGCGCGCGGCGGCTCGCCTCCGGGTCGTGGCGCCCCGCGAGCACCTCCATCCCCGCGTCGTTGGCCATCGGCGAGTGCGCGCCGAACACCCCGCACTTGTCGTCGTAGGCGGCGTTGCTGCCCACGACCGCCTGCATGAACTCGGTCTGGTTGACGGCCCCGAGCACGGCGCGTCGGACGGCGGGGTTGTCGAACGGCGCCACGAGCTGGTTGAAGCGCAGGAAGCCGAGCAGGCCGCGCGTCTCGGCCACCTCCACGCGGATGCCCGGGGTGTCGCGCAGGCTCGGCACCAGGTCCATCTGCGGCTGCTCGACCCAGTCCACCTCGCCCGACTGCAGCGCCGCCGCCTGGGTCTGCGGCTCGGGCGTGGTGATCCACTCCACGCGGTCGAAGTGCGCGACCCGGGGCCCAGCGCAGAAGCTCGGCGTGCCCTGCGCGCGCGGCTTGTACCCTGCGAAACGCGCGTACACGTTGCGCGAGCCCGCCACGCGCTCGTCGGCCACGTAGCGGAACGGGCCGCTGCCGACCATCTCCGTCAGCCGCGTCGCCGCTGGGGTGCGCGCCAGGCGCTCGGGCATGATCGCGGCCACCGTGTTGGTCGGGTGCGCCAGCGCGTCGGGCAGCAGGTCGAAGCGGCGCTTGAGGCGGAAATGCACCGTGCGGTCGTCGGGAGCGGATAGTTCGTCGGTGGCGGCCATCAGCGCCTGGCCGTAGGCGTCCAGCGTGGCCCAGCGCCGCACGCTCGCCACCACGTCGCGCGCCAGCACCGGCGTGCCGTCGTGGAACGCCAGCCCGGTGCGCAGGGTCAGCGTCCAGGCCAGGCCGTCCGGCGCGACCACGTGGCCCTCCACCATCTGCGGCTGCGCGACGCCGGCCTCGTCGAGCGCGTACAGGGTGTCGAACACCATCATCACGTGGTTGCGCGTGACGAAGGCGCTGACCGCGGGGTCGAGCAGGGCCAGGTCGGCGTAGGGGATGAACCGCAGCGTGCTCGCCTCCCGCGCCCGGCCGATCGAGGGGCGCGCGAGCGCGGGCAGCGCCAGCAGCGCGGCGCCGCGGGTGAGCAGTTGACGTCGGTGCAAGGCGATCCTCCGGTCCGGAAGCCTCCGCCCTCCGCAAGCGGCGTGCCAACCCTTTCCGCCGCCCCCGACGCCTCATGATCCCGCGGACGCGACGCGGGGGCCGGGCTGTGCCACGCTCCGCGCAGGGCCGGGTTCGCGCGTTGCCGGTGGCGCAGACGCCGCCGGCCCCGGGGACCCCGTGCATGCGCAGCCGCTTCCACCTCGCCTACAACGTCCGCGACCTCGACGACGCGCGCCGCTTCTACGGCGGCGTCCTCGGCTGCAAGGAGGGCCGCAGCGCGCCCACCTGGGTCGACTTCGACTTCTTCGGCCACGAGATCTCGCTGCACCTCGGCGAGCCGTTCCATACCGAGCGGACCGGGCGCGTCGGCGACCATCTCGTGCCCATGCCGCACCTGGGCGTCGCCCTGCAGCTCGACGACTGGAACGCCCTGGAGGAGCGGCTGCGCGAACGCGGCGTCGAGTTCGCGCTGCCGCCCGGCGTGCGCTTCAAGGACCAGCCCGGCGAGCAGTGGACGATGTTCTTTCTCGATCCCTCGGGCAACCCGATCGAGATCAAGGGGTTTCCCGACCTCGACGCCCTGTTCCAGTCCTCCTGACGGTGCGCCGGTCGCCGATCCTTCTCGCGACCTCGCTGTCGCCTGCGGAGGAGGCCGCGTGGTGCGAGATCCTGTCTCGCGCCATGCCGGACGAGCGCGTCGTCGCGGCGGAATGCCATGAGGAGCGCGCCTCCATCGAGCTGGCGATCGTGGCCAACCCGCGTCCCGGCGCGCTTCGCGACCTGCCGGGCCTGCGCTGGGTCCAGAGCCTGTGGGCCGGCGTGGACGGTCTCGCGGGCGATCCGACGCTCCCGGACGTGCCCGTCGTGCGCCTCGTCGATCCGGCGCTGGCGGGAGCGATGGCGGAGACGGCGGCCGCCGTGGTCCTCGGGCTGCACCGCGACCTCGACGTCTATGCCGCGCAGCAAGGCAGGGAGGTGTGGCGGCAGCATCCGCCCCGCCTGGCCCCCGACCGGCGCGTCGCGGTGCTCGGGCTCGGGGAGATGGGGCGCGCCTCGGCGGCGCTGCTCGCGCAGATCGGCTTCGACGTGTGCGGGTGGAGCCGTTCCGGGGCCCGCCTGGACGGCGTGCAGGTGCACGCCGGGGGCGAGGGGCTCGCGACGGCGCTCGGGGGCGCGGAGATCCTGCTCAACCTGCTGCCGCTCACGGCCGAGACGCGCGGGATCCTCGGCGCGGCGAGCTTCGCGCACCTCGCGCCCGGCGCCTGCTTGGTCAACCTCGGCCGGGGCGGCCACCTGGTCGAGGCGGACCTGCTCGACGCCCTGGCGGCCGGCCGGCTGCGCCACGCGGTGCTCGACGTCTTCGGCCAGGAGCCGCTGCCCGCCGGCCATCCGTTCTGGCGGCATCCTGGCGTGACGGTGCTGCCCCACGTCGCGGCCTGCACGAACCCCGACTCGGCGGCGGCGATCGTCGCGGCGGCCGTGGCGGACTACCGCCGGAGCGGGCGCGTGCCGGAGGGCTTCGACCGGCGCAGGGGCTACTGACGCCTGCCTTTCCGGCGCGTGGCGCGGGAGAGTGGCGGTCGGCTGATCACCGGACCTGTCCGGTCCGCCCCGCCGTGCGCATATGTCGCCGCATGAGTGAAGACACCAGGCTGCAGCCCCTCGTCCAGCGCCTGCTCGGCCTCGCCAGGGCCAGCGGCGACGTGCCCGCCACGACGGCCGATGCCGAGGCGGCGGCAGAGGCCATGCTCGCCGGCGAGCCGGTCGGCGACGCGGCCGCGCTCGACCGGCTGCGCGCCGCCGTCTCCGTGCGACTCGCGTCGGACGGCTGGGGCGACGTCGACGCGACCTTCGCGGGAGCCGCCGAGGTCGTCGAGGCGCTGACCGGCCGCGCGCCCGGCATTCCGGCCATCCAGGAGATCGCGAACCTGGTCGCGACCGCGGCCGGCCTGGATCCCGGCGACGCCAGGGCGTTGCGCCAGCGTCTGGTCGCCACCGAGCGCAGCCGGCGCACCGCGGCCCGACAGGCGCGCGAGCGTGCCCGCGAGATGCAGCAGGCCGAGGAGCGCCGCCTGCTCGAGTGGGAGGGCGAGCTGGTCGGGCCCGACGCACTGCCCGCACTCCTCGGCGCGCCCCGCAGGCTGGTCGAGCGCTGGATCGCGGAGGGCCTGATCCCGGTCGCGCGCAGCACCACGGTGCGGCGCGGCGGCAGGACGATCGAGGACCTGGAGTTCCACCCGGACCAGGTCGCGGCCCTGCTGCCCAAGGTGGCGCGGTGGACCACGCGCGACGCCGAGCCGGAGCGGCAGCACATCTCCAACGGGACGATCGCGCGACGCGCCGGGCTCGACCGCTACGCCGCGCATTTTGCCGAGGCGCGCGCGCTGGGGCGGCGCATCACCGTGGTGATCGGCCCCACCAACTCCGGCAAGTCGCACTACGCGCTGGACCGGCTGGCCGCGGCTGCGAGCGGCGCGGCCCTGGCGCCGCTGCGGCTGCTGGCGCTGGAGTTCCAGGATGCGCTGGCCGCGCGCGGGGTGCTGGCCAGCCTCGTGACCGGCGAGGAGCGCCAGGTGTTCCCCGGCGCCGGGCACGTCGCCTGCACCGTGGAGATGGCGCACACCAGCCGCACCGTGGACGTCGCCGTGATCGACGAGGCGCAGATGCTGGCCGATCCCGACCGCGGCGCCGCCTGGACCGCAGCGATCATGGGCATCCCCGCGCGCGAGGTGATCGTGCTGGGCGCGCCGGACTGCCTGCCGCTGGTCCGTCGCATCGCAGCACTGTGCGACGAGCCGGTCGAGGTGGTGCGTCTGGAGCGCAAGAGCCCGCTGCGCGTCGCCACCGAGGCGGTCGGGCTGGCCGCGGTCACCGACGCGGACGCGGTGGTGGCGTTCTCGCGGCGGGAGATCTTCGCGCTTCGCGAGAAGCTCGCGGCGCGCGGGCGCACGGTCGCGGTGATCTACGGCGCGCTCGGCCCCGAGGTGCGGCGCACGGAGAGCCGGCGCTTCCGCGAGGGCGACGCGCCCATCCTGGTCGCGACGGACGCGATCGGCATGGGGCTGAACCTGCCGATCCGCCGGGTCGTGTTCTCCGCGCTCGCGAAGTGGGACGGGCGGCAGGAACGCTCGCTCACGCCGTCGGAGGTGCGCCAGATCGGCGGGCGCGCCGGGCGCTACGGGCAGCACGAGGAGGGCGTCGTCGCCGTGCTCGCGGGCGGCGGCGACCCGGCCCTGCTGCGCTCCCTGATGGAGACCGAGCCGGCACCGCCCGCCGACCTGCGGCCGCAGGTCTCGCCCGACCGGCGCATCGTGGCGGCAATCGCCGAGGAGCTGGGGACGACGAGCCTGCTCGAGACGCTGCGGCGCATCCGCGGCGCCGTGCTCCGCCCGTCGGATCCGAACTACCGGCTGGCCGACCTGGAGACGCAGATGGAGATCGCGGCCGTCATGGACGGGACCGGGCTGCCGCTGCTCGATCGCTGGACCTACGCGCTCTGCCCCATCGACGTGCGCGACGCGGGCATCGACCGGCTGCTGCGCTGGGGGCTGGAGCATGCTGCCGGCGACAGGGTCGGCGTGCCGGCCGCGGGCCACCTGCCGGCGCCGGACCGTGCCGACCAGGCGGCGCTGGAGCGGGCGGAGAAGGCCTCCAAGCGTCTGGTCGCTTGGCGCTGGCTGGCGCAGCACTTCCCGGACAGCTACGCCGACAGCGAGTTCGCGGCCGTGGAGCGGACCCGGCTGGATCGTTTCATCGAGGGCGTGCTGCAGCAGCAGGCGATCAGCCAGGGCGAACGAGGCGGGCTACGGCACCGGCGGAAGCAGGAGCGGCCGGGCGGGAACGACAAGACGCGGAAGCGGAACTGACCGGCCACGGTCCGCACGGGACCGGGTCTTCAGCATCGGCGCATTAGTGGAAAGGCTGGCGTCCCGTACGAGATTCGAACTCGTGTTACCGCCGTGAGAGGGCGGTGTCCTGGGCCTCTAGACGAACGGGACTGCTCGGGCCGGCGCGTCTCTTACGGTACTGCCCGAGGTCCTGCAACCCCCGGCCTCGCACCGCCACGGCGCTCTTGCGCGGGCGGCCAGGACGACTCGCAGGGCCCCCGGCCGACCGCGGCGACAGCGTGCCGCTTTCCTCAGCGCGCCAGGTCCACCCGTCGCGTCACGTGCCCCCGCGGGTCCACCACCACGACGCGGTCCGCGCCGCCGCCCTCGAGCCGCAGCGCCAGGCCGTCGCCCAGCGACGCGACCCCCGCGATGCGCGTGCCCGCCGGCTCGTCCAGCACCGCCGCCGCGAACGCCGGCGCGCGCTGCGCCCCCGCGCGGCTCGCCACCACCGCGATCAGGCCGGCGACCCCGGCCACGATCAGCACCCCCATCCCCACGACAAGAACCATCAGCGCCCGCATGCAGCCTCTCCTTCCCGTTCGTCGCCCTGACCCTCGCGGACGGGGCCGATCCCGGCTATCCCGCACGCCATGGACGACACCAGCCCCGCGCCCGGCCCCGCAGAGGAGGCCCCTGCCCCGCTGCAGGTCATCGCCCCGGAGGACGCCGCGGCGCAGCGGCTGGACCGCTTCCTCGCCGACGGCATCGGCACGATGTCGCGCTCGCGGGTCAAGGCCCTGATCGTGGAAGGCCGCGTCACGCGCGACGGCGCGCCCGCCACCGACCCCGCCGAGCCGGTGCGCGCGGGCGCACGCTACGAGCTCCGCGCGCCCGCCCCGGTGCCGGCGGGCCCGCGGCCGCAGGCCATCCCGTTCCAGGTTCTGTACGAGGACGCCGACCTGCTGGTGCTCGACAAGCCGGCGGGGCTGGTGGTCCACCCGGCGCCGGGCAACGAGGACGGCACCCTGGTCAACGCCCTGCTGGCGCATTGCGGCGACAGCCTGCCTGGCATCGGCGGCGAGCGGCGCCCGGGCATCGTGCACCGACTCGACAAGGACACCTCCGGCGTCATGGTCGTGGCCAAGACCGAGCAGGCGCTGGCGACCCTGTCCGCCGCGTTTGCCGCGCGCGACCTGGACCGCGCCTACATCGCGCTCGCCTGGGGCATGCCGGTGCCGCCCGCGGGCGAGATCGAGGGCGCGATCGGCCGCGACCCGCGCGACCGCAAGCGCATGGCCCTGGTCACGCGCGGCGGCAAGCACGCGCTGACCCGCTACCGCACCGTCGGCGTGCACGAGGCCGCGGTCACCCGGCTGGAGTGCCGGCTCGACACCGGCCGCACCCACCAGATCCGCGTGCATCTCTCGGCGCGCGGCCACCCGCTCGTCGGCGACCCGGTGTACCTGCGCCGCGTTCCGGCGGTGGCGAAGTCGCTGCCCGAGGACGTGCGGCGCGCCCTGCTCGACTTCCCGCGCCAGGCGCTGCACGCCGCACGCCTGGGTTTCGCGCACCCGCGCACCGGCGCGGCGCTCTCCTTCGAGACGCCGCCGCCGCCCGATCTCGCGAGGCTGCTGGCGCTGCTGTCGCTCGGCTAGGGCCGCGCGAACAGGGCGGACCCACGGCACGTGCGCGCCCTTGTTCCCGCCGCGGGGCCTTGCGGGATCGGCTCTTGCGCATTGCACCATACCGTGATCCGGAGCGGCGTTTCGTTGACAGGACCGCAATGGTCCTCTATGAAGACGTCCATCGGCATCGCGGACGTGCGGTGTCGGCCCGGCTGCCGGGAACCCCGCTGCATCAGGGGGTTGTCCGGATCGTGACAGCCGATCATCGCGTCCCCGAGCCAATCGCCGGAACCGACGCCATCCCCCGCCGTAAGGGAGGGAAATCGTCGCGCCAGACGAGAAGGAGCCCACCCATGGCTGCTGCCGTCATCAACGTTGCCCCCGAGGGCAACCTCTCCCGCTACCTGCAGGAGATCCGCAAGTTCCCCATGCTGACGCCGGAGGAGGAACTCTCCCTCTCGCGCGCCTGGCGGGACGACGAGAACACCGAGGCGGCGCACAAGCTCGTCACCTCCCACCTGCGCCTCGTGGCGAAGATCGCCATGGGCTACCGCGGCTACGGCCTGCCGGTCGGCGAGCTCATCAGCGAGGGCAACGTCGGCATGATGCAGGCGGTCAAGCGCTTCGACCCGGACCGCGGCTTCCGTCTCGCGACCTACGCGATGTGGTGGATCAGGGCGGCGATCCAGGAGTACATCCTGCATTCGTGGTCGCTGGTTAAGATGGGCACCACCGCAGCGCAGAAGAAACTGTTCTTCAACCTGCGCCGCCTCAAGGGGCAGATGCAGGCGATCGAGGACGGCGACCTCAAGCCCGAGCAGGTCACCAAGATCGCGACGATGCTGGCCGTGCCCGAGCAGGACGTGGTCAACATGAACCGCCGTCTCGCCGCGCCCGACCACAGCCTGAACGCGCCCGTCCGCGCCGACAGCGAGGGCGAGTGGCAGGACTGGCTGGTCGACGACGGCGAGGGCCAGGAGAGCGAGCTGGCCGAGCGCGAGGAGCTGACGGGGCGCAAGGCCCTGCTCGGCGATGCGCTCAAGACGCTGAACGAGCGGGAGCGCCACATCCTGATCGAGCGGCGCCTGAAGGACAACGCCACCACGCTGGAGGAGCTGTCGCAGCAGTACGGCATCTCCCGCGAGCGCGTGCGCCAGATCGAGGTGCGTGCCTTCGAGAAGCTGCAGAAGTCCATGCGCACCCAGGTCGCCGAGCGCCGCATGGCCACGCAGGTCGTCGCAGCCTAGCCGAGGACGGATACGAACCGGGCAGACCACAACTTTCGCGTGTGGTCGCCCGTTTTCGTGTTAAGCGGCCTTGCCGGTGGTTGCGGGACCTGTGAGGGCGTGGCACCCACGAATGATGACTCTCGTATGTGCAACGCGCCTCCGCCTCGGTCACACGACTGCCGTGGCCGTGACCCTGCTGGCCCTGGCAGGGTGCTCTTCCAGGCCCAAGAACGTGCCGGGCCAGACGCCGGTCACGCAGGGGCCCTACAGCGCCGGTCCCCTCGTTTCGGCAGACCGCGTGCCCGACTTCGCCAGCCGCGACTTCGAGCCGTTCACCCGCGCGGATGTGGTCGGCATCGCCATGGCGCAGTGGCGCATGTTCGGTCAGCCCGTGGACGACGATCCGCCCGACACCCACCCCGTTCCCGCGCCTGCCGACAAGCCGGAGCGCCAGCCGGGCCTCTGGCAGCAGGTCGGACAGTACTGGTGGATCGGCCAGGACCCGGGCGAGCGCGAGGCCGGCTGGACCGGCAAGCACGACGTCGACGGCCACGTGTTCGACGCGACCCACGACGCGCACTACGCCTGGTCGGCCGCGTTCATCTCCTACGTGATGCGCACCGCCGGCGCCGGCACGCGGTTCCCCTACTCGCCGAACCACTCGACCTACGTCAACGCGGCCGCGTCCGGCGGCTCGCCGATCCTGCGTGCGCGCAACCCGGTGGACTACGCCCCACAGGAAGGCGACCTGATCTGCATGGGACGCGGGCACTCCGCCACCCTGCGCTTCGCCGACCTGCCCACCCCCACCCTGTGGCCGGGGCACTGCGACATCGTGGTCGCGCGCCAGGCAGGCAGCCTGAGCGTGGTGGGCGGCAACGTCGACGACGCGGTCACGATGAAGCACATCCCGGTCACCGCCGACGGGAAGCTCGCCAGCCCGGACGGCACGGTCGTGGATACGCGATACCCGTGGCTCACCGTGCTGCAGGTCGCCTACGACGCGGAGCAGGAGCCGGCGTCGGACGAGTAAGGTTGAGGCTCCGCCTCAAACTCCGCCAAGGGAAGCCCCTTGGATGGCTTACTTAAAGTAAAGGGATCAAAGGGCCTCGGGCCCTTTGCGGGTTCGGGCAGAGCCCGACCTTTCTTCCCTTACGGCCGCCGCGTCTCCGGCATCACCGCCCAGACCAGCAGCGTGCCCGCCGCCCCTGCCCCCGCCAGCGCCAGGAATGCCGTGCCGACCGAGGCCCGGTCCGCGATCAGGCCGCCCAGCGCCGTGCTCAGCGTGGCGGCGCCGGCGGTCCACAGCCCCAGGAACCCCATGCACAGGTTGAAGCGCCCGGTGCCGCGGGTGATGTCGGCGGCGATCAGCGGCAGCAGCACGCCGAGCGAGGCCGCGCCGATGCCATCCAGCGCCTCGATCGCGACCAGCGGGTAGGGCCCGAGCTGCAGCGACAGCAGCACGCCGCGCACCGGCAGCGCCGCGAAGCCGAGCAGCAGCAGCCCGCGCCGCCCGTGCCGCTCCGCGAGCCGCCCCACCGCCGGCGACAGCAGCGCCACCAGCAGCTGCGGCAGCACGATGCAGGCCGCGATCACCAGCTGTGCCCGCGCGCCGATCGCCGCGGTGGCCTGGCTGGCGGCGAGCGGCAGCATGGCGCCGTTGGATAGGCCGAACAGCGCCACGCAGGCGGAGAACGCGAGCAGGCGCCTGTCGGTCAGCAGCGCGCGCACCGGGAGCTGCGGTGCGGCCACGGGGCCCGGCGCGATGGCGGGGCCGGAGGAGGGCGCGGCGGGCGGGCGGATCATGCGCAGCGCCAGGAGGCCGGGCACGGCGAGCAGGGCGGCCAGCACGAACACCGCGCGCGCCGAGATCCAGAAGCCGCACGCGCCCATCAGCCCGGCCGCCACGCCGTTGCCGATCGACGCCCAGCGCGCGTTGCGGCCGAAGCGCTCGCCCGCGGCGATGCCGCCCGCCTCGGCCGCGGCCAGGCTGATGGCGGCGATCGCCGGGCCGAGCACGCAGGACGCGAAGCCGTGCAGCACCTCCGCCGCCGCCACCGGCAGCCGCGCCGGCCAGGCGGCCAGAAGCAGCGCGCCGCCGATCACGCCGAGGATCGCCACCGCCGCGGCGCCGCGCTTGCCGGGCAGGCGGTCGACCAGCGCGCCGGCCGGAATCTGGCTGGCCATCGACGCCACCGTGCCGATGCTGAGCGCCAGGCCGATCTGCCCCTGAGTCCACGCCTGGGTGGTGAGGTAGACGGAGACGAACGGGCCGAACGCGGTCTGCAGGTTGGCGACGAAGAAGTTCAGCAGGTCGAGGCCGAGTCGCGCGCGTCGGTCCGGTGCCCCGGCCGGAGCGGCGGCGATCAGGGGCCTGGCCGCGGTACGGGGGTGCCCGGGCCGACCACGGTGACCGGCTTGCCCGGCCCCGCGTACTCCGGGGTGTCCTTGATCTGCTCCGGGCTGAGCACGATCCGCAGCACAGCGTCCGACCCGCCGGGCGGGAAGCTGAACGCCGCCCATTCCACCGCGATCTTGCGCGAGCCCAGGCCCATGAAGCCGCCGAAGTCGATCACCGCGGCGCGCGGCTGGCCGCTGCCGTCGACCAGCACGTCGACCACGCGGCCGATGTCCTGCCCGTCCGACCCGTCCACGGTGCGCCCGAGCACGCCGGACACCGCGAGGCGGGCCGTGCTGGGCGGCAGCGGCAGGGCCGGTGGCGCGGCCGGCGCGCCGTTCCCCGCGACGGCCCCGGCTTCCGCAGGGCCGGGGGTCGCGGCGGTCGTGCCGGCCCCAGGGACGCCGGGCATTGCTGGCGGTGGCTTGCCCGCAGCGTCGGCGCTGGCGGCCGGCTCCGCTTCGGGCCGAGTGGTGGCAACGCGTGGATCGGACGCGAGGTCGGAAGCGGGCGGTCCGGAACCAGGCGCGAGCTGACCCTCACCGGACGGCGTGGCGGCCGGATCGGGGCGGGCCTCGGACCGCACGGGCGCCGTGGCCCCGGGGGAGGCCGGCGTGTTCGCGGGGGCGGCGTCCTTGCCGGCAGGGGGTGCGGCCGCAAGGGCCACGAGCGCGGGACTTGCCAGGGCAAGCAGGACGAACAGGGCGGCACGTGGCACGTCGGTCGCTCCTCCCGCGGCTGGGACGGCGAACCGTGCCTCCGCGGAAAGGCCACCGCAAGCCGGGGCGCGTGGGTTCCGGGCATGGCGGAACACCGCAACGCGTGTACAAACGCATGCATGGCGTGTGCGCGAGACCAGGCGCGGCAGCCGATGGTTGCCGAAGCCGATGCGCGTACACAGGGTGGACTTGAATGGGTAGGGGAGCATGACGTGACGGAAGCCGAGGTGTACGAGGCGCTGGGAGGGATCTTCCGCACGGTGTTCGGGCGGGATGACATGGTAGTGTCGCCCGCGCTGTCGGCCCGCGACGTGCCGGGCTGGGACAGCTTCAAGCAGATCGAGGTGATGATGGCGACGGAGGAGCGGTTCGGCATCGAGCTGTCCACGGGCGACATCGACTCGCTGCGCAACGTGGGCGACCTGGCGCGCATCGTGCTGTCGCGGCAGGCCAGCGCGTGACCGACCAGAACGTCGCCACGCTGGCGAGCTGCGTCGCCACCGGGATCACGCTGGTGATGTGGCGGGTCGCGACGCGCCACGCCGAGGTGCGCACCGAGGCGGAGGCGCGGCTGCTGAACTCGGGGTTCGCGATGCTGACGGTGATGCTGGTGGTCACGGTGGTGGCCACGCTCGGGGGGTTCTGAGGAAGCAAGGTTGAGGCTCTGCCTCAAACTCCGCCAAGGGCGGGGCCCTTGGATCGCCTTCTCTTAAGCAAGGGGATCAAAGGGTCCTCGGACCCTTTGCGGGTTTGGGCAGAGCCCATGCTTGCTTCCTGCCTCAGGCCGGGTTCGTCCCCGCAGGCGCCGGCTCAGGCTCCGGCAGCGCGAACGGCGACAGTAGCTCCGGCCCGTCGTTGCGCACGCTGTTGACCCTTCGGCTGACCGGCCAGAGCCGCAGGGTGCCGTCCGGCGCCGGCCGCATCAGAGCGGCCGCGGCATCCGGCGCGCCGTCGAGCCAGGGCGCCCAGGCGTCGCGCTCCAGGATCACCGGCATGCGCTCGTGCAGGGCCGACATCTCGGCGTTGGCGGTGGTGGTCACGATCGTGAAGCTGCGCACCACCTCGC
>JBPBQS010000134.1:0-31010 GCA_050920955.1 Janthinobacterium lividum | reverse complement strand
CGGGGCCGATGCTGCCGGAGATCAGCGGCAGCGTCGCCGTCCTGTCCGTGCCTTCGAGCCTGAGGGTGACGGAACCATTCGGCGTGCCGGTCATGCGCGTGTCCTGCCTGATGCTGTGCCGCGAGGGTGGCGCGTGCCGCCATCCCGGGGTTTTGCGGCATCTAGGGCAGAAGACAAAGCCGCGCGCAACCTTCGCACCTGCACCATCGGCGCGGTGGGCGGGGGCCGCCGCTCAGGGCGTGGCGGGGCCCTGCGCCCACAGTCCGCGGCGCTGCGCCTGGGCGGCGTGCTCGGCGATGTCGAGCGCGGGCTGGTCGGGCTCGGCGGTGGCCCAGCCGCTCTCCACCACGGCGCGGTTGATCTCCACGCCGCCCGAGCGGCACAGGCCGAGCGGCCGGCCGCTGGCGTCGCGCCCGTCGAGGCGGCACTCCGTCGGGCCGTGCGACACCAGGCCGGCCAGGATCACGCTGGCCCGCCCGCCGCAGTCCAGGGGGGCGCCGGCCGCCTGGCCGCAGCCGGTGCCGCGCGCGGGTGCGGCGACGCCGCGCAGGCGGACCACCGTGTCGCGCAGGCGCAGCGTGTCGCCGTCGACCACCGCGACCTGGGCGGCGTCCGCGGTCAGGGTCGTCGCCGTGGGCAGGGGCTGGCGCGCGGCCACGAGGCCGGACACGGCGGGGAGCGCCGCGGCGCCGGCGGCGGCGAGGCCGACCGGCACGGCGATCCACAGCGCCGCGCGGAGGAGGCGGGGGCCCGCGGGCTGGGCGGCGCGGCGGAAGATGCGGCGCGGGGAGCTGATGGACATGGCACCTGCCTGCGCTTCGGGAGTCGGGTCCGATCGACGTGCCTACCTGTGCGTGCGTAGCGCTCCCGGGCGCCACACGCAACGGTGAGCGGCGCGGAGGGAGCAAGGCCAGAGGCTCCGCCTCTGGACTCCGCCAAGGGAAGCCCCTTGGATGGCTTACCTTAAGTAATGGGATCAAAGGGTCCTCGGACCCTTTGCGGGTTCGGGCAGGGCCCGACCTTGCTTCGCTGGCCTCAGCGCCAGAACGGCTCCGCGTGTCGCAGCCGCTTCCAGGCGCGCTCCGCGGCGTCGCCCGCCGGCGCGGCCTCGGCGGCGAGCCAGCCCAGGACGGCGCCGCCCGCGAAGCCGCTGCCGGCGGGGCCGAGCCTGGCGAGCAGGGTGGCGGCGACGGCGCCGTCGGTCAGCAGGCCGAGGGATTCCTGCAGGGCGGCGAGGCGGCGCAGGTAGCGGCGCGAGCCCGCGGCGGGGAAGGCGGGGGCGAAGAACTCGGCGGCGTAGCGCAGGCGCTTGCCGGCCTTGCGCAGGTCGTGGCGCTGCTCGTCGGGCAGGTCGCGCAGGTGCTTGCCGGCGTGGAGCATCGCGGAGAGTGCGCGGTCGAGGCGGCGGGAGACGTAGGGCTGGGCGGGGAGGTCGAGGGTGGCGAGGCGCTCGGGCGGGGCGTCGGCGCGCCAGGGGCGGAGCTCGGGGAGCAGGGCCAGCTCCAGGGCGAGGGGGCGCCAGCGGCCGGCGGCGAGGTCGGCGGCGACGGCGCGGTAGCCGAGGGCGCGCTGGCGCACCACGGCGGCGTGGAGGCGGGCGAGCCTGGGGTCCTGCGGCATGGCGCGGAGGAGGGCGGCGACGTGGCCGTCGAGGAACACGTCCCAGTCGCGCGCGGCGCCGAGCAGGCCGGCGAGGTCGCGCAGGGCGGCGGACAGGGCGCGCAGCTCCGGGGCGTCGGCGGCGCGGCGGAACAGCGACAGGGCGGAGCGCAGGCGGCGGCAGGCGACGCGGGCCTGGTGCACGGGCACGGGGGAGAAGCCGTCGGCGTCGGGCGCCACGATGCGGGCGAGCCAGAAGCGCACCGACTCGCCGAGGTGGCGGAGCAGGAGGCAGAGCGCGTGCTCGATGGTGGCGCCGGCGGGGACGCGGGCGGCGGGCGGGGCGGGGGGCGGCGCGGCGCGGCCGAGGAGCAGGGCCTCGGCGGCCAGGGTGGCGCCGGGCGGCTCGACGCGGACGCGGGCGGCGACCAGGCGGGCGAGGGCGGCGGCGGCGGCGTGCTCGGCGCGGATCGACAGGCGGCAGGCGGGGCGTTCCTCGCTCACGGCGCGCAGGGTGCCGTCGACGAGCGTGACGAGGGCGCCGTCGGGGAGCGACCAGGCCCGCGTGGTGCCGCGGAAGGCGGCGACCGGGACGAGGCCGCCGGGCAGGGCATGGCCGGGGAAGGCGGGGGTTCCGGCCTCGGCGAGGGGCGGCGGGAGGACGGCGGGGCCGTGGCGGTCGTGGCGCGCGGGGGTCGCGTGCTCCAGGCGCCAGGTGGCGGGGGCGTCGCCCTGGCGGGACTCGCGCAGGGCGAGGCGGGGGGCGAGCGGGTCGGACGGGCTGTCGTGCCAGACGAGGTGCAGCGGGGCGGGGCGGCCGGGCCTGCCGCGGGCGAGCACGGGGAGGCGGCGCAGCGCCGCGACGTCGTCGGGGGCGAGGCAGAGGTCGAGGTGCAGCGGCGGCGCGGCGGGGGGCGAAGGGATGGGCGGCGGCGGGGCTTCGGGGTCGGCGTCGCCGGCGTCGCGGGTCATGCCTGGGCGGCGGCGGGCGGGTCCTCGGGGCGGACGAAGCGGCGCAGGGTGGCGCCGGCGGGGGCGAGGTCGGGCCAGGGGCCGGGGAGCGAGAACACCGCGAGCGAGGCGGTCGGGTAGGCCTCCTCCAGGCGGGCCAGCGCGTCGGGGTCGGAGTCCGGGCCGGACAGGAGCAGGGCCAGGTCGTGCAGGCCGGGGTTGTGGCTGACCAGCAGCACGCAGGCGGCGTCGCGCGTGGCGGACTGCAGGGTGGCGAGCAGGTCGGCGGCGCTGGCGAGGTAGAGCGCGTCGAGCGGCACCACGGCGGGCGCGGGGTCCCAGGGCTCCAGGGCCTCGATCGTCTGCAGGGTGCGGCGCGCGGAGGACACGAGCACCAGGTCCGGGCGCAGGCCGAGGCCGGCGAGGGCCTCGCGCACCGACTCTGCGGCGCGTCGGCCGCGCGGGTTCAGCGGCCGCGCGTGGTCGGGCAGCTTGGGGTCGTCCCAGGACGACTTGGCGTGCCGCAGGAGGAGGAGCTGGCGCATGGCAGCGACACTGCCACGAAGATCCGGGCTTGTCCCACGCCGTGTCCGCGAAAGCGCCGCCGCCCCGGGAAGGGGTCCCGGCGGCCTCGCGCCACGCGTGGCCTTGCCGGTCCGGGCCGCGCCGCCACCTTCGCGGAACGACGGGGGCAGGGCATGGCAGGGCTGGACGGGATCGCGACGCTTCGCCTGGTGCTGGGCGACCAGTGCAGCGCGTCGCTGGCGGCGCTGGAGGACCTCGATCGCGCGCGCGACGTGGTGCTGATGGCCGAGGTCGACGAGGAGTGCCGCTACGTCCGGCACCACAAGAAGAAGATCGTGCTCGTGCTCTCGGCGATGCGGCACTTCGCGCGGGCGCTGGAGGCGCGCGGGGTGCGCGTCGAGTACGTGCGGCTCGACGATCCCGACAACACGCACAGCCTGCGCGGCGAGGTGATGCGCGCGGCGGCGCGGCTGCGGCCGGGGCGCGTCGTGGTCACGGAGCCCGGCGAGTGGCGGCTGCTCGACGACATGCGGCGCTGGCACGAGGCGCTGGGCGTGGAGGTCGACATACGCGACGACACGCGGTTCCTGTGCCGGGTGCAGGACTTCGTGGCCTGGGCGCGCGAGCGGCGGTCCCTGCGCATGGAGTTCTTCTACCGCGACATGCGGCGCACGCACGGCGTGCTGCTCGACGGCGTGGGGCCGGACGGCGGCGGGCCGGAGGGCGGGCAGTGGAACTACGACGCCGAGAACCGCAAGAAGCTGCCGAAAGGGGTGGAGGCGCCGGCCACGCCCGAGTTCGCGCCGGACGCGGTCACGCTGGAGGTGATGGCGCTGGTGGCGGAGCGGTTCGCGGGGCACTTCGGCGAGGTCGAGGGGTTCAGCCTGCCGGTCACGTCGCGCCAGGCGCACGAGGCGCTCGCGGACTTCGTGGCGCGGCGGCTGCCGCAGTTCGGCGACTGGCAGGACGCGATGAAGACCGGCGCGCCGGCGCTGTTCCACGCGCTGGTGTCGACGTCGATGAACTGCGGGCTGCTGCTCGCGCGCGAGGTGTGCCAGGCGGCCGAGGACGCCTACCGCGCCGGCCACGTGCCGCTGAACGCCGCCGAGGGGTTCATCCGCCAGGTGCTCGGCTGGCGCGAGTTCGTGCGCGGCATCTACTGGCTGCACATGCCGGAGTACGGGCAAAGGAACGCGCTCGGCGCCGTGCGCGCGGTGCCGCAGTTCTTCTGGGACGGCGAGACGCGGATGAACTGCGTGCGCCAGGCCGTCCTCGGCACGCGCGAGCACGCCTACGCCCACCACATCCAGCGGCTGATGATCACGGGCAACTTCTCGCTGCTCGCAGGGCTCGATCCGGCGCAGGTCGACGAGTGGTACATGATCGTCTACGCCGACGCCTACGAGTGGGTCGAGATGCCCAACGTGCGCGGCATGGCGCTGTTCGCCGACGGCGGCACCATCGGGTCCAAGCCGTACGCCGCGTCGGGCGCCTACATCAACCGCATGAGCGACTACTGCGCCGGCTGCGCCTACGACGTCCGCGAGGCCACGGGCGAGTCGGCGTGCCCGTTCAACGCGCTCTACTGGGACTTCATCGCGCGCCACGCCGACGTGTTCGCAGGCAACCACAGGATGGCCATGCCGGTGAAGACCATGCAGCGCATGGCGCCGGAGAAGCTCGGCGCGCTCAGGGCACGCGCGGGGGCGTTCCTCGCGGCGATGGAGGCGGGGGAGAAGGTGTAGGAAGCAAGGCCTTCTTTTTCTGAAGAAAAAGAAGCAAAAAGACTTTGCACGTTTGGCGGCGGTGGCACGACACGAGCCGCTTTCTTATGGGTGGAAGTTCTTTGGTTCTTTCTTTCAAGAAAGAACTCGCTTTCTTTCTTGCCTGCTGGCGGTTTGCGGTTTTGGCCTTGCCTTGGCGGCGGGTGCGCCCTACCTCACGGCGCATCGTGACATATGCCGTCAAGGAGATGTTCGCGACGCTTCAGGGCGAGGGCGCGCAGTCCGGCCGGGCGTCCGTGTTCTGCCGCTTCGCCGGGTGCAACCTCTGGTCGGGGCGCGAGGCCGATCGCGCGGCCGCGCAGTGCCGCTTCTGCGACACCGACTTCGTCGGCACCGACGGGCAGGGCGGCGGGCGCTTCGCCGACGCGGCGGCGCTCGCGGACGCGATCGCGTCGCTGTGGCCGGGCGGGCCGGGCGGATACGTCGTGTTCACCGGCGGCGAGCCGCTGCTCCAGGTCGACGACGCGCTGCTGGACGCCATCCATGCGCGCGGACTGATTGCCGCCGTGGAGACCAACGGGACGATTGCGGCCCCGGCGGGCGTGGACTGGGTGTGCGTCAGCCCGAAGGCGGGCACCGAGATGGTGCAGACGAGCGGGGCGGAGCTGAAGCTGGTGTTCCCGCAGCCGGAGCTGATGCCGGAGCGCTTCGAGGGCACGGAGTTCGCGCACTACTTCCTGCAGCCGATGGACGGGCCGGACCGGGCGGCCAACACGGCGGCGGCGGTGGCGTACTGCCTGAGCCATCCGCGGTGGCGGCTCAGCGTGCAGATGCACAAGATGATCGGGATCGCCTGATGTTCGAGCTGTCCAAGCAGTTCCGCTTCGAGGCGGCGCACACGCTCGACCGCGCGATCGACGTCGAGCCGAGCCGGCGCATCCACGGGCACTCCTATCGCGCCGAGGTCACGGTGCGCGGCGAGGCGGACCCGGCCAGCGGCATGGTCGTCGACCTCGGCGTGTTCGAGCGCGCGCTGGAGGCGGCGCGCGACGGGCTGGACCACCGGTTCCTCGACCACGTCGCGGACCTGGGGCCGGCGACGATGGAGAACCTGTCCGCGTGGATCTGGCGGGTGGTCGAGCCGGCGTGCGCGGGGCTGGTGCGGGTCGCGGTGCACCGGGACAGCAACGGCGAGAGCTGCACGTACTACGGGCCGCGGCGGAAGTAAGGAAGGCCGGGCTCTGCCCGGACCCGCCAGGGCGAGCCGCCCTGGACTGGCTTCACTTAAGTTGTGCGTTCCAAGGGCGCAGCCTTTGGCGGAGTTTGAGGCGGAGCCTCGACCTTGCTTCCTACGCGGCGGGCAGGTCGATCCAGGACAGGTGCCCGCCCTTGCCGGCGCCGGTGTCGACGAAGATGGCGGTGCCGCCCAGGGCGCCTTCCTTGACGAGGGGGCGGCCGTCGGTGCTGCGGCGGTCGTGGCCGACGTAGGCGGTCATGCCGGGGGGGATGCGGTCGACCCAGCGCAGGACGCGCTCGGGGAAGCCGTCGGCCTGGGTGCGGCCGGTGGTCTGGCCGAACAGGGCGCGCGACAGCAGGGGCGTCACGCCGGCGAGCGGCGGGGGCGGGGCCTCGTGCAGCATGCGCGGGTCGAAGCTGCCGTGGACGAAGAAGCGCGGGCCGTCGGCGATCCAGGCGGGGGCGCGGCCGATCTCGGCGAGCGCGCGGGCGCGCAGGGGCTCGTCGAGCTGGGTCAGGGTGTCCTGCAGCGCGCGGTCCATGCGCACGGAGAAGCCGGCCAGGGTGCGGCCGAGCTTGCGGTCGTGGTTGCCGAGCAGGAACAGGCCGCGGCCCTCGTCGAGCAGGCGGAAGGCGAGGCGCAGCACGGCGGCGCTGTCGGGGCCGCCGTCGGTGAGGTCGCCGAGCTGGACCACGAAGCGGTCGGTGTCGGCGGCGAAGGCGAAGGCGTGGGCGTCGCCGTGGACGTCGCCGACGATGCGCAGCGCCCGGTCGCGCGGGATCACGCGGGGCTTCCGGCCCGGGCCGGCGCGACGGTGCGGCGGAAGGTGTCGAGCGCGCGCTGGCGGGCCTCGCCGAGGTCGACGACGGGGTGGGGGTAGGTCTCGCCCAGGGTGACGCCGGCCTTGGCGAGCACGGCGGGCGGGGCCTCCCAGGGGGCGTGCAGCCAGCGGGTCGGCACGTCCTTCAGCTCGGGCACCCAGCGGCGGACGAAGTCGCCGTCGGGGTCGAAGTTGCCGGCCTGGGTGACGGGGTTGAAGACGCGGAAGTACGGCTGGGCGTCGACGCCGCAGCCGGCGATCCACTGCCAGCTCACGCTGTTGGCGGCGAGGTCGGCGTCGACCAGCGTGTCCCAGAACCACTCCTCGCCGGCGACCCAGTCGACGAGGAGCTGCTTGACCAGGAACGACGAGGTGATCAGGCGCAGGCGGTTGTGCATCCAGCCCATGTTCCAGAGCTGTCGCATCCCGGCGTCGACGATCGGCACGCCGGTTCGGCCGCGCTGCCATGCCTGCAGCTCGGCGGGCTCGGTGCGCCAGGGGATGGCGGCGAAGGCGGGGCGCAGCGGGGCGTCGGGCAGCTCCGGGCGGTGCCACAGCAGGTAGGCGGAGAACTCGTGCCAGAGCAGCTCGGCGAGGAACACGTCGAGCGCCTTGCCGGAGCCGGCGGCGCGGGCGGCGTGCCAGACCTGGTTGGGGGACAGCTCGCCCCAGTGCAGGTGCGGCGAGAGCATCGAGGTGGTGTCGCGGCCGGGGATGTTGCGGTCCTGGTCGTAGCCGGCGACGCCGCGCTTCATGAAGGTGTCGAGGCGGCCGTGGGCGCCGGCCTCGCCGGGGGTCCAGGTCTCGCGCATGCCGCCGGCCCAGTCGGGCCTGCTCGGCAGCAGGCCCCAGGAGGCGAGCGCGTCGGAGGCGGGCGGCTTCGCTCCGGGGATGCGATCGGGCGCGGGCTGCGGCGGCGCGGGCTCGCCCAGGGCGCGGCAGGCCTTCGCGTAGGGGGTGTAGACGCCGTAGACGGAGCCGGTCTTGGTCTTCACCTGGTCGGGCGCGTACAGCGTCGAGACCTGGTGCAGGTGCAGCGTGGCGCCCTGGGCGGCCAGCGCCTCGGTGGTCTCGGCGTCGCGGGCGCGGGCCCAGGGCTCGTGCATCAGGCCGGCGTGGACCTGCGTGGCGCCGCACTCGCGGGCCAGGGCGGCGATGGTCTCGGTGGCGGGGCCGCGGCGCAGCACGAGGCTGGCGCCGCGGCTGGCGAGGTCGACGGCGAGCGACTCGAGGGTGTGGTGCAGCCACCAGCGCGACGCGCTCGCCGGGGCCCAGCGGCCGCCGGCGGACTCGTCGAGCACGTAGGCGGCCAGCACGGGGCCGCCGTCGGCCAGCGCCGCGGTCAGCGCCGGGTTGTCGGCGAGGCGCAGGTCCTGGCGGAACCAGAGCAGCGTCGTGCCGGTGGGGCCCTTGCGGGCGGGTCCGGCCTTGGTCGCCATGCGTCCTGGTCCTCCTGCCGGCTCGATGCGCCGGGGGGCCGCCGATCGCCGGGGTGCTGCGGGTGTCTGGATTGCTGTCACCACAATGTGTGGCGGGGCGCGGTCCTGGCAAGCGCGACGGGCGGGCTCAGGCGGTGGCCTGGGCGCCGACGTGGCCGAGCGCGAAGCTGAACAGGCGCTCGCGGCCCAGCAGGAACACCTGGCCGCCGTCGGGGAACAGCGCCGCGATCTCGGGGTGCGCCACGTCCAGGCCGCCGGTGTAGGCGCCCAGCGCGGGCAGCATCAGCCGGCTCGGCGAGGTCACGAAGCAGGCGCGGCTGATCCAGCCGGCGCGGGTGCGCACGCGGGCCTTGGGGTGGTGGTGGCCGCAGACCTCGGCCGCCGCGTCGCAGGGCGCGCGACGCGCCTGGTGGCGGAAGGCGAGCGGGCCGTGGCGCCACTCCGCGACGGAGGCGCCGCGCAGGCCGTCAGGCGGCAGCGGGTCGTGGTTGCCGCTCACCCAGACGAACTCGGCGCGCGCGGCCATGTGCAGGAGGCGGGCGGCCTCCTCGGGCGGCAGGCGGGCGGCGGCGTGGCGGTCGTGGAAGCTGTCGCCCAGCAGCACCACGCGCGACGGCTGCCAGCGCTCCAGCAGCGCGGCCAGGCGGTCCAGCGTGATCCGCGTGTCCCACGGCGGCACCAGGCTGCCGCGTCGGGCGGCGGCGGTGCCCTTCTCCAGGTGCAGGTCGGCGACCACGAGCGTCGACGCGGCGGGCCAGAACAGGGCGCCGGCGGGGTCGAGGAGGAGGCGCTCGCCGGCGAGGGGGAGGGTCGCGGTCACGGGCGAAGGAAGGCCAGGGCGCTGCCCTGGACCCGCCAGGGCGAGCCGCCCTGGACTGGCCTTGCTAAGTGGTGCGTTCCAAGGGCGCAGCCTTTGGCGGAATCCAGAGGCGGAGCCTTTGGCCTTGCTTGCTTCCTCATGCCGTGGGCTGCCGGCGGGCGCGGCGCAGGTTGGCGCGGTGGACCGGGTGCACGCGCATCTCCTCGGTGGACGGCACCGCGTCGCCGGTGGCCTCGGCGACGAGCTGCTCGGTCTCGGCGAGCATGGCCTCCTCGTCGGCCTCGGTGCGCACGGTCTCGCGGCCGATGTCGAGCAGGACGGGGACTGCGAGCGGCGAGACGCGCGAGAGGCGGACGGTGCGGATGCGTCCGGCGACGCGGCCGAGCATGGCGGCGAGGCGGGCGAGGTCGGTGAGGCCGCCGGCGGCGTCGGCGCGGGTGGCGCGCAGGAGGACGTGGTCGGGCTGGTGGCGGCGCAGGACGTCGTAGATCAGGTCGGTGTTGACCGTGACCTGGCGGCGGTTGCGGTTGGCGCCGGGCTGGTGGCGCTCGACGAGGCCGGAGACGACGGCGATGTTGCGGAAGGTGCGGCGGAGCATGGAGGACTCGGCCATCCAGGCCTCCAGGTCGTCGCCGAGCATGTCCTGGTCGAACAGGGAGTCGATGTCGCGCGGCTCCTGCCCGGACCAGACGGCGATCACGTAGTCGGTGGCGACGAAGCCGAGCGGCTGGGCGCCGGCGCGCTCCATGCGCTTGGTGAGCAGCAGGCCGAGGGTCTGGTGGGCGTTGCGGCCCTCGAAGCAGTAGGCGACCAGGAACCAGCGGCCGCTGCGGGGGAAGATCTCCACGAGCAGGTCGTCGGGGCCGGGGAGCTCGGAGCGCAGGGCCTGCAGCTCCAGCCACTCGCGGACCTGGTCGGGGTAGAGGTGCCAGCTCGTGGGGTCGTGCAGCATGGCGCGGACGCGCTCGGCCAGGTTGCTGGTCATGGGGTACTTGCTGCCGGCGTAGGTCGGGATCATCGGCTCGCCGGGGCCGCCCTCGGCGCACTCCACCGTGGTCTCGCGGATGCGCAGGAAGCGCAGCAGGCGGCCGCCGAACAGGAAGGTGTGGCCGGGGGCGAGGATGTTGGCGAAGCCCTCCTCGATCTCGCCGAGGCGGAAGCCGCGGGGGCCGCCGAGGCGCACGGTGAGCAGCGGCGCCTCGACGATGGTGCCGATGTTCATGCGGGCGCGCTGGCCGATGCGGGCGGCGCGGACGTGGACGTATCCGTCGGCGTCGCGGAACAGCTTGCGGTAGCGCTCGTAGGCGTGCAGCGCGTAGCCGCCGTCCTCCACGAAGCCGAGCGTGTCGTCGAAGTCCTGGCGCGACAGCGCGGCGTAGGGGGCGGCGCGGCGGACCTCGGCGAACATCGCGTCGACGTGGAACGGGGCGGAGGCGGCGCACAGCAGCAGGTGCTGGGCGAGGACGTCGAGGCCGCCCGGGCGCGGCGGGTCGCCGTCCAGCTCGCGTGCCGCGACGCCGAGCATGGCGGCCTCGCACTCGAGGACCTCGAAGCGGTTGGCGGGGACGAGGATGGCGCGGCTGCTCTCGTCCATGCGGTGGTTGGAGCGGCCGACGCGCTGCACCAGGCGCGAGACGCCCTTGGGGGCGCCGACCTGGATCACCTGGTCCACGCCGCCCCAGTCGATGCCGAGGTCGAGCGAGGAGGTCGCCACCACGCCGCGCAGCTCGCCGCGCGACATCGCGGCCTCGACCTTGCGGCGCTGGCCGATGTCGAGGCTGCCGTGGTGCAGCGCGATCGGCAGCGTCGCCTCGTTCAGCTTCCACAGCGCCTGGAACAGCAGCTCGCCCTGCGCGCGGGTGTTGACGAACACGATGGTCATGCCGGCGCCCGCGATGCGGTCGAGCACGGCGGAGGCGGCGGCGACGCCCATGCGGCCGGACCAGGGGACGCGGCCGTCGGGCAGCATCATCGACAGCTCGGGGGGGGCGCCGGCGGGCTCCTCGACCAGGCGGACGGGGCCGCCGAGGCCGACGTAGGCCTCGATGGCGGCGCGGTGGGCGACGGTCGCGGACAGGCCGACGACGCGCAGGCCGGGGACCAGCGTGGCCAGGCGGGCGAGGCCGAGGGCGAGCTGGTCGCCGCGCTTGGTGCCGGCGAGCGCGTGGACCTCGTCGACGACCACGCAGCGCAGGCCGGCGAACAGCGCGGGCGCGGTGGTCTGGGACAGGAGGAGGGCGAGGCTTTCCGGCGTGGTGAGCAGGATGTCGGGGGGGTTCTCGCGCTGGCGCTTGCGGCGGTCGGCGGGGGTGTCGCCGGTGCGGGTCTCGACGGTGATCGAGAGGGCCATCTCGGCGACGGGGGCGAGGAGGTTGCGGGCGATGTCGGTCGCCAGCGCCTTGAGCGGCGAGACGTAGAGGGTGTGCAGGCCGTGGCCGGCGTCGGACGCCAGCGCGACGAGGCTGGGGAGGAAGCCGGCCAGCGTCTTGCCGCCGCCGGTCGGCGCGATCAGCAGGGCGCTCTCGCCGTCGGCGGCGGCGTCGAGCATGGCGAGCTGGTGCGCGCGCGGGGCCCAGCCGCGCCCGGCGAACCAGGCGGCGAAGGGTTCCGGCAATGTTCCGGTCATGCGCCGGAGATAGGCCAGCCGGGGCGCGCCGCCAAGCGGCATGGCTGCGGCGGGCGCTCTCCCGACAGTGATTACCAAGCGTCCACGTTTATCCGCATACCGCGGGGACAGGACGGAGGCTGCGATGCGCAAGCTGCTGGACGCGATCCTCTCGAGGCTGGTCAGGCGGGGGCGGCTCGCCGTGCGCTACCCGGATGGCGGCGTGCGCGTGTACGGCAGCGAGCCGGGGCCGGAGGCGGGCTTCGCGCTGCGCAGCGCCGCCGCGGTGCGCGGGCTCGCGCTGAACCCGGGGCTGGCGTTCGGCGAGTGCTACATGGACGGCTCGCTGGTGCCGGAGGGCTGCGGCATCCACGAGGTTCTCGCGCTGCTGTTCCTCAACATGGAGGACGCCTCGCACCCCATGGGCGCGCTGGTGGAGCGGGCGCGCGGGCTCGGGCGGCGGGTCGCGCAGTTCAATCCCGCCGGGCGCTCGCGGCGCAACGTGGCGCACCACTACGACCTGAACGGGGCGCTGTACTCGCTGTTCCTGGACGAGGACCGGCAGTACTCGTGCGCGTATTTCGAGCGCGGCGGCGAGACGCTGGAGGAGGCGCAGCGCGCGAAGAAACGGCACATCGCGAGGAAGCTCCTGCTGCGGCCGGGGATGGAGGTGCTCGACATCGGCTGCGGGTGGGGGGGCATGGCGATCACGCTCGCGCGCGAGCACGGCGTGCGGGTCACGGGGATCACGCTTTCGGAGGAGCAGCTCGGCGTGGCGCGGGCGCGGGCTGAGGCGGCGGGACTGTCGGGGCAGGTGCGGTTCGAGCTGGCGGACTACCGCGGCGTCGATCGCGTCTTCGACCGGGTCGTCTCGGTGGGCATGTTCGAGCACGTCGGCGTGGGCCACCACGCGACGTTCTTCGAGGTGGTCCGGCGCTGCCTCGCCGACGACGGGGTCGCGCTGGTGCACGCGATCGGGCGCAGCGACGGGCCCGGCGGCACCAACGCCTGGCTCGCGAAGTACATCTTCCCCGGCGGGTATTCCCCGGCGCTCTCGGAGGTGTTCGGCGCGGTCGAGCGCAGCGGGCTCTACGCCACGGACTGCGAGATCCTGCGGCTCCACTACGCCGAGACGCTGCGGCACTGGCGCACGAGGTTCGCGGCGCACCGGGCGAAGGTGGCGGCGCTCTACGACGAGCGGTTCTGCCGCATGTTCGAGTTCTACCTCTCCGCCTGCGAGCTGACGTTCCGCCACCACGGGCACATGGTGTTCCAGGTTCAGCTCGCGCGCCGCGAGGGCGTCGTGCCGATGACGCGGGGGTACATGGCGGACGCGGTCGCGGTCAGGGAGCTCCAGGCGGCGGACTGAGGCAAGCAAGGCCGGGCTCTGCCCGGACCCGCCAGGGGCGAGCCGCCCCTGGACCGGCGCACGAGGGAGTTCCACCCGGCTTGGCCGCGGGCGTTTGTGGCCGCACACTCCGCGGATGCCACCGCATCCCGACACCTGGCTCTTCCCCCGGCCGGACGGCCTGTTCTGCGAGCCGGGGGGGTTCCACATCGACCCGGTCAACCCCGTCGACCGCGCCATCATCACCCACGCCCACGCCGATCATGCGCGGCCAGGGCACCAGGCCGTGCTGGCCACCGCGGAGTCGCTCGCGATCATGGACGTGCGCATGGGCGAGGGCCGCGCCGGCGTCGTGCAGCAGGCGCTGCGCCCCGGCGAGCACGTCACGATCAACGGCGTCGACGTCTGGATGCAGCCCGCCGGCCACGTGCTCGGCAGCGCCCAGGTCGCGATGCAGTGGCGCGGCAGCCGCGCCGTCGTCAGCGGCGACTACAAGCGCGTGCGCGACCCCACCTGCGCCCCGTTCGAGCCCATCGAGTGCGACGTCTTCGTCACCGAGGCCACCTTCGGCCTGCCGGTGTTCCGCCACCCCCCGCCCGCCGGCGAGGTTGCGCGCCTCGTCGCCAGCGTCGCGCTGTTCCCCGAGCGCACGCACGTCGTCGGCTGCTACGCGCTCGGCAAGTGCCAGCGGCTGATCGCGCTGCTGCGCGAGGCGGGGTGGGACCGGCCGATCTACCTGCACGGCGCGCTGATCCCGGTGTGCGCGCTCTACGAGCGGCTCGGCGTGCCGCTGGGGGACCTGCGGCCGGCGACGGTGGCGGCGAAGGCGGAGCTGGTCGGCGCCATCGTGCTGGCGCCGCCCGGGGCGATCGCGGACCGCTGGGCGCGCAGGCTGGCCGAGCCGGTGGTGGGGCTGGCGTCGGGGTGGATGCGGGTGCGCCAGAGGGCGAAGGCGCGCGGGATCGAGCTGCCGCTCGTGATCTCGGACCACTCGGACTGGGACGAGCTGAACGCCACGCTGGACGAGGTGGCCGCGCCGGAGGTCTGGGTCACGCACGGCAGCGAGGAGGCGCTGATCCACGCGGCGGGCCTGCGCGGGATACGGGGGCGGGCGCTGCGGATGATCGGGTACGGCGACGAGGACGTGGAGGTGGCGGCTTGAGGGAAGCGAGAAAGGCCAGAGGCTCTGCCTCTGGACTCCGCCAAAGGCTCGCCTTTGGAAACCCCTACTTAAGTGAGGCCGGTCCAGGGCGGCTCGCCCTGGCGGGTCCAGGGCAGAGCCCTGGCCTTGCCTTGGCTTGCCTGCGGTGATCGCATTCGCGGAACTGCTGGACCGTCTGCAGCTCTCGCCTAGCCGGCTGGCGAAGGTGGCGCTGCTGCGGCGGTTCTTCGAGGCGGAGGCGGACCCGGACCGGGGCTACGCGCTGGCGGCGATGGCGGGCGAGCTGGCGTTCCGCGCGGCCAAGCCGGCGCTGATCCGCGCGCTGGCGGAGAGCCGGGTGGACCCGGTGCTGTTCGCGTGGAGCCACGACTTCGTGGGGGACCTCGCGGAGACGGTGTCGCTGGTGTGGCCGGAGCGGCCGACGAACGCGTCGCCGCCGCTGCTGGCCGAGGTGGTGCTGACGCTGGCGGCCGGGGAGAAGGCGGAGCTGGGGCAGGTGGTGGCGGGGTGGCTGGACGCTTCGGACAGCTCGGTGCGCTACGCGGTGCTCAAGCTGATCACGGGGTCGCTGCGGGTGGGGGCGTCGGCCAGGCTCGCGAAGATCGCGCTGGCGGAGCTGGCGTCGGGGCACGGGGTGGCGATCGCGGCGGACGAGATCGAGGAGGTGTGGCACGGGCTGACGCCGCCGTACGACGCGCTGTTCGCGTGGTGCGAGGGGCGCGGGCCGCGGCCGGACCCCATGGACGCGCCGGTGTTCAGGCCGCCGATGCTGGCGCAGCCGCTGGAGGCGCCGGACCTCGCGGCGCTGGATGCGGCGGCGTTCCGGGCGGAGTGGAAGTGGGACGGCATCCGGGTGCAGCTCGTGTCCACCGGGGGCGGGCGGCGGGTGTACTCGCGCGGGGCCGAGGACGTGTCGGCGGCGTTCCCGGAGATCGTCGAGGCGATGGGGTTCCGCGGCGTGCTGGACGGCGAGCTGCTGGTGGTGCGCGAGGGGGCGGTGGCGCCGTTCGCGGACCTGCAGCAGCGGCTCGGGCGCAAGGTCGTGGGGGCGAAGATGCTGCGCGAGTTCCCCGTGTTCGTGCGGCTCTACGACCTGCTGTTCGAGGGGGAGGAGGATCTGCGCACGCTGCCGTTCGATGTGCGTCGGGCACGGCTGGAGGCGTGGTTCGCGCGCGAGCGGCCGGCGCGGATGGATTTGTCCGAGCTGATCCCGTTCGGGAGCGTGGCGGAGCTGGGGGAGAGGCGCGACGGGGCGAGGGCGGCGTCGATCGAGGGGCTGATGCTCAAGCGGGGCGACAGCGCCTACGTGCCGGGGCGGCCGAAGGGGCAGTGGTGGAAGTGGAAGCGCGACCCGCTGACCATCGACGCGGTGGTGATGTACGCGCAGCGCGGGCACGGCAAGCGGTCGAGCTTCTACTCGGACTACACGTTCGGGCTGTGGCGCGAGGGCGCGGGCGGCGTCGACGAGCTGGTGCCGGTGGGCAAGGCGTACTCGGGGTTCACGGACGCGGAGCTGGCGACGATGGACCGCTGGATCCGCAACAACACGGTGGGGCGGTTCGGGCCGGTGCGCGAGGTGGCGCGCGGCCTGGTGCTGGAGATCGCGTTCGACGCGGCGCAGCTGTCGAGCCGGCACAAGTCGGGGGTGGCGCTGCGCTTCCCGCGCGTGGCGCGGCTGCGGCCGGACAAGCCGTTCGCCGAGGCGGACCGGCTGGAGACGCTGATGCGGCTGGTGGAGGGGCGCGAGGAGGACACGGTGCCGGCCGAGGACGTGCGGGACTGAGCGGGCGGGGGGGGGGGGGTGGCCCCGCTCAACCCAGGGTGGTGTTTGCGGCGCGGCACGGGCAGGATCGCGCGGCGATGCGCGGCGCGGCCCCGTCCCGGCGGCCGGCTCGCGCCCCGATCGATCGACGGAGGCGCGGGTGACTGTCACGCACTGGATCGCCGGCTCGGGCGACTGGAACACGGCGTCGAACTGGAGCGAGGGCGTGCCGACCGCCGCGGACGACGCGGTGTTCGACCGCGCGCAGTACGGCTTCACGGTCACCGGCAGCGGGGCGGCGGCCAGCCTGACGGTGGCCGATCCCTACCTCTCGACGCTGACCCTGGCCGGGACCCACGCGGTCGGCACCTTCTCGCTTGCCATGATCGGCGCGGTCGAGCTGGCGTCGGGGGCGGCGCTGTCGTTCGCGTCCGGATCGGTCGAGGCGCCGGGCAGCGCCTACGTCAGCCTCGGGGCGACGCTGTGTCTCGACGCGGGTGCTACGCTGGCTGGGCACCGGCACGCTGACGCTGGGCGCCGACGCGACGCTGGCGGGGACGCTGGGCGTGCTCGCCAATTCGATCGTGGTGGCGCCAGCGACCGCGGCGGACGGCACGGCGACGGCGACGATCGCCGGGGCCGGCACGCTGTCGGGCGCGATCACCGGGGCCGGGGCGCTGGTGCTCTCGTCGCCGAGCCGCTCGCCGGACCGGCTGGTGCTGACGAACGCGGACAACGCGTGGTCCGGCGGCACGACCATCACGTCGGGCGGCGAGCCGCTCGTGCCGTTCGAGGTGCCCTATGCCGGCGTGGCGGGCGGGGTGGAGCTGGCGCGGCAGGGCGCGGGCGGCACCGGGCCGCTGTCGGTGTCGTACGGCACCCTGCTGGTCGATCCCGGCGTGACACTGGCGCCGCTCGAGGCCGGCGACGGCTTCATGGGCACGGTGATCGGGTCGGACCAGGACCTCATGCTCCAGGGCGGGGCGGGCAGCCTGGTGCTGCGCAACGGCAGCGGCCACGCCACCGTGCTGGGGACGACGAACCCCGTGCAGCTGCCGGGCGCGCGCGGCGTGGGCGCGGGCGGCTTCCTGTTCGGCACCCTGCTGGTGTCCGGCGGCACGGGCCGGTTGAGCGTGTTCGGCGGCAACGAGCAGGCCGAGGTCTACGGCGGCACGGCCGGCGGCAACGTCGTGGTGGCCGGGCCGGTGCTGGACGGCTACGAGCCGCTGTCCCCGGGCAATCCCTACTTCCTGCGGACGCCGGGCGGCACCATGCTCGGCGCGCCGGCCGGACCGACGACCATCGGCGGGGGCGGCGATGGCGATCTGCTCGTGGGAACCGGGCACTACGGCCTGCTGATGGCGGCGTCGGCGGGCAACGAGACGCTCAGCGGCGCCGCGTCCAGCGGCAGCGACACGATGTTCGGGGGCAGCGGCGCCGATCTGCTGGTCGCGGGGTCGGGGCGGACGACGGTGGTTGCCGGCAGCGGCGCCGCCACGATCAACGGCGGCAGCGGGCTGACCACGCTGTTCGCGGGCGCGGGGGAGGACGTCCTCGTCGGTGGCGCGGGCGGCGGCTACGTGCAGGCCGGGAGCGGCAACCTCACCCTGTTCAACGGGGGCGGCGGCGAGCGGATCGGCGTCGTGAACGGGCAGGCGGGCGGCGAGGTCGTCGTGTACGGCTTCCGGCCGGGCGTGGACCACGTCCTCGCGCAGGGCTACGGCGGCGCGGCCACGGTCTCAGGCGCTGCGGGCGGGACGACGCTGCGCTTCGCGGACCACACGGTCGTGACCCTGCTCGGCGTCACCGGCGTGGACCTGGCCGGCGTGAGCTGACGGCGGCGCCCCACGCACCTGGAGGCCGGCCGGCGCGTGAACGCCAGAGACGCCGGTCCAGGGGCGGCTCGCCCCTGGCGGGTCCGGGCAGCGCCCGGCCTTGCTTCGCTACTTCACGAGGTTCGCCGGCTCGCGACCCGCGAAGATCGCGTCCAGGCCGTCGAGCACGAGCGTGCCCATGGCCTCGCGGGTCTTGAGCGGGTTGCTGCCGAGGTGGGGCAGCAGGACCGCGTTCTCCAGCTCCAGGTAGCCGGGGTTGAGGTTCGGCTCGCCGGCGAAGACGTCGAGGCCGGCGGCGGCGATGCGGCCGGACTTCAGCGCGGCGATCAGGGCGGCGTCGTCGACCAGGGTGCCGCGCGCGGTGTTCACCACGACGGCGCCCTGCGGGAGCTTGGCGATCTTGGCCGCGTCGAGCCAGCTCGCGGTGCCGGCGCCGCCGGGGGCGTTGAGCGAGAGGATCTCGCACTCGGCGAGGAAGCTGTCGTCGTCGCCGTGGAAGATCGCGTCGCCGACGAGGGACTCGGGGAGCTGCTGCAGGTCGCGGTAGTGGATCTTCATCTCGAAGCCGCGGGCCATGCGGGCGACCTCGCGGCCGATGCGGCCCATGCCCATGATGCCGAGTTTTGCCCCGGAGACCTGGGCGCTCATCATCATCGTCGGCGCCCAGCCCTTCCAGCCGCCGGAGCGGACCAGGCGCTCGCCCTCGCCGGCGCGGCGGCAGGCGGCCAGGATCAGGAGGACGGCCAGCTCGGCGGTGGCCTGGGAGAGCACGTCGGGGGTGTTGACGAAGGGCGTGCCGCGGGCACGGAGCGCGGCGGCGTCGACGTGGTCGTAGCCGACGCTGAAGGTGGCGAAGGCGCGCACGCTTTCGGGCAGGCGGCCGATGGTCTCGGCGCTGACCTTGTCGGCGGGGGTGACGATGACGGCGTCGGCCCCCTCGGCGCGGCGGAGCAGCTCGGCGGCGTCGTAGGGCTCGTCGGTCTCGTTGAGGCGCACGTCGTAGTCGCGGCGCGCGCGGGCCTCGGTGGCGGGCGGGACGCGTCGGCTGAGCAGCAGCACGGGCCTGCGGCCTCCGGCGGGGGTCTGGGTCTGCTCGCTCATGGTCGTTTCCCTATCGTCTGATGCGGTTGCCCAGCACATAGCCGAACAGGCCGATCAGCACGACACCCACGATGTACTGCAGGCTGCCGACGAAGAAGACCAGGCGGCTCGCGGGGTGCAGGCCGATGTCGGGGGTCGACGAGGTGCACATCTCCAGGAACGAGAAGCTCAGGATGTCCTCGAGCGCGTGGCTCGGGCGCATCACCGGGCCGTTCGGGCCGGCGACCTCGTGCAGCAGGCTGCCGCTCGCCGCGTAGTACGCCGCGAAGCACAGCAGGATCGTCACGAAGGCGCGCAGCACGCGCGGCAGGCTCTCGCCGTAGTCGCACAGCCACTCGGCGAAGCTGTCGCTCGCGGTGAGCGCCAGGTTTAGCGCGGCGTCGCGCCAGCGGCGCTCGCGCAGCGCCGTGCGGGCCAGGGCGCGGGTGTGGCGCTTGCCCATGCGCCGCGCGCGCCGGTACGCCCAGCTCGCCGAGTCAGGGACGCCAAGGTCGCGAAAATTCTTCTCGAGGTTGAGGTAGCCCTGTCGGGCGGCGTCGAAGTCGCCGGCGATCTCCTCGCCGAGCGCGCCGCCGAGCTGGTCGACGCGCATGCGCGTGCTCTCCAGCCAGGCGCCGGCGAGGCGGACGTGGCGCAGGTCGCAGGTCGAGAGGTTGGCGCGCGGCAGGCTGGCGTCGCTGAGGTCGGCGCCCGCGAGCTTCGCGCCGGCCAGGAGCGCGCCGCGCAGGTCGGCGCCGCGCAGGCGGGCGTCGGACAGGTCGGCCTTGCGCAGGTCGGCCTCCTCCAGGCTGGCGCCGGACAGGTCGGCGCCGACCATGGACGCCTCCTGCGCCACCGCGCGGCGCAGCGTGGCGTAGGGCATCTCGGCGCCCTCCAGCTTCGCGCCCCACAGGTCGGCGTCGGTGAAGTCCGCGTGCTCCAGCAGCGCGCCGCCCAGGCGGGCGAAGCGCAGCACCGCGCGGGTGAAGCGGGCGTCCTCCAGCAGGGCGTCGCGCAGGTCGGCCTCGCTGGCGCGCACGCCGGTCAGGTCCGCGCCGGTGAGGTCGGCGCGCGCGAGGTTGGCGCCCTCCAGGCAGGCGGCCTTGAGGGACGCCGAGCGCAGGGCGGAGTCGCTGAGGTCGGCGCGCGTCAGGTCGACGCCGTCGAGCACGGCGTCCTGCAGGTGCGCGCCGCGCAGCACGGCGCCGTGCAGGCGCGCGGCGCCGGACTCCGCGTGCCACCAGGCGGGCGCCTCGCCGGCGCGCTCGACGTGCGGGCGCAGCGTGTCGGCGTCCAGGCGCAGGCTGGGCAGGGTCAGGCGCGCGCCGCGCAGCTCCGGCAGGCGGAGGCAGGCGTCGGCCGCCTCCTCGATCAGGCGCAGGATGTGGACGAGGCGCTGCTCGGGCGACGCCTCGCTCAGGCGGCGGTGCAGCGCCTCGGCAGGGTCGGGGCCGTCCTGCGAGAGGGCTGGGTCGTCGTGGTCCACCTCGGATGCTCCCGGGCCGCCTGGCCAGGGCGAGGGCATAGCACGCGCGCGAAGGGCGTGCCGCCGCCCACGCAAGGTTGCGCGGCTGCGGCGGACATGGAGCATCAGGAAGGCAAGGCCTTCTTTTTCTGAAGAAAAAGAAGCAAAAAGACTTTGCAAATCAGGGTTGGACGTGCCCGGTTGAACTCGGACGAATTGGCAAAGTTCTTTGGTTCTTTCTTTCAAGAAAGAACTCGCTTTCTTTCTGCGGGCCAGGGAAGAGGCGCGGTTCTAGGGGCGGGGCACGACGGGCACGGCGACCGGGGCAGGGTCCGAGGTCAGGGTGTCGAGGAACGCGAGGAGGTCGGCGCGCTCGCCCGGGGCGAGGTTCAGGGGGTGGATCTGCTCGGACAGGCTCAGGCGGTCGGTGCCGCCGCGGTCGTAGAGGTCGAGCACGGTGCCGAGGTCGGGGTAGGAGCCGTCGTGCATGTAGGGCGCGCGGCGGGCGACGTCGCGCAGGGTCGGCACCTTGAAGGCGTGCTGCAGCTTCACGGAGGTGGGGAACAGCGCGCCGCGGCCGGGCACGTCGTCGCCGGCGACCCCGATGTCGTGGAACGAGCCGTCGGTGAACGACCAGCCGACGTGGCAGCCCGAGCAGCCGGCGCGGCCGTCGAACAGGGCGAAGCCGCGCTTGGCGGAGGCGCTGATCGCGGACTCGTCGTGCGCCACCCAGCGGTCGAACGGGGCGGGACCGGACACGATGGTGCGGACGTAGACGCCGACCGCGTCGCGCAGCGTGGCGCGGTCGATCGCGCGCCCGGGGAAGGCGTCGGCGAAGGCGCGGCGGTAGCCCGGCGTGGCCGCGAGGCGGGCCAGCACGGCATCCACGCTGCCGCCCATGATGTTCGGGTTGGCGATCGCGGCCAGGGTCACGTCGTCGACGGTGGCGAAGTGGCCGTCCCAGCCGGCCACCTCGATCCAGGCGACGTCGAGCAGGGTCGGCGTGCGCGCGCCGGTCGTGCGCGCGCCCACGCCGACCTCGACCGCGAGCCCGTCGCCGTAGGACAGCGCGGGGTTGTGGCAGCTGGCGCAGGACTTGGTGCCCGGCCCGGACAGCGACGGGTCGAAGAACAGCGTGCGGCCCAGCTCGGCCTTGGCGCGGGTGTAGGGGTTGGCGGCCGTGTACGGCGCCTCGACGGGGCGGCGGAAGGCGGAGCGCCCGGCGTCCGCCCCCTCGTCCACGGCCGCCGACGGCCGGAACGCGCCCGGGAAGGCCAGCACCATCAGGGCGGCGCAGGGAAGCCAGCGGCGGCGCAGGCCGGACAGGGCGGGGGCAAGCGGGGATTTCATACCATTGTATGTTGGACCGCTTCGCACGCCCGGGCCAGCCTGCCCGGCGGGCGGGGCGGCTCAGTACGGGCGGGGGAGCATGTTCGCGTCGTCCAGGCGCGGGGCGGCCTGCGCGGCGTCGTCCGCCGGGGCGGCTGCGTCGAGGGGCGCGGCGGGGGGTGCGGCAGGGGGGCGGGCAGCGCAGCCGCAGAGCAGGGCGGCGCCGGCCAGCAGGGCGAGGCGGACCGATCGGTGGGGCAGGGTGTCGTCCTTCGCGGCGATGCGGACGCCGGGGTCCGGGGGCGGCCCGCGTAGCCTGTCCGGACGCCGCGGGCCAGGGCGCGCCGTGCGTGACGCGACGGCGCGGCGCGGCTCACGGCGCGGGGTCGGGGCGGCCGAGGAAGTCGGCGAGGCTCACGCGGCCGCTGCCGCGGGCGGCGGCCGGGCGCTGGTCGGGGCCGGGCGCCCAGCCGGTGAGCATGGCCAGGCGCAGGCGCGCGGCGAGGCGGCCGTCGCGCTGCGGCATCGCGGCCAGGGCGGCGGGGAACAGCGCGCGCGGCGGGGTGCGGCGGTCGCGCAGCAGCACGGCGTTGGACTCGCCGGCGGCGCGCAGCTCGCGCAGCAGCGCCAGCGGGTCGGCGTAGAGCAGGGTCAGGTCGTCGGCGTCGGCGACGGGCATGGCGAAGCCGGCGCGCTGCAGCAGCGCCGCGCAGTCGCGCAGCTCGGCGAAGGGCGAGACGCGGGGCGAGGCGCCGCCGCACAGGTCCAGCTCGGCCTCGGTGAGCGCGGCGCGCAGGGTGTCGAGCGTGCCGAGCGCCGGCACGCTGGCCAGGAACAGGCCGTCCGGGCGCAGCGCGCGGCGCAGCTGCACCAGGCAGCCGGGCAGGTCGTTGACCCAGTGCAGCGACAGGTTGGCCACGACGAGGTCGAAGCTCTCCGCGGCGAACGGCAGCATCTCCTCGTCGCAGGCCACGGCGGGGCCGCCGTTCAGCGCGGCCATGCGCGGCGACAGGTCGCAGCTCACCACGCCGATGCCGCGCGCGCGCAGCAGGGGCGCCACCACGCCGCGCCCGCCGACGTCGAGCGCCGCGGTGAAGCGCCGCGTCGTGTCGTCGAGGCGGTCGAGCAGGCGGTCGGCGACCTCGCGCAGCACGTCGGGCGCCGTGCCCAGGTCGGCGGCGGCGCGGTCGCGGTGCCGGCGCACGGCCGCGCGGTCGAAGATGCGGGCGTCGCTCATGGGCCAGGATGTGCGGCACGAGGCGTGACATGCAAGGTCGTCGCGCCCATAGGGATGCAACCTGGGCGGGCATTTCTCCCGGGTGCCGGTTGCGGGAGGACGGGGTGGCGGAGCCGGGTGCGCGTTCGGGGGCCGCGGGGCTGCGGCGCGGGGTGGTGCGCGGCGCGGGGGCGGCGCTCGACCTGCTGCTGCCGCCGCACTGTCCGGCGTGTGACCGGCCGGTGGATCGCGCGGGGAGCTTCTGTGCTGCGTGCTGGGGGGCGCTGGTGTTCCTGCGCGAGCCGTGCTGCGGCGGGTGCGGGCGGGCGTTCGCCAGCGAGGCGATGGGCGGGGCGGCGCGCCGGTGCGAGGACTGCCGCGAGGCGCCGCCGCCGTGGGGGCGGGCGCGGGCGGCGCTGCGCTACGACCGGCGTTCGGCGGGGCTGATCCTGGGGCTGAAGTACGGCGACCGCGCCGACCTGGCGCGGCTGCTGGCCGGGCACATGGCGCGCGCGGGGGAGACGCTGCTGCGCGAGGCGGACCTGCTGGTGCCGGTGCCGCTGCACCGCTGGCGGCTGCTGCGGCGGCGATACAACCAGGCGGGGCTGCTGGCGGCGCGGCTCGGGCGGATCGGCGGGCGCGAGGTCGGGCACGACGTGCTGGCGCGCGCGGGGCCGGCGACGTCGATGCGGGGGCGGAGCGCGGAGGAGCGGCGCGATGCGGCGCAGGGCGCGTTCGTGGTGCGGCCGCGGCGGCGGGCGATGCTGGCGGGGCGCAGGGTGGTGCTGGTCGACGACGTGCTGACGACGGGGGCGACGGCGGCGGCGTGCGCGTCGGCGCTGCTGGCGGCGGGGGCGGCGTCGGTGGACGTGCTGGCGGCGGCGCGGGCGGGCGAGGGGCGGGGCAGGCGCGACGACCGGGGTGGAGATGAGGAGGGTTCGGTGCCAGATGGGGCGCACGGGCCCGGCGCGTGGGACGAATTCGAGGAGTGAGCATGGTCAAGGTCGAGGTCTACACGCAGGCGTGGTGTCCCTATTGCGCGCGCGCGCTCAAGCTGCTGCGCGGCAAGGGCGTCGAGGTCGTCGAGATCAAGGCGCAGCACGGCACGCCGGAGCGTGCGGAGGCGGTGCGGCGCTCTGGCGGGCAGACGACGGTGCCGCAGATCTTCATCGACGGGCGCGGGATCGGCGGGTGCGACGACCTGGTGGCGCTCGACCGTGCGGGCGGCCTGGACCCGCTGCTGCAGGCCGCCTGACGCCTATGGGAGCCTGCCCTAAGTCGCGGTTTCCAAAGGCCTCCGGCCTTTGGCGGGTCCGGGCAGAGCCCGGCCTTGCCTGCCTTTCGGCACGCTGGACAAAGCGTTTCGCGCGGGGATACTGCGCCCATCCGGGCGGGGAGGGCGGCGTGGTTGGCAGCATGTTGGCGGCCCTGAGGCTCGCGGCGGTGCTGGCGGTGTCGCTGGCGGCGGCGCGCCCGGTGCTGGCGCAGGCGGCGCCTTCGGTGGCGGGGCGCTGGCTGACCAAGGACAGGTCGACGGTGATCGACATCGAGCCGTGCGGCGACAGGCTGTGCGGGCGCATCGTGGGCATGGCGGACTGGCCGGCGCGGGGCGAGCCGCTCGACCTGCACGGGCAGCCGGAGTGCCGCGAGACGATCATCCGCGACTTCCGCGCCGCCGACGCCAATTTGTGGAAGGGCGACATCATCAACCCGAACAACGGCAAGGTGTATGACGCCGAGCTGTGGCTGGGGCGCGACACGCTGCTGCACCTGCGCGGCTACATCGGGCTGCCGCTGTTCGGGCAGACGCAGATCTGGACGCGCTACGAGGGCGCGCTGCCGGCGGACTGCCACCTGCCGCGCATCGGGTAGCGCGCGTGGCGCTGGTCGTGGACTGCGACCCGGGGACGGACGACGCGGTGGCGCTGCTGCTGTGCGCGGGGTCGCCGGAGCTGGGGCTGGCCGCGGTGACGGTGTCCGGCGGCAACGTCGGGCTGCGCGACACGGTGCGCAACGCCTGCGCGGTGCTCGGGCTGGCGGGGTGCGGGGTCGCGGTGCACCCGGGGGCGGACCGGCCGCTGCGGGGGCGGTTCATGTCCGAGACGCGCGTGCACGGCGAGGCGGGGCTGGGCGGCGTCGTGCTGCCCGACGGCCCGGCTCCGTCGTCGGAGGCGGCGGTGGATGCGCTGCGCCGGATCCTGCGCGAGGCGGAGGGGCCGGTGACGCTGGCGGGGATCGCGCCGGCGACCAACCTGGCGCTGGCGCTGGCGAGCGAGCCGGGGCTGGCGGCAAAGGTGGCGCGGGTCGTGCTGATGGCCGGCGCCGCGGGCGAGGGCAACGTCACGGCGTCGGCGGAGTTCAACGCCTGGAGCGACCCGGAGGCGCTGGCGATCGTGCTGGGCAGCGGGTGCGAGGTGGTGCTGGCGCCGCTGGAGCTGACGGCGCAGGCGCTGGTCACGCCGGCGCGGGTCGCGGCGCTGCGGGCGGTCGGCGGCGGGCGGTGCCTGCAGGCCGCGTGCGACATCCTGGCGTCGGTGCCGCCCTCGCCGCGGCTCGGGGGCGTGGCGCTGCACGACCCGTGCACGATCGCGTGGCTCGCGGCGCCGTCGCTGTTCGCCACGGTGCCGGCGCGGGTGGAGGTGCTGCTCGACGGCGTCGCGCGGGGGCGCACCGTGGTCGAGCGGCGCGGGCGCACGGGGGCTGCGAACGCGGTGCTGCTCGACCGGCTGGACGCGGACGGGTTCTTCGCGCTGCTGGCGGAGCGGCTGGCGCGGCTGCCTTGAGCGGGCTGCGCGCGGCGCGCGAGCACCTGTGCGGCTGCGGCCCGGCGATGGCCGAGCTGGTCGGGCGGGTCGGGCCGTGCCGGCTCGTGGTGGAGCGCCGTCGCGAGCCGTTCGAGGCGCTGGTGCGCGCCATCGCCCACCAGCAGCTGCACGGGCGCGCCGCGGAGGCGATCCTGGGGCGCATGCTGGCGCTGCACCCCGGCGAGGCGTTCCCCGCGCCGGAGCGGCTGCTCGCCGTGGCGCCGGACACGCTGCGGGCGTGCGGGTTCTCGGGCGGCAAGGTCGCGGCGATCCGGGGCATCGCGGAGGCGGCGGTGGGCGGCTCGGTGCCCACCCGGCGGGCGGCGGCGCGGCTGTCGGACGAGGCGCTCGTCGAGCGGCTGACCGCGCTGCGCGGCGTGGGGCGCTGGACCGTGGAGATGCTGCTGATCTTCACGCTGGGGCGGCCGGACGTGCTGCCGGTCGACGACTTCGGCGTGCGCGAGGGCTGGCGGCGCATCCACGGCCTGGCAGCCCAGCCGAAGCCCGCCGAGCTGGGGCGGCTGGGGCTCGCCCTCGCGCCGTACCGCTCGGCGGCAGCGTGGTACCTGTGGCGCGCGGCGGACGAGGGGAAGCCGGGGGCGGGCTGAGGGCGGGCAGGGGTCTCCTTGAAGGGGAAGGGAAGCAAGGCCTTCTTTTTCTGAAGAAAAAGAAGCAAAAAGACTTTGCACATGGGCATGGGCGGCGCCCGGTTGGTCCGGCACCAATGGGCAGAAGTTCCTTGGTTCTTTCTTTCAGGAAAGGACATGCTTTCCTGCTTCGCGGCGGGGAGGGGGCGCGGTTCGTGGCTCCAGGCATGGCCGGGACGCCGCCGGCCCGCTTCGCGGCGGCGCGGGCAGCCTTGACTGGCACGGGTGGGCTGACCAACTTCCACGGCATGATCAAGCAAGGCCCCGCCCGCCCGTCGCCCTGGTCGCAGCCGGCCACGCCGACCCTGGACATGACGCTGGACGGTGGCTTCGCCGTGCCGCGCGCCCGGCCCGCCTGGGGCCTGCGCATCGGCGTCGCCGCCGTGCTGGTCGCGCTGGTCGGCCTGGCGGTGATCGGCGCGGCGCTGGCGATGTGGCTCGTGGCGACCCTGCTGCCCGTGGTGCTGATCGCGGGCGCCGTCGCGTGGGTCGCGTTCAAGGTCCAGGCGTGGCGGATGCGGCGCGGCCGGGCGATGACGCGCGCCTGACGCCGGGGCGGAACCGCGGCGCCCGGCACCCGGACGACACGGTGGCCGGCCCGGCGCGCACGATCCGGCGCCCTGTCCTTCCGTTCCGCCGCTGCCGGGCCGCCGTGCGCGCCGGCCCGTGACCCTGCTCGCGATGTCCCATCACCTCGGCGTGCGAGCCGGTCCCTCGACCCGGAAGACAACCTGGATGAGTGCCCGCGCCGCCCGGGAATGACAGAACCATGCGTTCTGCCGTTTTCGAGCGCGAGGTGCCTGTTGCCGACGTCCCAGCCTCTTCCGGTCCGCAACCGCCTGCTCGCCGCCCTGCCTCCCGAGATGCTGGCACGGCTCATGCCGAGGTTGAGGAACGTCCCGCTCATCCTGCGCGACGTGCTCTGCCGGCCGGACGCCGTGCTCGAGACGGTGTGCTTCCCCGAGGACGGCATGATCTCGATGGTCGCCGTCCTGGAGGACGGGATGCAGGCCGAGGTCGGGCTGATCGGCCGCGAGGGCATGCTCGGCCTGTCCACGATGTCGGGGAACCCGGTCTCGTTCGTCGAGGCCATCGTGCAGCTCCCCGGGACGGGGTGGTGCATGGACGTGCGGGAGTTCCGCGCCGAGCTGGACGAGAGCGCGGAGCTGCGCGCGGTGCTGCTCCGCTACAACGAGGCGCAGCTGGCGCAGGTCATGCAGACCGCCGCCTGCAACGGACGCCACGACCTGGAGCAGCGCCTCGCCCGCTGGCTGCTGATGGTGCACGACCGCACGCAGGGCGACGAGATGCTGCTGACGCAGGAGTTCATGTCGGTGATGCTCGGCGTGCACCGCCCCAGCATCACGGTCACGGCCGGCATCCTGCAGCGCGCGGGCCTGATCCGCTACGCCAAGGGCTGCGTGACGGTGCTCGACCGCGAGGCCCTCGAGGCGGCGTCCTGCGAGTGCTACCGCGCGGTCACGCGGCGCTACGCCATGCTGTTCCCCACCGTCTCCCCGGTGGCGTGATGTCGGCCACCTGACAGCCGGGACGGGCCGACACGTCTAGATCGCAACGAATGACACGCGCGCATCCGCGGACCGGCATCGACCGCCGGGCGGCCGGCCGGCCGGATGCGCGCCGCCATGCCCCGGGCTGGCCCGCCTGCGCCGCCGTGACCGGGGCCTGGGCCCGTGCATCGCGGACGGCGGGCGGGCGGTCCGGGATTGCGCGTGCAGGCGCGCGCCGGCCGCGCGCGTGCCCGGCCGGCGCACGGGCGCCGGGCCGGGGCAGAACCGAGGAGCCGACTTGACCGATCGCGAACAGCTGCTGGGGCGCCAGCAGGTCCTTGCCGATTTCGGCGACCTGGCGCTGCGTTCGGAGGATCTCGACCACGTCCTGACGGAGGCGTGCCGTCTCGTCAGCGAGGCGCTCGGCACGACGCGCGCCAAGGTCCTGGAGATACGCCGCGAGGAGGGCAGCCTGCTGGTGCGCGCGGGCGTCGGCTGGGACGAGGATGTCGTCGGCCGGGCGCGGGTGGCGCTGGACGAGCGCTCGTCCGAGACCTACGCGCTGGAGGCGGGCGAGCCCGTCATCACGCAGGACATCGGCGAGGAGGACCGCTTCGGCGTGCCGGCCTTCATGCGCGAGGCGGGGGTGGTGGCGCTCGCCAACGTGCCGATCGTCCTGCCGGGCGGGCGGGTGTACGGCCTGCTGGAGGTCGACGACGTGCGTCCGCGCCGCTTCGGGCCGGACGACACGAAGTTCCTGCGCACCTATGCCGTCATCCTGGGCCCCGTGATCGACCGGCTGCTCCAGGTCCGCGACCTGCGCGCGAGCAGGGAGCGTTTCCGCCTGACCGTGGCGGCGGCGCGCGACTACGCGATCCTGGTCACCGACGCGCAGGACCGCATCGTCGACTGGCTCCCCGGCGCGCAGGCGGTGTTCGGCTGGACCGCGGAGGAGGCGCTCGGGCAGCCCGCCGCCATCCTGTTCACGCCCGAGGACCGCGTGGCCGGGCAGCCCGAGAGGGAGGCGGAGACGGCGCGCGCGCGCGGTGTCGCGCCCGACGTGCGCTGGCACCTGCACAGGGACGGCTCGCGCGTGTTCATCGAGGGCTCGGTCACGGCGTTGCGCGACGAGGACGGCGCGGTGGGCGGCTTCCTCAAGATCGGCCAGGACGTGACCGAGCGCCGCAGGACGGAGACGCGGCTGCGCGAGAGCGAGGCGCGGCAGCGCGCGCTGATCGAAGGGCTGCCGCAGCTGGTCTGGCGCTCGGCGGCGGGCGGGCGGTGGACCTGGGTCAGCCCGCAGTGGGTCGCCTACACCGGGCTGTCGGCCGAGGCGAGCCTGGGCCTGGGCTGGCTCGACGCCCTGCACCCGGCCGACCGCGAGGGCGCGATGCGCGCCTGGGGCCGGGCGGGGGCGGACGGCCTGTTCCGGGCGGACTGCCGCATCCTGCACGAGGGCTCGGGCCGCTACCGGTGGTTCCAGACGCGGAGCACGCCGGTGCACGGCAAGGAGGGCGAGGCCGTCGAGTGGATCGGCACGTCCACCGACATCGACGAGCAGATCCGGGCGCGCGACGTGCTGGCCAGGAGCCGCGAGGAGCTGGAGGCGCGCGTCGCCGAGCGCACGGCCGAGCTGCAGCAGGCCATGGCCTCGCTGCGCAGGGAGGTTCTGGAGCGCGAGGGGGCCGAGGAGCGGCTGCGGCAGAGCGAGAAGCTGAAGGCGATCGGCCAGCTCACCGGCGGCATCGCGCACGACTTCAACAACATGCTGCAGGCCATCACCAGCGGCCTGAGCATGATCCGGCTGCGCGTGCAGCAGGACCGCCTGGCCGACGTCGTGACCAACGTCGAGCGGGCGGAGAAGGGGGCCAAGCGCGCGGCGGCCCTGACGCACCGCCTGCTGGCCTTCGGGCGGCAGCAGACGCTGGCGCCCAAGGTCCTGAGCCTCGGCCGCATCGCGCACGGCATGGAGGACATGATCCGGCGCAGCGTCGGGCCGTCGGTGCAGACCGAGCTGAGGCTGGCCGACGGCCGCTGGCTCGTGATGTGCGACCCGAACCAGCTGGAGAGCGCGCTGCTCAACCTGTGCGTGAACGCGCGCGACGCCATGCCGGACGGCGGGTGGCTGGTCATCGCCACGGAGGAGCTGGTGCTGTCCGAGGCCGACGTTGCGGACTACGAGGACGCAGCCCCCGGCCGCTACGCCGCGATCGCCGTGTCCGACACCGGGACGGGCATGACGCCGGAGGTCGCGGCGCACGTCTTCGAGCCGTTCTTCACCACCAAGCCGCTGGGCCAGGGCACCGGGCTGGGGCTGAGCCAGATCTACGGCTTCGTGCGCCAGTCCGGCGGCGTCGTGCAGTTCGAGACCAAGCCCGGCAAGGGCACCACCTTCCGGCTCTGCATGCCCCACCACGAGGACAACCCGGAGGCGGGGCCCGTCGCGTCGCCGAGCCTGGGCAGGACGGTGCTGCTGGTGGAGGACGAGCAGGACGTGCGCGAGATGACGGCGGAGCTGCTGCGCGAGCTCGGCTGCCGGGTGCTGGAGGCCGAGGACGGGGCGGCCGCGCTGCGCCTCGTGCGGGCCGGCACGCCGCACATCGACCTCCTCGTCACCGACGTGGGGCTGCCGGGGAGCCTGAACGGGCGCCAGGTGGCCGAGGCGGCGTGCGAGCGCTACCCCGGGCTGCCCGTGGTCCTGGTCACCGGCTACGCGGCTGGGCTGCAGTTCCCGGGCATGGAGGTTGTCCACAAGCCGTTCGACCCGGGGACGTTCGCCGAGCTGGTCAGGGGCAGGCTGGAGGCGCTCGGCCCGCCGCGGGCCTGAGGTCCTTGCAGGGCCGGTCCAGGGGCGGCCCGCCCCCGCCTTGAAGCAGGGGCGGGTCCGGGCAGGGCCCGGGCTTCCTTGCGGTTCAGGGCGTCGCGTGGCCGAAGACGAGCCGCAGCGCCCCGTAGAGCACGCCGCCCGCGAGGAAGCCGACGATCGTGCCGTTGACGCGCACGTACTGCAGGTCCGGCCCGACGCGCAGCTCGATGCGCTCGACCAGGGTGGCGGTGTCCCAGTTGGCGACGACGCTGCTGATGAACGCGGCGAGGCGCTCCTGCATCATCGGCAGCAGGCGGGCGACCAG
>JBPBQS010000100.1:0-31894 GCA_050920955.1 Janthinobacterium lividum | reverse complement strand
GTCGCGTCGAGCGGCGGGCGCGGCCTCGTCGTCGCCTCCGACGACCTGCTCGCCGAGAAGCGCACCGGCAAGCAGGTGCTCAACGCCCGCGACGGCGAGCGCGCCCTGCTCTGCGTCCCCGCCGCCGGCGACCACGTCGCGACCATCGGCGAGAACCGCAAGCTCCTGGTGTTCCCGCTCGACCAGGTGCCCGTGCTGTCGCGCGGCACCGGCGTCACCCTGCAGCGCTTCAAGGACGGCGGCCTGCGCGACGCCCGCGTCTTCGCGCTCGCCAGCGGCCTGACCTGGCGCCTCGGCGAGAAGACCCGCACCGAGGCCAACCTGCGCGACTGGATCGGCGAGCGCGGCCAGGCAGGGCGCGTGCCGCCCGCAGGGTTCCCTCGGTCCGGGCGCTTCGACTAGCGCAAGCAAGCAAGGCCGGGCTCTGCCCGGACCCGCCAAAGGCCTGGGGCCTTTGGAAACCCGTCCCGAAGGATCAGAGGCCCAGGTCGGTCAGGCCGGGGTGGTGGGCGGGGCGGGGCGCCGTGCGGTCCCAGCGGAACAGGCGGTCGGCTTCGGCGATCGCCACGTCGTTGATGCTGGCGTGGCGCTCCCGCATCAGCCCGTGCGCGTCGAACGCCCAGTTCTCGTTGCCGTGCGAGCGGAACCAGGCCCCGCCGGCGTCGTGCCACTCGTAGGCGAAGCGCACCGCGATCCGGTCGTCGCCGAACGCCCACAGCTCCTTGATCAGCCGGTAGTCCAGCTCGCGCGCCCACTTCGCCGCCAGGAACGCCACGATCGCCGGCCGCCCTGCCAGGAACTCGCTGCGGTTGCGCCAGCGGCTGTCCGCCGTATAGGCCAGCGACACGCGCGCCGGGTTGCGGCTGTTCCAGCCGTCCTCCGCGCCGCGAACCTTGGCGACGGCCGCCTCGCGCGTGAACGGCGGCAGCGGCGGGCGATCCTCGGGCATCATCGATCCTCTCGAGTGGCGGCAGGCCTGCCTTCGTCGTGGATTCTCAAGGCGAGCCTTGAGCGGAGTCCAGAGGCAGAGCCTTTGGCCTTCCTTGCTCCCTTGCCGCTGCCATGTCGCGCAGCATCGCCGCAACCCGCGCGACGACGCCGCCCCAGTCCCCCGGCCGCTCCTGGCGCACGATGCGCAGCCCCGGATACCACGGGCTGTCGTCGCGCCCGTGCAGCCAGCGCCAGCACGCGTCGAAGCGGTCGAGCATCAGCACCGGCCGCCCCAGCGCGCCGGCGAGATGGACGACCGCGGTGTCCACGCTGACGACCACGTCGAGACAGGAGACCACGGCGGCGGTGTCGGCGAAGTCGCGCGCGTCCGCCACGCCGTCGTGCAGCGCCAGACCCGCGACGGCGCCGGCCTGCGCCGCCTCGGGCCCGAACTGCAGCCCGACCAGCGACACGCCGGACAGGGCGCCGAGCGGCGCCAGCGCGGCCAGGCCGATGCTGCGGCGACGGTCGATCGCGGCGAAGCCGGGCTGCCAGGGGCGCGACTGCCCGGCCCAGGCGAGGCCGACGCGCAGGGCACGGTCGGCGCCGGGCACGCGCGCGAGGCGGGCCTCGGCCGCCAGGATCGCGGCGGGGTGCGCGTGCAGGTAGGGCGTGGCCGAGGGGATGGTGTCCAGCGTGGTGCCGAAGACGCGCGGCAGGCTGAGCATCGGGCAGTGCCAGTCCCAGGCGGGAAGTGCCGCGCCGTCCTCGACCACCTCCACCCCCGGCCCGAGCGAGCGGAGCAGACGCACCAGCGGCGGCGGCGCCTGCACGACGACATGCGCGCCGGCCGACGCCAGCAGGGGCAGGAAGCGCGCGAACTGCAGCGTGTCGCCGAAGCCTTCCTCGTGAGTGCAGAGCACGGTGCAGCCGCGCAGCGCCGCGTGGCCGCCGGGCAGCCCGGCGAGCGCCGGCAGCAGGCGGGCGTGGGGCAGGGGGGTGTGGCCGGGCAGGGACAGCCGCGCCTCGTACTCGCGCCACCCCGCGTCCATGTGCCCCGCGTGCAGCAGTGCGACCGCGTGGTTCAGCCGGATCTGCCCGTCCCCGGGCGCCAGCCCCGCGGCGCGGCGCAGCGCGGGCACCGCCTCGTCGAGGCGCCCGAGCAGGCGCAGCGTGTTGCCCAGGTTGGTCCAGTGCCGCGCCGTGCCGGGCGAGTGCTTCGCCAGGGCGTGGAACTGCGCGAGCGCCTCCTCGGCGCGCCCCAGCGACGCCAGCACGGTGCCCCGCAGCCCGAGCGCCGCCTCGTCGCCGGGCCGCAGCGCCAGCCAGGCCGCGATCGTGTCGAGGGCGCCCGCGTCGTCGCCGTCGTCGTGCTGCAGCTCGGCGAGCGCGCGCCGCAGCCTCGGATCCTCCGGCGCGCGCGCCAGGCAGGCGTGCAACACCGCGCCGTAGCCGCCCTGCAGCCGCTGGCGCCGCAGGAGCCCGAGCAGGTCGAGGCAGGGGTGCGCGTGCCGCGGACGCGCCGCGGCCACGGCGGAGAGCAGCGCGGCGGAGCGTTGCGCGAGCTCCGGCCCGGAAGCGCCCTCGATCCCCGGCCGGGTGGACGCCTGCGCGGCGTCGGCGTGCGCGGACCACCCGCCCAGGGCCAGGCCCGCGAGAAGCGACGCCTCCGGGTCCGCGGGGTCGAAGCCGGATAGCCCGCCGGCCTCCGCCCATGCCGCCTCGAAGCGGCCGGCATGCAGGGCCTCGAACGCGCGCCGCAGGGCGGCTTGCCGCAAGCCGGGATCAGGCGAGAGCGGGCGCGGCCCCTGCGGCGCCACGAGGCCGCCCGCCGTCAGCGGCGGAAGCCGCCGCCACCATGGAACCCGCCGCCATGGAACCCGCCGCCGCCGAACCCGCCACGGTACCCGCCGCGATACCCGCCCCAGCCGCCGCGGTAGCCGCCGAACCCGCCGCGATAGCCGTAGCCGCCGAAGCCACGGTAGCCGAAGCCGCCGTAGCCGAAGCCGATCCCGAACGGGCTGTACAGCCCTGTACCGATGTACCCCGGGAAGTATCCGTAGCCGGCGCCGTAGAACGGCGCGTAGCCGTAGGCGGCATACCCGCCGTATCCGTATCCGGCACTGTAAGCATAGGGATACCCGCCATAGTAGCCATAGGGATACACGCAGCCGCCGAGCAGCGGCGTCATCGCAACCAGCGGCAGCAGAGCCCGCTTCAGTGTCCGCATCAGCATCGCATGTTCCTTGCCTGGCCTTCGCCCGTGACAGCCTGTTGCCTGGAAGATGGGGCTCGAACGGGTGTTTTCGATGGCAGAAACGTAACGCGACGGTTTCGCCGGCGGCCGGGCCGGCATGGAGCCGCCAGGCCCGCGGGCGTCCGGCTCAGGCCCCGCCGCTGACCGGCAGGCTCGCCGCGCGGCCCTCCTCGCGCGGCGCCAGCAGCAGGGCGACCAGCCCGCTCCACCCGGTCTGGTGCGAGGCGCCGACCCCGTGCCCGTCGTCGCCGTCGTAGTATTCGTGGAACAGCACTAGCCCCGCCCCGTCGGCCGCCGCCTGCAGGGCAGGGTAGGCCGCCATCACCGGGCGCCTGCCGTCGGCGTCGAGCAGGCTGAGCCGGGTCAGGCGCCGCGACAGCTCCTCGGCGACCTCGCGCAGGGTGCGCTGCTGCCCGGAGCCGGCGGGGCACTCCACGGTGAACTCGTCGCCGTAGTAGCGGTGGAACTCGTGCAGCGCCTCGATCAGCAGGTAGTTGGTCGGCAGCCACACCGGCCCGCGCCAGTTCGAGTTGCCGCCGAACAGCCGCGAGTCCGACTCCGCCGGCAGGTAGGCGACGCTGAACACCTGGCCGCCGTGGCGGAACTCGTAGGGGTGGTCCTTGTGCACGCGCGAGATCGCCCGCAGGCCGTAGGGCGAGAGGAACTCCGCCTCGTCGAGCGCGCGCGCCAGCAGGCACTTGGTCCTGTGCCCGCGCAGCAGCGACAGCAGCAGGGTGTCGCCGCGCCCCGCCTCCTCCCAGCGCGAGATCAGCCCCGCGAGGTCCGGCCGGTGCGCCACGAACCAGTGCGCCCGCTCCGTGAAATGCGGCACGCGCGCCAGCAGCTCCGGCTCCAGCACCAGCACGGCCAGCATCGGCAGCAGCCCCACCGTGGAGCGCACCCGCAGCGGCACCGGCGCCTGCCCCGGCGCGCGCAGCACGTCGTAGAAGAACTCGTCGCGCTCGTCCCACAGCCCGACGCCGTTGGCGCCCACGCCGTTCACCGCGGCGGCGATGAACAGGAAGTGCTGGAAGAACTTGACCGCCATGTCCTCGTAGGCGGCGTTCTCCAGCGACAGCTCCAGCGCGATCCGCATGAGCTGCAGCGCATAGGCGGCGACCCAGGCGGTGCCGTCGGCCTGGTCGATGGTGCCCCCGGTGGGCAGCGGCTGCGAGCGGTCGAAGATGCCGATGTTGTCCAGGCCGAGGAAGCCGCCCTGGAAGATGTTGCGGTCGCTCTCGTCCTTGCGGTTCACCCACCAGCCGAAGTTCAGGCACAGCTTGTGGAACACGCGCTCCAGGAAGCCGCGGTCGCCCTGCCCGGTCAGGCTCTGCTCGGCCAGGTACACACGCCACGCCGCCCAGGCCGCGACCGGGGGGTTGGCGTCGCCGAAGCTCCACTCGTAGGCGGGGAGCTGGCCGTTGGGGTGCATGCAGCGCGCCCGCAGCAGCAGCAGCATCTGGTCCTTGGCGAACTCCGGGTCGATCGCGGCGAAGACGATCGCGTGGAAGGCCAGGTCCCACGACGCGTACCACGGGTACTCCCAGGCGTCCGGCATCGACACGATGTCGGCGTTGACCAGGTGGCCCCACTCGTGGTTGCGCGCGCTCTTCCTGGCCTCGGCCGGGGCGGGGCGGCCGGGGTCGCCGTCCAGCCAGCGCTTCACGTCGAAGCCGAAGTACTGCTTGGACCAGACCATGCCGGCGAAGGCGGCGCGCTGCACCAGGCGCGCGTCCGCGTCGGCGATGCCGGCCTGCAAGCTGGCGTAGAACGCGTCGCACTCCGCGATGCGCCGCGCGAACACCGCGTCGTGGTCGGCGAACGCGTCGCCCGGCGCGTCGGCCGGGCGGAAGCGCAGGCGCAGCACGGCGGAGGCGCCCGCCTCCAGCGCCAGCACGCGGCGCGCCGCGACCTTGGTGCCCGTGCCCGCGTCGGTGACGCCGGCCAGGCCGCCGACGACGTGGTCGTTGATGCCGTCCTTGAACGGCCCCGCCGGGTCGCCGGTGCCCAGGCCGGGGAAGCGCCGCCCGTTGGTCTCGTTGCCGCAGAACAGCCACTCCGGGGCGCCGTCGGCCGCGAGCACGCGGTCCTCCATCGCCGGGTGGCGGGCCGCGACCGCCCCGTCGCGCAGGGCAAGCTCCGGGCGCGCGACGGGATCGCCCCAGGCCCAGTCGTTGCGCGCCCAGAGCTGCGGCAGCACGTGCAGCGTGGCCGCCGCGTCGCCGCGGTTGTGGACGGTGACGCGCATCAGGATGTCGCCGGGCACGTCGCGCGCGTACTCCACGGTGACGTCGAAGTAGCGCTCGTGGTCGAACACCCCGGTGTCGAGGATCTCGTACTCGCCGCGGTGCGGGCCGCGCCGGCCGTTCTCGTCGATCAGGTGCTGGTAGGGGTATTCCACCTGCGGATACTTGTAGAGCATGCGCAGGTAGGCGTGGGACGGCAGGGCGTCCTGGTAGAAGTACAGCTCCTTGACGTCCTCGCCGTGATTGCCCTCGGCGTTGGTGAGGCCGAACAGGCGCTCCTTGAGGATCGGGTCGCGGCCGTTCCACAGCGCCAGCCCCAGGCACCAGTGCAGGTTCTCGTCGCCGAAGCCCGCGATCCCGTCCTCGCCCCAGCGGTAGGCGCGCGAGCGGGCGTGGTCGTGCGGCAGGTAGTCCCAGGCGTCGCCGCCGGGGCTGTAGTCCTCGCGCACCGTGCCCCACTGCCGCTCGCTGAGGTAGGGCCCCCAGCGTCGCCAGGCAGCCAGGTCCGGCCCGCGCAGGCGGCCCATCTCGGCGGTGTCGAGCACGTGCGGGCAGGCGGCGGCCGCGTCGGGCGTGGGCTCTTGGGTGGTCATGTCCGACTCCGCTTGGCAGGCGCGTCCGGGCGCAGCGCCGCGGCCGCCGATGCACGCGACGTGCCGGCCGGGCGGTCCTCAGGCGGCGATCAGCTTCCTGGCCGCGCTGCAGACCTCGGACGGGAGGTACGGCTTGGCGATGAACAGGTCGCGCGCGGTGAGCAGGGCGTGCGCCACCTCGGCGCGGCCGGTGACGAAGATGATCGGCAGCTCCGGATTGTGCGCGCGCGCGCGGGCCGCGAGCTGCGCGCCGTCCAGCGTGCCGGGCAGCTGCATGTCGGTGAGCATCAGCTGGATCGCGGGGTCCGTCTCGATCAGCCGCAGCGCCTCGTCGCCGGTCTCGGCCTCGACCACGTCGAAGCCCTCGTCGGCCAGCGCCTCCGCCAGGGTCAGCCGGATGAGGAACTCGTCCTCGACGATCAGGATGCGCGTTGCGGACACCGTGCCGGGACCCTTCCTTTGGCCCGCGACCCCGGGCATTGCCTACGGCGTAGCACGCGGCGCCGGTGCCCGACAGCCGAGCGGGCCGCCACGCGGGTTCACGGGCCCGTGCGGGCGGCGCGGCCCCGGTTCCTGCAACCCCGCCGCGTGCTATGACGACGCCCACGACGTTCGGAGGCGAGGCCATGGACCCGTTCACGCTGGCGGCCGGCTGGCTGCAGGAGCACCTGCTGGTGCCCGCGCTCTACGCGCTGGACCTGATGGACTGGGAGGACGTCGCCTTCGGCTGGGCGATCTTCGCGATCTACGGCGTGGTGCAGGTCGCCGTGACCTACGCCGTGTGCCTGCCGCTGGAGCGCCTGCGCCCGCTGCAGCACTTCGAGGACCGCCACGCCGTGGGCGTCGACGTGCTCTACACGCTCGTCTCGCGCGTCGGCGTGTTCCCGCTCGTGACCTTCGTGCTGTTCTACCAGCTCCAGGTCACGCTCAACGGCTTCCTCACCGACCACGGCTGGGTGCCGCCGACGCTGGAGCGCATGGCGCCGGCGCTGATGGGCCACCCCGTGCTGACCTTCGCCTGCTACCTGCTGGTGCTGGACTTCGCGGACTACTGGCGCCACCGCCTGTCGCACCGCTTCGGCTGGTGGTGGGCGCTGCACTCGCTGCACCACGCCCAGGAGCAGATGACGTTCTGGTCCGACGACCGCAACCACGTCATCGACGACCTGATCCAGTACGTCTGGTTCATGGTCCTCGCCCTGCTGATCGGCATCCCGCCGATGCAGTTCCCGCTGCTCGTGCTGCTGCAGCGCCTGCTGGAGAGCATGAGCCACGCCAACACCACCGCGCACTTCGGGCGCATCGGCGACCGCCTGCTGATCTCGCCGCGCTTCCACCGCGCCCACCACGGCATCGCCGCCGCCGGCGAGCGCTCCTGCAACTACGGCGCGGTGCTGCCCTACTGGGACATGCTGTTCCGCACCGCCGACTTCTCGCGGATCTGCGTCGAGACCGGCGACCCCGGGGCGGAGTACGCGCTCGTGCACGGCACCTGGTGGCAGCAGCAGCGCGCCGGCGTCAGGCGCATGCTGCGGATCGTGCGCCGGCAGCGCGAGAAGCGGCGGATGGCGCGGGCGTAAGGCCAGGGCTCTGCCCTGGACCCGCCAGGGGCCGCGCCCCTGGACCGGCACACATCAGGGCCTGCGGCACCGGCCCCCAGTCGGGGTTTCCAAAGGCGAGCCTTTGGCGGAGCTCGAGGCAGAGCCTCGACCTTGCTTCCTCGTGACCCCAGGCCGGCCCGGCGGCCTCAGAACGGCATCACGGGCTGGAGCAGCCGCGCCATCCAGCCGCTGAAGAGCAGGCGGCCGGTGGTCGCCATGACGCACACGCAGTCCTGCGACGGCTCGGCGACGACGAGGTGGTCCTCGTCGCGCTGCGCGCCGTCCTCGTCGTCGTCGTCCTCCTCCGACACGTCGCCGGCGGCGTACAGCTTGCCGTTGCCGTCGTGGTAGGCGCCGCTGAGCACGCACGTCAGCTCCAGGCCACGATGGCGATGGGCCGGCAGGGTGACGCCGGGCTTCACGCGGATGAAATGCAGGGTGCTGAAGTCGTCGTGCCAGAGGGTGGCGTGCCACAACCCCGGCGCCAGCCAGCGCAGCCTGCCGGGCCTCAGGTCGTCGAGGGACGGCGGCGGCACCACCCCGGCGTCGCGGTGGAACATGTCCAGCTGGTCCCGTGCCTTCCTGCGCCTGCCGCGCGGTGACCTTTCCCGGGCGACGCTCGCGAGGCACCTGCCCAGCAGGTCGGAGGGCGGCGCCACCGGCTCCACCGCGGAAAGCAGCCGGTCGCCAACCCTTCCCAGGAACCGGACCGCATCCTGGCAGGCGGAACAGTGCCGGAGGTGCGTCGCCAGGACGCAGCGGTGCGCGAAGCCGAGGCTGCCGCTCACGTAGTCCAGCAGCACCGCGCTGCTCGGGTGGTTGGTGACGGCGCCCGACTCACTCATCCTGCTCTCCTGGGCGACGGGCCTGCCGTCGCGGCGGCCGGTGCCGCGCCGCCCGCTACGGCGGCAGCCCGACGTGGCGACGGTGCGCCACGCCAGCCCGCCCGGGACATGGGGACGCCACCCGGACTTTGCGCGCCGGGCCGGCTCCCGCAGCCCGATCGCACGCGGGTCCGCCCGTCACGGCAGGCCGCCAGCCCCGCCCGGCGGCATCACTTCACCACCGTGACCCTGAGCGCGTTCGTCGTCCCCGACTGCCCGAACGGCACGCCGGCCGCGACCACGATCGTCTTCCCCGGCCCGGCGTGGCCCTCGGCGCGCGCGAAGCGGCCGGCACGCTCGACCGCCTGCGTCATGGTCGCGACCTGCTCGGCGACGACGGCGTGCACGCCCCACACCACCGCGAGCCGCCGCGCCGTGGCCAGCTCGCTCGTGACCCCGAGCACCGGCACCTCCGGCCGCGCGCGCGCCAGGCGCAGCACCGTGGCGCCGCTCTGGCTGTAGGCCGCGATCGCCTCGGCGCCGATGGAGTGCGCGACCTGGCGGGCGGCCGCGGCGATGGCGTCGGAGATGGTGCCGTCCGGCGCCGGCCGGCTCGCGTCGGTGATGGCGCGCCAGCCCGCGTCCTGCTCCACGCGCGCCACGATGCGGTCCATGATCGTGACCGCCTCGATCGGGTACTGCCCGGCCGCGGTCTCCGCGCTGAGCATCACGGCGTCCGCGCCGTCGAACACCGCGGTCGCCACGTCCGACGCCTCGGCGCGGGTGGGCGCGGGCGCGGTGATCATGCTCTCCAGCATCTGGGTCGCCACCACCACGGGGCGGCCCATCTGGCGGCAGGCGCGCACGATGCGCTTCTGCGCGAGCGGCACCTCCTCGGGCGGCAGCTCCACGCCGAGGTCGCCGCGCGCCACCATCACCGTGTCCGACAGCGCCACGATCTCGTCGAGCTGCTCCAGCGCCTGCGGCTTCTCCAGCTTGGTCATGATCCACGCCCGCCCGGCCGCGATCTCGCGCGCCTCGGCCACGTCCTCGGGGCGCTGCACGAAGCTCAGGCCGATGTACTCCACGCCCTGCGCCAGCACGAAGTCGAGGTCCTCGCGGTCCTTCCTCGTCAGCGCGGGGATGGACAGCGCGACGTCGGGCACGTTGACGCCCTTCCGGTCCGACAGCGGCCCGCCGGTGACGACCTCGCACTCCAGGTGGTCGCCGCGGTTGCGGTCCACGCGCAGGCGCAGCTTGCCGTCGTCGAGCAGCAGCGTCGTGCCGATGCCGGCGGCGGACATGATCTCGGGGTGCGGGAGCTGCACGCGCTCGCGGTCGCCCGGCACCGGGCTGAGGTCGAGGCGGAAGCGCTGCCCCGTCTGCAGGTGCACGCGCCCCGCGCCGAAGCGGCCGACGCGCAGCTTGGGCCCCTGGACGTCGGCGAGGATGCCGATCGGGCGCCCGACCTTCTCCTCCAGCGCGCGGATCAGCACGATGCGCGCCGCGTGGTCCTCGTGGCTGCCGTGGCTGAAGTTGAGGCGGAACACGTCGGCGCCCGCGTCGAACAGCCGTGCCAGCACCTCGGGCGTCGACGACGACGGGCCGAGCGTCGCCAGGATCTTGGTGCGCCGCGCACGCCGCATCTTGCGAAAGCCAGTCATTCCGCCCCCGAACCGGCGGCTTCCTGCCGCCGTGTTTGTCGCAGCCCAGCCTCGTCGCAGCCCGGCCCGCAGGGCGGACACCCTGCGGTTGCGCCCCAGGCACAGACACCGGCGCCCGGCGCGGCGCAAGGGGTTCCGCGACGCGGTGGCGAGTGCCATCTACCGCCGTGGCCGAAGCGGACCGCCCCGCGGCCCAGGGAGCACACGATGACGCCCGACATGGACGAGGCCACCCGCACCGAGCTGGAGGCCGCCGCCTTCCGCCGCCTGGTCGCGCACCTGCGCGAGCGCACCGACGTGCAGAACATCGACCTCATGAACCTGGCCGGCTTCTGCCGGAACTGCCTGTCGCGCTGGTACCGCGAGGAGGCGGCGGCGCGCGACATCACCATCGCCGACCCCGACGCCCGCGAGATCGTCTACGGCATGCCCTACCGCGAGTGGCAGGCCCGGTTCCAGACCGAGGCGGCGCCGGCCGCGCAGTCGGCGTTCGCGGCGGCGCCGAAGCACGACTGAGCAGGGCAAGGTCGAGGCTCCGCCTCGAGCTCCGCCAAAGGCTCGCCTTTGGAAACCTACACGAAGGGCAGGGGGAAGCGTTCAGCCTGGGCGTGCGGGCGGGACGCGGGATTCGCCACGTTTGCGAAATCCTAACCGGGGGGTAGCCTTATGGGGAGGCACGCCGCCGGGGCCGTCCCGCGGCGCGATGACGGTGCCGCCGTCCGGGAGCGCGCCGTGTCCGAGTCCGCCGAGAGCCGCCTGCCCAAGGCCCGCGTCCCCGCGGCCGAGTCGCTGAAGCCGGAGGGCCTGCTCGGGCTCGCCGTCGGCGTCGTCGTGGTCGCGGCGCTCTACCTCGCGCGCGAGGTGCTGATCCCGATCACCCTGTCGATCCTGCTCAGCTTCGTGCTGGCGCCGCTCGTGCGCCTGCTGCGGCGCCTCCACCTGCCTAGGGTGCTCGCGGTGATCCTGTCCGTGGTCCTGGCGCTGGGCACGATCCTGATGCTCGGCGGCCTGATCGGGCTGCAGGTGGCCACGCTCGCCGACGGCCTGCCGCAGTACCAGACCACGATCGAGCACAAGGTCGACTCCGCGCGCGCGATGACCGTGGGCCGCATGAACACGCTGCTCGCGCGCATCGGCCCGGCGCTCGGCGGCGCGACGCCGCCGGCCGCACGCCCCGCGCGGGGCGACGCCCCCGCCGCTCCCCCCGCCCCGCCGCCCGCCCAGGGCAAGGGCACGGACGCGGCGCCCACGGTGGTCTCGGTGCAGCCCCCGGCGCTCAGCCCGATGGAGCTGGCGCGCCGCTACGCCAGCCCGGTGCTGGCGCCGCTGGAGACGCTGGGCGTGGTGTTCATCGTCGCGATCTTCGTGCTGATGCAGCAGGAGGACCTGCGCGACCGGCTGATCCGCCTGTTCGGCTCCTCCGACCTGCACCGCACCACGCTGGCGCTCGACGACGCCGGCTCGCGCCTGTCGCGCTACTTCCTCACCCAGCTCTGCATCAACGCCGCGTTCGGCGTCGTCGTCGGGCTCGGCCTGCTGCTGATCGGCGTGCCCAGCCCGATCCTGTGGGGCACGCTCGGCGCGCTGCTGCGCTTCGTGCCCTACGTCGGCGCGCTGATCGCGGCGGTGCTGCCGGTGGCGCTGGCGGCCGCGGTGGACCCGGGCTGGTCGATGGCCGGCTGGACGCTGGCGCTGTTCGTGGTCACCGAGGGCGTCATGGGCCAGGCGGTCGAGCCGCTGCTCTACGGGCACTCCACGGGGCTGTCGCCGATCGCGGTCGTCGTGGTGGCGATCTTCTGGTCGTGGCTGTGGGGGCCGATCGGGCTGATCCTGTCCACGCCGCTGACGCTGTGCCTCGTGGTGCTGGGCCGCCACGTCAAGCGGCTGGAGTTCTTCGACGTGCTGCTCGGCGACCGGCCCGCGCTCACGCCGGTCGAGACCTTCTACCAGCGCCTGCTCGCCCAGGACCCCGACGAGGTCCAGGAACAGGCGGAGGCGCTGCTCAAGACCCGCGCGCTGTCGTCCTACTACGACGAGGTCGCGCTCAAGGGCCTGCAGCTCGCGGCCAGCGACGTGTCGCGCGGCGTGCTCACCGAGGCGCAGGTGGCGGACCTGCGCGACGAGCTGCACCACCTGATCGAGGAGCTGGACGTCCACGACGACACCAACCCCGAGGCCGGGAAGGCCGGGGCGCAGCCGGGCGTGGCCGGCGTCGAGCGCCCGGAGCGCGACACCGCGAGCCGGCCGGCGCCCGAGGCCGTCGCCCCCGCGCCCGAGGACCTCGCGCCGGCGTGGCGGGGCCCGGCGCCGGTGCTGTGCGTGGCCGGGCGCGGGCCGCTCGACGAGGCGGCGTCGGAGATGCTGGCCCAGCTCCTGCGCAAGCACGGGCTCGGGGCGACGATCGCGCCGTTCGAGGCGGCGTCGCGCGCGGGCATCGCCGGGCTGGACCCCGAGGGCGTGGCGATGGTCTGCGTGTCCTACCTGGAGCTGTCCGGCAGCCCGACGCACCTGCGCTTCCTGCTGCGCCGGCTGCGGGCGCGGTTGCCGAACGCGACGATCCTGATCGGCCTGTGGCCTGCGGACGGCGACCTGCTGCGCGACCCCGCCAGCCGCGAGACCCTCGGCGCGGACCACTACGCGACCTCGCTGCGCGACGCCGTCGCCCTGTGCGTGGCCGAGGCGCACGGCCCGGCCTCGCCCGAAGCGGTGCGCTCCGCCGCCGAATAGGCAGAACCTTACGTCGAGGTTTCCAAAGGCGAGCCTTTGGCGGAGTCCAGAGGCAGAGCCTCTGGCCTTGCTTGCTTCAGCCCGCGCCCCCCACGACGACGACGCCCTCGCCACCGCCGAGCCGCAGCACGCCCGACACCGCCCCCTCCCGACCCGCCGTCGAGGCCAGCACGGCGCCGGCCGGCACCGCGACGTCGCGCTCCGACGCGCCCAGGTTCAGCAGCACGGCGACGCGTGCGCCCTCGTGGGTGCGGACGTAGCGCAGCACGTCGCCGTCCGCCGCGACGTCGGCGATGGCGCCGTGCACCAGGGCCGGGGTGGCGCGGCGCAGGGCGAGCAGGCGGCGGTGCAGCGCGAGCATGGAGTCCGGGTCCGCGTGCTGGGCCGCGACGTTGCGTTCGGCGTGGTCGGGGTTGAGCGGCAGCCAGGCCTCGCCCGTGGTGAAGCCCGCGCCCGGCGAGGCGTCCCAGGGCATCGGCGTGCGCACCGCGTCGCGCCCGAGGCCGCGGCCGGGCTCGCGCAGGCCGGCGGGGTCGCGCTCGCGCCCGGGCGGGATGGGCACGTCGGCCAGGCCAAGCTCGTCGCCGTAGTAGAGGGTCGGCGTGCCGCGCAGGGTGAGCAGCAGCATCGCCGCCACGCGGGCCTGCGCCTGCCCGAGCCGCGTGGCGACGCGCGGCCGGTCGTGGTTGCCGAGCACCCAGTTCGGCCACGCGCCCGGCGGCAGCGCGGCCTCGTACTCGCGGATGACGCGCGCCAGGACGCCGGCGTCCCACGGGCACAGCAGGAGCTGGAAGTTGAACGGCAGGTGGCACTCGTCGAGCCCGTCGCCGCCGTAGTAGCGGACCAGGCGCTCCACCGGCAGGTAGATCTCGCCGACCATCATCCGCTCGGGGTAGCCGTCGAGCACGCGGCGCAGCCCGGCGATCGCGGCGTGCGTCTCCGGCTGGTCGGCGGTGTGCAGCGCGCGCTGCCGGGCGAAGGGGCGGGCGTCGGCGGGCGCGTCCGGCTCGGGCGGGTTGTCGCGGAACAGCGCGTCCTTGACCAGCAGCCAGATCACGTCGACGCGGAAGCCGTCCACGCCGCGGTCGAGCCAGAAGCGCAGGACCTCGTGCATCGCCGCGACCACCGCCGGGTTGCGCCAGTTCAGGTCCGGCTGCTCCGGCAGGAACGAGTGCAGGTAGTACTGGCCCGACGCCGCGTCGAGCGTCCACGCTGGCCCGCCGAAGTGGCTCAGCCAGTTGTTCGGCGGCCCGCCGTCCGGCGCCGGGTCGCGCCACAGGTACCAGTCGCGACGCGCCGACCCGCGCCCGCCGCGGCTCTCGACGAACCACGGGTGGCGGTCGGAGCTGTGGTTCGGCACCAGGTCGAGCACCAGCCGCAGGCCCCGCGCGTGGCACGCCGCCACCAGCCGGTCGAGGTCGTCGAGCGTGCCGAACAGCGGGTCCACGCCGCAGTAGTCCGCGACGTCGTAGCCGAAGTCGGCCATCGGCGAGGGCTGGATCGGCGACAGCCACAGCGCGTCCACGCCCAGCGCCACCAGGTGGTCGAGCCGCGACAGGACGCCCGCGAGGTCGCCCACCCCGTCGCCGTCCGAGTCCGCGAAGGAGCGCGGGTAGACCTGGTAGATCACGCCGTCCTGCCACCACTCGCCCATCGGTCCGCCCCCCTGCGCAGGGAGCGGGGCACGCGGGGGCGCAGGAAGCAAGCATGGGCTCTGCCCAAACCCGCCAGGGGCGAGCCGCCCCTGGACCGGCCTCTTATAAGTGGATTCCAAAGGCGAGCCTTTGGCGGAGTTTGAGGCAGGGCCTCGACCTTGCCTGCCTTCCTCCCCGCGCGCATAGCCTCACGCTTTGCCGGGAGATGTCGCTCGATGCCACCAGAGCAGGACGGCCTGCCGCCCGGGCCGCGCCGCTGGGCGATCCTGGCCATCGCGATCGCGATCTCGCTCGCCGTGCTCGACACGGCGATTGCCAACGTGGCGCTGCCGACCATCGCGGTGGACGTGCACGCGAGTGCCGCGGACTCGATCTGGGTGGTCAACGCCTACCAGCTCGCGGTGATCGTCTGCCTGCTGCCGCTGGCCTCCCTCGGCGAGATCATCGGCTACGCCAAGGTCTACCGCGCCGGCTTGGCCGTGTTCACGCTGGCCTCGCTCGCCTGCGCGCTGTCGGACTCGCTGGGCACGCTGGCGGCGGCGCGCATCCTGCAGGGCGCGGGGGCTGCCGGCGTGATGGGCGTCAACACCGCGCTGATCCGCTTCATCTACCCGCACAACCGCCTGGGCGCGGGCATCGGCCTGAACGCGCTCGTCGTCGCGGTGGCATCCGCCGTCGGGCCGAGCGTGGCCGCCGCGATCCTGGCGGTCGCACCCTGGCCGTGGCTGTTCGCGGTCAACGTGCCCCTGGGCCTGCTGGCGCTCGCGCTGGCGTGGCGCTCGCTGCCGGTCACGCCGCCGGTCGCGCGCCGCTTCGACTGGGCCAGCGCCGCGCTCAACGGCCTGGCGTTCGGCCTGCTCATCGTCGGCGTCGACGGCCTCGGCCACGGCCAGGGCGCGGGCCCGGTCGCCGCCGAGCTCGCGGGCGCGGTCGTCGCGGGCGCCGTGCTGGCGCGCCGCCAGCTCGGCATGGCCGCGCCGCTGCTGCCGGTGGACCTGCTGCGCATCCCAGTGTTCGCCCTGTCGGTGGGCACCTCCGTGTGCTCGTTCGCGGCGCAGACGCTCGCCTTCGTGGCGCTGCCCTTCTACTTCCAAGACGTGCTCGGGCGCTCCGAGGTCGCCACCGGCCTGCTCATGACTCCCTGGCCCGCCGCCGTCGCCGTGAGCGCCCCCATCGCCGGGCGCCTCGCCGACCGCGTGCCAGCGGGCGTGCTCGGCGGCGTCGGCCTCGCCGCCATGACCGCGGGCCTCGCCGCGCTGTGGCGGCTGCCGGCCGCACCCGGCGACTTCGCGATGGTCTGGCGCATGACCCTGTGCGGCGCCGGCTTCGGCCTGTTCCAGGCGCCCAACAACCGCACGCTGATCGCCGCCGCCCCCCGCCACCGCACCGGCGGCGCCAGCGGCATGCTCTCCACCGCCCGCCTGCTCGGCCAGACCGGCGGCGCCGCCCTCGTGGCCCTGATGTTCGCCACCGTCGCCGGCGGCTCCGCAGGCGCGGGCGGCACGGAGGCGGCGCTGGCGCTCGCGGCCGCCTTCTCGGCGGTCGGCTGCGTCGTGAGCCTCGCGCGCGGCTCGGCCAGGGCAGGCGGGCCCGCCACGGCCGCCACGGCCAGCGGCGCGATCGCCGAGGACCCGGCGGCAGGGGACACGCTGGGGCACTGACAGATCAGGAAGACTTCTTTTTCTGAAGAAAAAGAAGCAAAAAGACTTTGCTACTTAGAATCCAGACCGCAACGTTAGCCTGAGTCCTTATGAGCAAAGTTCTTTGGTTCTTTCTTTCAAGAAAGAACTGCTTTCTTCGCCTTACGGCCCCGCAGAACTAGTGGCTGATGTGCTGGAAGTAGCCCCAGCGCTCCGTGGCCGGCTCGGCGGCGGCCCAGCGCCAGCCCGCGGTGTCGTGGCACGCGTCGGTGACGAACGGCTTGCGGCGCAGGTGCTCGCCCTGGCCGTGCTCCACCGTGAACAGTACCTCGCGGCACTGCGCGATCGGCGTGTCGATGGAGCGCACGACCTGCATGTGGCCGTGCTCGTCGTCGAACAGCGGGATGTCGTGGACGATCTTCCAGGCGCGCACTTGGCCGGGCTGCATCTCGCCCACCGCGTCGACGATCGCGTCCTGCTCGGCGCCCTGCCACACGCGGGCGATGTACTGCTGCAGGGCATCCACGCCGGCGTTGACGCCGACCGCCGTGACGTAGCCCACCACCGGGTTCACCGTCGCCGCCCCGGTCGAGGCGCCGACCACCGCGCCCGCGATGGCGCCGGCGGAGCTGCACCCGGCGAGCAGGCTGGCGGCGAGGAGAGCGGCGGCGGGGCGCAGGCTGCGCCCGCCGTGCGTCACTGGAGCGCGCCCCAGCGCGCGGTGGACGGCTCCGCGGTGGCCCACTTCCAGACCGGGTGCTCCGGCGTGCCGTCGCGGCAGATTGCGGACACGAAGAAGGCGCGGCGGACCCCGGCCTTGCGGGGGTGCTCGACGGAGAAGACGATCTCCTTGCACGCCAGGTCCTCGTCGCCGATCAGGCGGCTGACGGAGACCTCGCCGTGCTCGTCGTCCTCGATCGGGATGTCGTGGGCGATGCGCCAGGGCGCGACCCCGCCCACCGGCAGCGACCCGGCGACGCCCGCGATGCGGTCCTGCTCGGCGCGGTGCACGCGTCGCTCGAGGAAGCCGAGGCCGCTGGACGCCAGCGACTGCACGCCGAGGCCGATGGCGGCGGTCACCGCGCCGTTGCTGGTCACGGCGCTGGCGACGCCCGCGCCGGCGACGCCCGCGAGGTCGCTCGACCCCTGGGTGAGGACCGGCCCGCAGGACGCGAGCGCCAGCAGGACGGCCAGGCACGGGAGTCGGCGCGGGAGGCGGAAGGCGGTCATGGGCAGCGTGCGTCCTGGGCGGCGTTGGCGTGGGCCGCAGGGTGGCGGGGCGCGCGGGCCGCCACAAGCCGGGCCGGGTGTGCCCGGCGGGCCACAGGGCGCGGGGCTTCCGCGTGCCCCGGCCCGGCGCGGACCCGTTCCGCGGGCGTTGCACCCGCCCCGCCGAGGTGACATTGCTCGCCCGCTCGCGGTGGCGGAGGCGACGATGGACTTCTCGGACGTGACGGTGCTGTGCGTGGGCGACGTGATGCTCGACCGCTTCGTGCACGGCGAGATCGACCGCATCTCGCCCGAGGCGCCGGTCCCCGTGCTCAGGCTCGGCCGCACGCGCGAGATGCTCGGCGGCACCGGCAACGTGGCGTGCAACATCGCGGCGCTGGGCGGGCAGGCGGTGCTGGTCGGGCTGGTGGGCGAGGACGGCGCGGGCGACTGCGTGCGCCGCCTGGCCGCAGGAACCCCGGGGCTGCGCGCGGCGCTGGTCGGCACCGCGCACCGGCCGACGATCTGCAAGACGCGCTTCATCGCCGGCCGCCAGCAGGTGGTGCGCACCGACGAGGAGAGCACCGCCGGCCTGCACGGCGAGGAGGAGGCGGCGCTGGCGTCGGCCGTCGAGGGGCTGCTCGCGGACGCCGGCGCGGTGATCCTGTCCGACTACGGCAAGGGCGTGCTCTCGCCGGGCCTGGTGGCGCGCGTGATGGCGGCGGCGCGCGCGGCCGGCATCCCGGTGTTCGTGGACCCCAAGACCGACGACTTCTCCCGCTACCGTGGGGCGACCTGCATCACGCCGAACCTGCGCGAGCTGGCGGCGGCCTCGCGCATGCCCGTGGCCGACGAGGCCGGCGTGGTGGAGGCGGCGCGGCGCGTGATGCGCGACGCCGACGCGGCGGCGGTGCTGGCGACGCGCTCGGAGAAGGGCATGGTGCTGGTCGAGGCCAACGGCGAGGTGCACTCGGTGCCGTCGCGCGCGCGCGAGGTGTTCGACGTCTCCGGCGCCGGCGACACGGTGATCGCGACGCTGGCGCTGGCGCACGCGTCGGGGCGCACGCTGGCGCAGGCGATGCACGTGGCCAACGCGGCCGCCGGCGTGGTGGTGAGCAAGCTCGGCACCGCGACCGCCGACATCGGCGAGGTGATGCAGGAGCTCGACGAGCAGGACCAGGAGGCCGGCGGCGCCGCCCCCGGCAGCCCGCCCGGCCGCCTGGTGCCCGGCATGCAGGCGCTGGGCCGCGTCGAGGCGCTGGTGTCGCGCTGGAAGGAGCAGGGGCTGCGCGTGGGCTTCACCAACGGCTGCTTCGACATCGTCCACCCCGGCCACGTCTCGCTGCTGGCCGAGGCGCGCGGGCAGTGCGACCGCCTCGTCGTGGCGCTCAACACCGACGAGAGCGTGGCCCGGCTCAAGGGCCCGACGCGGCCGGTGAACACGCTCGACAGCCGCGCCCGCGTGGTCGCCGCGATCCGCCACGTCGACTGCGTGGTGGCGTTCGGCGAGGACACGCCGCTGGCCGTGATCGAGCGCCTGCTGCCCGACGTGCTGGTCAAGGGCGCGGACTACACGATCGACGCGGTGGTCGGCGGCGACGTGGTGCGCGCGGCCGGCGGGCGCGTGCACCTCGCGGGCCTGGTGGCGGGGCAGTCGACCACCGCGATCGTGGCGCGCATGCGCGGCCCGGCCGCCGTGCCGGTGCGCGGCTGATCGTGGCGGAGATGCCCGGGGGTGCTGCGGCGCGCGCCACGGTGCTGCGCGCCCACGCGGCGCTGGGCGCGTGGATGCTCGGCCACGCCCTGCCGTTCTGGGCCGACACCGGCGCGCACCGCCCGGACGGCGGCTTCCACGAGCGCCTGGCGCTCCACGACGGCCGGCCCGACCCGGTGGCCAAGCGCGTCCGGGTGCAGGCGCGCCAGGTCTACGTCTACTCGCACGCCGCGGTGCTGGGCTGGCCGGGCGGGCTGGAGGCGGCGCGCCACGGCTGGGCGTTCCTGCGCCGGGCCGGGCGCGCGGACGGGCACTGGGCGCGCGTCCTCTCGCCCACGGGCGAGGTCGCGGACGGCACGGCGGACCTGTACGACCTGGCGTTCGTGCTGTTCGCCATGGCGTGGCACCTGCGCGCCGGCGGCGACCCCGCGATCGCCGGGCTTGCGCGGCGCACGCTGGGCTGGGTGCGCGAGACCATGGCCGCGCCGGGCGGCGGGCTGCACAACGCGTGGCCGGTGGCGCCGGGGCACCGCCAGCAGAACCCGCACATGCACCTGCTGGAGGCCGCGCTGGCGCTGCACGAGGCGACGGGCGAGGCGGAGTACGCGGCCTTCGCGGGCGAGCTGGTGGCGCTGTTCCGCACGCGCTTCTTCCACGCCGACACCGGCACGCTGGGCGAGTTCTTCGACGACGCGCTGGAGCCGGCGGCCGGCGAGGCGGGCGGCCACGTCGAGCCGGGCCACCACCACGAGTGGGTGTGGCTGCTCGACCGCTACGCCCGCCAGGTCGGCCCCTGGCACGGCGAGGAGGCCCTCGCCCTCTACGCCTTCGCCGAGCGCCACGGCCACGACGCCGGCCGCGGCCTGGTGCGCGACGTGCTGGGGCGCGACGGCGCGGTGCGTCGCGGCTCGTTCCGGCTCTGGCCGCAGTGCGAGGCGATCAAGGCGCACGCCGCCATGCTGCGGCGCGGGCACGACACGGCGGCGCGGATCGGCGGCTGCACGGACGCGCTGCTCCGGCACTACCTGTCGCGCCTGCCGCCCGGGACCTGGACCGAGCAGCTCGACGAGGCCGGCGAGCCGGTCCCGACGCACGTGCCCGCCTCCTCGCTGTACCACCTGTTCATGGCGTACGCGGAGCTGGACGGCCTCGCGCGCGAGGCGGCGTGAGCGCGATCGCGCGCGGAGTGCCGGCCGACCCTGGCATTCCCGCCCCGCCCGGCTTCCGGCCGCCGCCCCGCCCGGCGCCTGGCGTGCCGCCCGGCGTGCGCCGGTCGCTGCCGTGGACGATCCTGCGCCGCCTGCTGCTCGAGCTGAAGCAGCTCGCGATGCCGAAGAGCGGGCGGCGCGAGAAGCTCTGGGCGCGCGTGGTGCGGCCCGTGCTGCTGCGCTGGGCCGGGGTGCCGGTCCCGCCGATGCCGCTGGCCCACGTCGTGGCCGAGCGCGGCGCGGACTGGCGGCCCGGCCTCGGCCTGGCGGTGCGCTCGATCCTGGTGCTCAAGGTGGACCACATCGGCGACCTGCTGCTGGCGCTGCCCGCGATCGCCACGCTGCGCAGGAGCTGGCCCGACGCCGCGATGACCCTGATGTGCGGCCCGTGGAACGTGCCGGTGGCGCGGGCCCTGGGCGTGTTCGACCGCATCGTCGCGGTGGACTTCCTGCAGGGCAGGGCGGACGCGACGCGCGCGCGGGTGTTCGACCCGTCCGGGATCGAGGCCGCGGGCCTGGGCACCTTCGACCTGGCGGTGGACCTGCGCGTGGACGAGGACTCGCGCCCGCTGCTCGGCCACGTCGAGGCACGGTTCAAGGCGGGCTACTTCTCGCGCCTGCAGCCCGACGACATGGCGCTGGTGCTGCCGCTGGAGGCGGCCGGGTTCCCGCGCCGCCCCGGCGTGCAGGACCACCAGCGCACGCTGATGAGCCGGCTCGCGGCCGCCGTGGTCGACGCGCTCGACCCGCTGCGCGACGGCGAGGCGCTGCTCGCGCGCGTCGCCTCGGCGCACGACGCGGCGATGGCGGCGGCGCTCGCCGGGCTGGCGCGGCCGATCGTGGCCGTGAACACGCTGTCGGGCCGCGAGATCAAGAACTGGCCGCTGGACCGCTTCGTGGCGGCCTGCCGCTGGATCACCGGCGAGCTGGGCGGCACGGTGGTGCTGCTCGGCGGCCCGGGCGACGCGCGCAACGCCGAGGCGATCGTGCGCCGCGTGGGCGACGGCCGCGCGGGGGGCGTGCGCAACTTCGTGGGCCGGCTGAAGCTCGACGAGTCGTTCGCGCTCCTGCGCCACGTCGACCTCTACCTCGGCAACGACTCCGGCCTGACCCACGCGGCGGCGATGTCGGGGGTGCCGGTGGTGGCGGTGTTCTCCGGCATCGACCCGGTGGCGAACTGGATGCCGCTCGGCCCCGACGTGACGGTGGTGCGCGCCGCGATCGGCTGCTCGCCCTGTCACCTGACGCATGTCACGGACTGCCCGAACCGGCACGCGTGCATCCAGGCGATCGGCGTGGAGCCGGTGCTCGCCGCCGTGCGCCGCGCCCTGGACGATGCGGTGCGCGCTCCGGGCGGCTGATCCGCGCGGCCACGTGCCCGATGTGAGGCGCCGTTGCCACGCCCGGGATCTCTCGCGTGTTCCGCGGCCGTTCCTCGCGCGCCCAGCTTGTCCGGGCCGGGGGTAAGGCGTACAGCGGTTGCAGAGCGCGAGGAATCGACACCCGAGCATGACGAAGCGTCGCCTGCCGCGAGCGCGTGCCGACCTGCTGCTGGCAGGGCTCCTGGCGCTGTGCGGCTGCGCGCAGACGGTGTCCGGGCTGCCGCCCGCGCCGCGTGTGCCGGTGCCGCAGGCCGGGGTCGCGCCGCACATCCCGCCGTACCGCCTGCAGGTCGGCGACGTGCTCGGCGTTCGCCTGCTGCTGAACCCGGAGCTGAACGAGGAGGTCACGGTCCGCCCGGACGGCCGGATCTCGACCGTGCTGGCCGAGGGCGTGCGCGCCTACGGCCGCACCCCGGAGGAGCTGGCCGCGGTGCTGCGCCGCGACTACGCGAAGGAGCTTCGCGCCCCGCGGCTGAGCGTGGAGGTGCGCTCCTTCGCGCCGAACCGCATCTACGTCGCGGGCGAGGTGAACACGCCGGGCGAGTTCATCACCGTCGGCCCCAACCTCTCGGTGCTGCAGGCCCTGGCGCGCGCCGGCGGCGTGAAGCTGTCGGCCGATCCCGACCGCATCTTCCTCGTGCGCCGCGGCCCCGGCGACGTGGCGCAGGTCTATGCGGTCAGCTACCGCCGCGCGATCACCGGGGCGGACCCCGGCGCCGACGTCCGCCTCGCGCCGTTCGACGTGGTCTACGTGCCGCGCTCCGGGGTCTACGAGTTCTATACCCACTTCAACCAGTATCTGCAGCAGTTCGTCCCGGTGAGCTGGGGCTTCTCCTACCTCGTCAGCCCGCTCGTCGGCGGCCACTGAGGCCGGCGGCACGCGGCGCGACGGCGGTGGCTGTGCGCCGCGCGGCCGCCGGTGCAGGATGGCCGGATGCTCCCGCATCATGGCCGCTACGACTACCACCCCTGGCCAGGCCGCAGGCCCTACCGATGGCCGAACGGCGCCGGGCTCGCGGTCTACCTCGGCGTGAACCTGGAGCACTTCGCGTTCGGCGAGGGCCTGGGCGCCGAGCTGGTGCCGGGCCACGGGCAGCCGGACGTGCTGAACCACGCGTGGCGCGACTACGGCAACCGCGTGGGCGCCTGGCGGCTGCTGGCGCTGCTGGACGCGCTCGACCTGCCCTGCACGGTGCTGCTGAACAGCGCGGTCTACGACCTGGCCCCCACCCTGGTCGCGGCGCACCGCGCGCGCGGCGACGAGATCGCCGGCCACGGCCGCACCAACAGCGAGCGCCAGGGCGCCATGACGCGCGACGAGGAGGCGCGGCTCATCGCGGACAGCACCGCGGCGATCAGGCGCCACGAGGGCGCGCCGCCGGCCGGCTGGCTGTCGCCCTGGATCAGCGAGAGCCGCGCCACGCCGGACCTGCTCGCCGAGGCCGGCTACGGCTACACGCTGAACTGGTGCGCGGACGACCAGCCGGTCCTGCTGCGCACGACGCACGGCGGGCTGCTGGCCGTGCCGTACCCGCAGGAGGTCAACGACATCCCCGCGATCGCCGTCCGACGCGACGGGGCCGCGCAGTTCGCGGACATGATCGTCGACGACTTCGACGAGCGCCTGGCGCAGTGCGGGGACGGCCAGCCGCAGGTGATGGGCATCGCGCTCCACCCCTACATCGTGGGCCAGCCCTACCGCCTGCGCAGCCTGCGCCGGGCGCTGCAGCACATCGTGGCGCAGCGCGACCGCGTGTGGATCACGACGGCGGGCGGCATCCACGCCCATGTCCGCGGCCTGCCGCCGGGCACGATCCCCGGCGATCCGGCGGGCTGACGCACCCGCGCCTGGACCGGGCCGCCGCCATGGCGGAGAAGGGGCCTCGCGGCGGGGCGTGGCCGCCGCGCACCGGCCGCGATCGGCGCGGCGAGGATGGGAGGGACGGCGTGAGCAGATACCTGGTGACCGGCGGCGCCGGCTTCGTGGGCAGCCACGTGGTGCTCGCCCTGGTGGAGCGCGGCCACGAGGTCGTGGTGCTCGACGACCTCAGCAAGGGGCACGAGGCCGCGGTCACCGCGCCGGCGCGGCTGCTGCGCGCATCGCTGCACGACGAGGCGGCGGTCGACGCGGCGCTGGCCGACGGGCCGTGGGACGGGGTGCTGCACTTCGCGGCGCTGTCGCTGGTGGGCGAGAGCATGCGCGACCCGTTCCGCTACCTGCTCGACAACGGCGTCAGCGGCATGCGCCTGGTCGACGCCTGCGTGCGCCACGGCGTGAAGCGGTTCGTGCTGTCGTCAACTGCCAACCTGTTCGGCGAGCCCGAGGTGATCCCCATCGACGAGGACGCGCGCATCGACCCGTCCTCGCCGTACGGGGAGAGCAAGCTGATGATCGAGCGCGCGCTCGGCTGGGCGTCGCGGCTGTGCGGCCTGAACGTCGCGTGCCTGCGCTACTTCAACGCCGCCGGCGCGGACCCGCAGGGGCGGCTCGGCGAGGACCACGACCCCGAGACGCACCTGATCCCGCTGGTGATCGACGCGGCGCTGGGGCGACGCGACGCGCTCGACGTGTTCGGCGACGACTACCCCACGCCCGACGGCACCTGCATCCGCGACTACGTCCACGTCTCCGACCTGGCCGACGCGCACCTGCGGGCGCTGGACCGGCTCGACCACGGCTCGGTGACCTACAACATCGGCAGCGGCCAGGGGCACTCCGTGCGCGAGGTGATCCGCGCGGTCGAGCGCATCTCCGGGCGGCCGGTGCCGGTGCGCCAGGCGCCGCGGCGCGCGGGGGACCCGGCGATCCTGGTGGCGTCGTCGGGGCGGCTGCGCGCGCAGACGGGGTGGGCGCCGAGGCTGGGGGCGCTCGACGACATGGTCCGCACGGCGTTCGCGTGGCGCGAGGCGCACCCGGGGGGCTACGGGGACTAGCAGGCAAGGCCAGGGCGCTGCCCTGGACCCGCCGGGGGCAGGCGCCCCCGGACCCGCGCACACAAGGCAGCAGGAACAACGGCCTCCGGGCTTTCTTTCTACCGGAATGTTTCCAAAGGGCTCGCCCTTTGGCGGGTCCAGGGCAGAGCCCTGGCCTTGCCTTCCTCCGCTTTTGCAAAGAAGTGAAACGCCGCGATGCGGCGGGCGCGGGTTCGGCGGTATCCTGCGCGGCATGGAAACCGTTCCGCATATCCTGGTGGTGGACGACGACCGCGAGATCCGCGACCTGCTCGCGCGGTTCCTCGAGCGCCACCAGTTCCGCGTCACCACGGCGCGCGACACGCGCGAGGCCAGGCGGGCGCTGCCGGCGGGGCACTACCAGCTCCTGATCCTGGACCTGATGCTGCCGGGCGAGGGCGGGCTCGACTTCGCGCGCTGGCTGCGACAGTCGAGCGACGTGCCCATCATCATGCTGACCGCGATGGGCGAGGAGACCGACCGCATCGTCGGGCTCGAGATGGGCGCCGACGACTACCTGGCCAAGCCGTTCAACCCGCGCGAGCTGCTGGCCCGGGTGCGCGCGGTGCTCAGGCGCACGACGGAGCGCGAGGAGCGGCGCTCGGGGGCGAGCGCCAAGGCGCTGCGCTTCGCGGGCTGGACGCTGGAGCCGGCGCGGCGGCGGCTGCTCAGCCCGGACGGGGTGGAGGTGGCGCTGACCGGGGGCGAGTACGACCTGCTGGCGGCGCTGCTGGACCGGGCGAACCGGGTGCTGACGCGCGACATGCTGCTCGACCTGCTGCGCGGGCGCCAGGCGGGGCCGTTCGACCGGGCGATCGACGTGGCGATCAGCCGGCTCAGGCGCAAGCTGGAGGACGACGGGCGGCACGCGCAGCTCATCAAGACGGTGCGCGGCGGGGGCTACGTGCTCGCCGTGGACGTGGAACGGGCGTGAGACGGTGACGGCGGCCGCCCAGGGCGCCGCGGCGGGGCAGGGCGCGCGAGCGGCGGCGCGCGGGCGGGGCTGGCGCCGGCCGGCGCTGTGGCCGCGCAGCCTGGCGTCGCGCACGGCGCTGGTGGTGCTGCTGGGGCTGATGGCGGTGCAGGCGGGCGGGCTCGCGATCCACACCGCCGACCAGCGGCTGGTGCGGCGCGGCGAGATGGCGCGCGGGCTCGGGCTGCACCTGCTGCGCTTCTACCGCGTGGTCGAGCGGGCGCCGCCGGAGCGCCGGGCGGAGGTGGTGCACGACCTCGCCGACGAGCTGCGGCGCGCGACGCTCGACACGGCGCCGCAGTCCGGCGACCTGCCGCCCGCATCCCCGGGCTTCACGCGCGCGATCCAGGTCGACATGCCCACGGCGCCGCTGACGGCTGCCGAGTACCCGCGCGACATCCGGGTGTACGGCGGGCCGTGGATGCACGAGGTGGGGCTGTCGCTGGAGCTGCCGGACGGGCGCTGGCTCAACCTCGGCGTGTCGATGCGCCGCGCCCCGGACCGCCAGTCGCCGGACTTCCTGGAGGCGTTCCTGGCGATGACGGCGGCCGCCGCCGCGCTGATCCTGTGGGCGGTGCGCAGGCTGACGGCGCCGGTGCGCACGCTGGCGGCGGCGGCCGAGCGGCTCGGGCTCGACGTCAACGCGGCGCCGCTGCCCGAGGACGGGCCGTCCGAGGTCGCCAAGGCGGCGGCGGCGTTCAACACGATGGCCGGGCGCATCCGCACCTTCGTGGACAACCGCACCTTCCTGCTCACCGCGATCGGCCACGACCTGCGCACGCCGATCACCCGGCTCAAGCTGCGCTCGGAGTTCATCGACGACGACGAGCTGCGCGGCAAGTTCCTCCACGACCTCGACGAGCTGGAGGCGATGGTGTCGGCCACGCTGGCGTTCGGGCGCGACGCGCTGGACCGCGAGCCGATGGCCGCGATCGACCTCGGCGCCCTGGTGCGCACGGTGCTCGACGAGGCGGGCGACGCGCACCCCGAGGCCGCCGAACGGCTGGGCTGGGACGGGCCGGGCCGCCTGGTGGTGCACGCCTCGCCGATGGCGCTGAAGCGGGCGTTCGCGAACCTCGTGGGCAACGCGGTGGCCTACGCCGGGGGCGCGCAGGTGAGCGCGCGCGCGCCCGTGGACGGGGTGGTCACGGTGCTGGTCGAGGACGACGGGCCGGGCGTGCCGGCAGAGCTGCTCGAGAGGGTGTTCGAGCCGTTCCACCGCGGCGAGCCGAGCCGCTCGCGCGAGACCGGCGGCACCGGGCTGGGGCTGTCGATCACGCGCAACATCGTGCGCGCGCACGGCGGCGACGTGGTGCTGCGCAACCGCGACGGCGGGGGGCTGCGCGCCGTCGTGACGCTGCGGGCCTGACGACCGCGGGGCAGGGGCCGCGACCCTGCGCCGCGACGGTTTCCTGGCGCGGCTCCTGTTTTGTCCTGCGCGGCAGGACAAGGCAGGGTCGTTTCGTCCTGCGCGGCAGGACAGAACGGGCCCATTTTGTCCTGCCGCGCAGGACGGAAGGGCTTCGTGGAGGGCGTTTGTCCTGCGCGGCAGGACGGCGGCGGGGGTTCTCCGTCCTGCGCGGCAGGACGCGGCGCCCCCGGTCGCGGCGCTCAGTGCGACGGGCAGCGCACCAGCGGGTTGGGGAAGTCGGCGCAGCCGGGGAAGGCGATCTCGTTCTCGCTGCGGCGCTCGACGTGCAGGACATCGGGGTCCTCGCAGCCGAAGCCGGTGCTGCCGGCGGGCTCGATGCCGAGCGCGCTGGCCGCCGGGCCGCCGCCCTGGCTGATGAAGCGGAACTCCGCGCCGCGCGGCGAGGTGCGCACCGTCTCGTCCTGGCGCTGCAGGTAGACCGGGTCGGTCAGGGTCGCGCGCAGCACCAGGTCGCGGGTGAACACCACCGTGGGCGAGGCCAGGCAGCTCGCCGCGGTCAGCGAGCCGGCCTGCACGGGGAACAGGCCGCCCGTCCAGCTCCCGAACAGGAACGCGTGCGGCGGGCCGCCGCGGGCCGCCGCGCGCGGCGCCTGGGCGGCATGGGGGGCGGCAGCGTGGGGAGGCGCCTCGTGGCCGTGCGGCGCGGCCTGCGCGGGCGCGAGGCAGAGCGCGGCGAGGCCCGCCGCGGCGATCAGGCGTGTGGCGAGGCGCATGCGCGTGTCCGATTCCGGCGGTGTCGCCGCACGATGCACGGCGCGGCGGGGCGGGGCCATCCCCGCGGCGGGGGCAGTGCCAGGCGTTGCGCGCGGCCGGGCCGGCGTGGCATGTGCCCCCACCCCCGCGCCGTGGCCCGTCGGCCGGAGCCGTGGGGGCGGAGTGCCACGACGCCATGCTGAACCGCCTCGCCGAGCGGCTGCTCGCGCTGTCCGCCCGTCCCTCGGCGCCGCTGTGGCTCGCCGTCGTGAGCTTCGCCGAAGCCAGCGTGTTCCCGCTGCCGCCCGACCTGCTGCTGATCCCGATGGTGCTGGCGCGGCCGCGCCGCGCCTGGTGGCTGGCGGCGCTGTGCACGCTCGCGAGCGTGGCCGGCGGCGCGCTGGGCTACGCGATCGGCGCGCTGCTGCTGGAGCAGGTGGCGATGCCGGTGCTGCGCGCCTACGGGCAGCAGGCGGCGTTCGCGGCGTTCCAGGCGCGCTACGCCGAGTGGGGCGTGTGGATCATCCTGGTCAAGGGCCTCACGCCGATCCCGTTCAAGGTCGTCACCATCGCGTCCGGCGCCGCGCACTTCGACTTCGCGACGTTCATGGCGGCCAGCCTCGTGACGCGCGCCGCGCGGTTCTTCCTGGTGGCGGGCCTGCTGCGGCTGTTCGGCGAGCGCGTCAGGACGTTCGTGGAGCGCCGGCTCGTGCTGGTGCTCGCGCTGGCGGCGGCGGGGCTGGTGGCCGGGGTCGTGGCGCTGCGCCTGCTGTAGCGCGGGTGTGGTGAGCCCGCTGGGACTCGAACCCAGGGCCCCAAGATTAAAAGTCTCGTGCTCTACCAGCTGAGCTACGGGCTCGCCTCACCGAACGGCCGACCCGGCCGCTTGAAGCCCCAAGATGGGACGGCGTCAAGCCGCGCCAAGGGAAGCAAGGTTGAGGCGCTGCCTCAAACTCCGCCAAGGGAAGCCCCTTGGATGGCTCCACTTAAGTAGAGCCAGTCCAGGGCGGCTCGCCCTGGCGGGTTTGGGCAGAGCCCATGCTTGCTTTCCTGCGCTGTCGAACCCGAGGCGCCGCCGCGTCGTTCAGGATGCAGGAGGACCAATGACATGGCCGAGCTGGTGATGCTGGAACCGCACGACGCGCTGCCTGGCGGGCGGGGCGTGACGGTGATGCGGCGCTTCGACGAGGACGACCCCGACCGGGTGGTCGTGGAGATCGCCCTGACCACGGAGCACGGGCCGGTCGAGACCACGCGCCCCGCGCACCCCGACGGGCGCCCGATGGGCTTCGAGGACGCGATCGCGGCGGCGCGCAAGGTGGCCGACAGCGAGCGGCTGCCGCGGGTGTTCGCGCTGGACCGCACGGCGGGGCCGCTGGAGCAGGCGGTGCTGGCGCACGGCGGGGCGCACGACGCGAAGGGCCAGGCGCTGGTCGACGAGGACGAGGAGGACGGCGAGCGCGGGCCGAACATGATGCGCTGAGTGGCGCCGGCCGGCGGTTCGGGCGCGGCACGGGGCTGTTTGTGGGCTTCCGTGGGCACCGAATCGCAGGTCGCGCTTGTTCCTGGGGGGAAAGCGTGATTCGGTGGCCGCTTCCAGAGACCCAAGATCAGGAACGATTCGCCATGGCCACCAAGAAGCCTGCGACTGCGGCGCCGGCCACCAAGCCGGCCGCCAAGGCGCCCGCCGCCGCGAAGCCCGCCCCCGCCGCCAAGAAGGCCGCGGGCACCAAGGCCGCGCCGGCTGCGAAGGCCCCGGCCGCCGCAGCGAAGCCCGCGGCGCAGCCCACCGTGTCGCTCAAGCAGATCGCCGCCGAGCTGGCCACCGCGCACGACCTGCAGAAGAAGCCGGCCGAGGCGATGATGACCGGCCTGGTCGAGCTGATGGTCGAGCACCTGAAGAAGGGCGACCGGCTGCGCCTCAACGGGCTCGGCATCCTGCAGGTGCGCCACTCCGCGGCGCGCGCGGGGCGCAACCCGGCGACCGGCGAGGCGATCCAGATCGCGGCGAAGAAGAAGATCGCGTTCCGTCCGGCCAAGGAGCTGAAGGACGAACTGATCTGATCGCGGAACGGACGGCGCGGGGCGCGGGTGGGGCCTGAGGGCCGCGCCGCGCGGGCGTCGTGGCGGCGGGCCCTGTGGTGCGGCGTCGGGGCGTTCCTCGCGTGCGCCGGCCCGGCGCGGGCGGCGGTGCCGCCGCCGGTCGAGGGGCGCGACGGCATGGCGGTGGCGACGCAGCGGCTGTCGGCCGCCGTCGGCGCCGCGATCCTGCGCCAGGGCGGCAACGCCGTGGACGCGGCGGTGGCGATGGGGTTCGCCGAGGCGGTGGTCGACCCGTGCTGCGGCAACCTCGGCGGCGGCGGCTTCATGGTGCTGCATCTGGCCGACGGGCGGGACCGCTTCCTCAACTTCCGCGAGAGGGCGCCGGCGGCGGCCACGCGCACGATGTTCCTCGACGCGAAGGGCCGTGCGGTGCGCGGCGCAAGCCTCGTGGGCTGGGCGGCGGCGGGCGTGCCGGGCACCGTGCTCGGCCTGGACACGGCGCTGCGCGAGTACGGGCGTCTCTCGCGGCGCGAGGCGATGGCGCCGGCGATCGCGCTGGCGCGGGACGGCTTCGTGCTGACGCAGGCGGACACCGACATCCTCGCGGTCAGGACGGCGCGGTTCCGCAGCGAGCCGGCGCTTGCGCGCATCTTCCTGCGGCCCGACGGCGCGCCGCTGGAGCCGGGCGACCGGCTGGTGCAGCCGGACCTCGCGCGGACGCTGGAGGCGATCGCGGCGCGGGGGCCGGACGCGTTCTACCGCGGCGCGGTCGCGGACGCGGTGGGCGCGGCGTCGGCGGCCGGCGGCGGCGCGATGACGGCGTCCGATCTCGCCGCGTATCGCGTGACGGAGTCGGCGCCGGTCGAGTGCCGGTATCGCGGGCTGCTGGTGCTGTCGGCGCCGCCGCCGTCGTCGGGCGGGGTGGTGCTGTGCGAGGCGCTGCAGGTGCTCGGCGGGTTCGACCTGGCGGGGTTCGGGTTCCACTCGGCCGCCGGCGTGCACCTGCTGGCCGAGGTGCTGCGCCACGTCTATTTCGACCGCAACACGACTCTCGGCGACCCGGCGTTCGTGCGCAGCCCGCTCGACGCGCTGCTGTCGCCGGCGCACGCGGCAGCGATACGCGACGCGATCGGCGCGGGGGCCACGCCGTCGGCGTCGCTGCGGCGCGGGGTGGCGCCGCACGACATCCCCGCGGCGGTGTGGCGCGACCGGCCGCTGGCGGCGAAGGGCGAGGCGGCGCCAGGTGCGGCGTCGGGTGCGGCATCGGACGGGGAGAAGCCGCAGACCACGCATTTCTCGGTCGCCGACGCGGCGGGCAACGCGGTCGCGGTGACGACGACGCTGAACGGGCTGTTCGGCGCGGGGGTGATGGCGCCCGGCACCGGCTTCCTCCTGAACGACGAGATGGACGACTTCACCACCGTGCCGGGCGGCGCGAACATGTTCGGCCTGGTGCAGGGGCCGGAGAACGAGATCGCGCCGGGCAAGCGGCCGCTGTCGTCGATGGCGCCGACGATCGTGATGCGCGACGGGCATGTCGCGATGGTGGTGGGCTCGCCGGGGGGATCGCGGATCATCTCGATCGTTCTGGAGTCGATCCTGAACGTCGTGGACTTCGGGATGGGCGCGCAGCAGGCGGTGGACGCGCCGCGGCTGCACGAGCAGTGGTTGCCGGACCGGATCGAGGCCGAGCCGTACGCGCTGTCGCCCGACACGGCGGCGCTGCTGCGCGCGATGGGCTACGCCGTCGAGGAGCGCACGCCGTGGGGGGCGGCCGAGATGGTGCTGGTCGGGCCGCCGGAGGCCCCGGGGGGCGCGGTGGCGTCGTCGGGCAACGACTCCGAGCTGGGCGGGGCGATGCGGCCGGGCTGGTTCTACGGCGCCAACGACGACCGAAGGCCCGGCGGCGCGGCGGTCGCGCCCTGAGCGGCGCGGAGCGGTCCGGGAGGGACGCCGGGCTGCGTTGCGGGTCCGGCGGCGGAAACCCCGCCTTGACGTTCGGCCTGTATCCTGCGGGTGTCCATGACGCCGCCGGGAGGCCGGGATGACGGTCCTGACCGTGACGCACACCACGACCTACCGCTACCGCCGGCCGGTGCGCTTCGACCAGCACCGGCTGATGCTGCGCCCGCGCGACAGCCACGACCTGCG
>JBPBQS010000322.1:0-33617 GCA_050920955.1 Janthinobacterium lividum | reverse complement strand
CCTCCAGCACGATGTCCGCGACGCGACGCTTCTCCGCCAGGGCCCGCTTCGCGACGTGCGAGCAGGCCTCGTAGCCCAGGGCCGGGCCGAGCGCCGTCACCAGGCCGATGCTGTTCTCCACGCCCTGGCGGCAGTGCTCGCGGTCCGCCTCGATCCCCGCGACGCACCGCCGGGTCAGCGTGTCGATCGCGGACGTCAGCATCTGCAGCGAGGACAGCGTGCAGTAGCCGATCGTGGGCTCGAAGGCGTTGAGCTGGAGCTGGCCGCCCTCGGCGCACATGGTCACCGTCAGGTCGTGGCCGATCACCAGGAACGCGACCTGGTTGACCACCTCGGGGATCACCGGGTTGACCTTGCCCGGCATGATCGACGAGCCCGCCTGCACCGTGGGCAGCCTGATCTCGCCGAAGCCGGCGCGCGGGCCGGAGGACAGCAGGCGCAGGTCGTTGCAGATCTTGGACAGCTTGACCGCCGTGCGCTTCAGCATGCCCGAGAACAGCACGAAGGCGCCCATGTCGGAGGTCGCCTCGATCAGGTTGGACGCCAGCACCATCGGCTGGTGCGAGATGCGCGCCAGCTCCTCCACCGCGAGCGAGGCGTAGCGCGGGTCGGCGTTGATGCCGGTGCCGATCGCGGTGGCGCCCAGGTTGACCTCGCGGAACAGCGCGGAGGTCTCGCGCAGGCGCGCCACGTCCTCCTTCAGCGTCGCGTTGAAGGCGTCGAACTCCTGGCCGAGCGTCATCGGCACGGCGTCCTGCAGCTGGGTGCGGCCGATCTTGAGCACGTCGGCGAACTCGACGGCCTTCGCCTTGAACGCGAAGGCCAGCTCGTCGAGCGCCGCCACCAGCGGTCCGGTGGCCAGGATCACGGCCAGGCGCAGCGCGGTCGGGTAGGCGTCGTTGGTCGACTGCGCCATGTTGACGTCGTCGTTGGGGTGCAGCGCCGCGTAGTCGCCGCGCGCCCGGCCCATCAGCTCCAGGGCGAGGTTGGCCACCACCTCGTTGGTGTTCATGTTGGTCGAGGTGCCCGCGCCGCCCTGCACCGCGTCGACCACGAACTGGTCGTGGCAGCGCCCCTCCTCGGCGATCAGCACGCAGGCGCGCTCGATCGCGTCCGCCTTGCCGGCGGCGAGGTGGCCCAGGCGATGGTTCGCGCGCGCGGCCGCCTGCTTGACCATCGCCAGGGCGCGGACGAAGTCGGGAAAGTGGCCGACCGGCACGCCGGTGATCGCGAAGTTCTCCACCGCCCGTTTGGTGTGCACGCCCCAGTAGGCGTCGCTCGGGATCTGCGATGCGCCGAGCAGGTCGTGCTCGGTGCGCGTCGCGATGCCGGACAGCTCGACGATCTGCGTCGTCGCGAGCTTGAGCGGGCCGGCGTCCGCGTGCTTCGGCACGATCGTGTTCGTCATCGCTCGAGTTCTCCCACGCGAGGACGACGGATGCCGTCCTTCCGGTGCTTGCCGTGTGATCCTAGCCCGGAGGCCGGGGAAGAAGTCGCCTGCGTGGGTGCGCAGGAACCAGGCCGTTCGAGGTTCATGCCGGGTGCCCCACGACGCCGTCGTCCGGCAGGGATGCAGCGTTGTCCTGCTTCTCGAAGTGCAGCGGCAAGGCGCGGAACCGATGTTCGTCCACGCCGCCGCTTGCTCCGCATCCGGCCAGGCCGCCCGCGACGCCGGCATCGCGCGACCGTGACGCTTCTCCGGGCACTCGCCGGGGGCGCGCTTCGCCGCCGCCGCCCGCAAGGGCCGCATCAGCCTCGCACGCCTCCCAGGCCAGACCCGACACCGCGTTGGCCGTCCCACGCCCGCAGCCCTCTGGCGAGACGACCCCACGCAGGCTGTCGGGGATGCCGGCGCGGCAGAAGGGAGCAGGATGACCCGAAGCCACCGGAGGTCAGCAGCCGACGATGCGCGGGCCCGCGGGCAAGGCTTTTCCCGGTCCCTGGTCCGGTTTCCGAGCTTGTTCGGCCTGGTTGGCAATGGCTTCCGGGAGTTTCAGGTCCCCACCGTGGGGGCGCAGTTGTCGCTGCCGCAGGGAAGCAAGGCCGGGCTCTGCCCGGACCCGCCAAAGGCCTGAGGCCTTTGGAAACCCGTCTCTTAAGCAAGTGTTTCCAAAGGCGCGCCTTTGGCGGAGCTCGAGGCAGAGCCTCGACCTTGCTTGCTGCCCGGCAGAAAATGCCGATGCGTTGCTTATGCAACTCCCGCGAGCGATTCGGGTTTGCCCGGCGACGGGTGAATTGCGCGGCAGGGCCGGCGCAGGCACAATGAGGGCTCGATACGGCAGCAGGGCCGCCGTGATCCACCGTGCCCGCGCCGCCGCCTGGCGGGGCCAGCCACTGCCCGAGGACCCGTCCTGATGCGACGCTGCGCCACGCTGTGCTGCCTGCTCCTGCTGTCCGGCTGCGGCTTCGGGCACTTCTTCCACGACACAATCTCGCTGCCCGGGAACAATCCGAACTCGCCGAGCCAGGACTCCGAGAACATGCGCCGCATCCGGGCGCAGAACGTCGCGATCATCCCGATCGAGACGGAGCCGGGCAACGTGTGGCCGGGCAAGCAGGAGCCTGAGCCGACGCTGGAGGACATCCAGCGCGAGCAGAACAAGCAGACCGAGCAGCTGCAGAAGAACGCGCCCAAGCCCACCCTGCCCTTCACCATCCCCACGCCGGGCGCGCCGTCCGCCATCCCGGGCCCGACGGCGCCGCCCGGCGGCACCGTGCTGCTGCCCGGCGGCGCAGGGGTCGTGACCGGGGGCACCAACACCTACCGCACGCTGACCACGCCGGGCGGCGGCGGCAACAGCATCGTCATCCCCAACGGCAACGGCACCAGCACCGTGATCGGCCCGAACGGCTCGGTGACGACCATCCCCACGCCGCGCTGACGCCATGGCGTCGGTGCAGGTGCTCTACTTCGCCTGGCTGCGCGAGCGGGCGGGGCGCTCGGAGGAGAGCGTGGCGTTGCCCGAGGGGGTCGCGACGGTGGGCGCCCTGGTCGCGCACCTCGCGGGGCTGGACGAGGCGCACGCGTCGGCCTTCGCCCACGCCGGCCTGGTGCGCGCGGCGGTGAACCAGGAGTTCGCCGGCCCCGACGCCCCGGTCGCGGACGGCGACGAGGTCGCGTTCTTCCCCCCGGTCACGGGTGGCTGACGTGGCGGCCACCGTGGAAGTGCGCGTGCAGGCCGAGGCGTTCGACGCGGGCGCGGAGATGGCGCGGCTGGGCGCAGGGCGCGCGGACGTCGGCGGCATCGGGTGCTTCGTGGGCCTGGTGCGCGAGACGGCGGGCGGGCGGGCGATCACGGCGATGACGCTGGAGCACTACCCGGGGATGACGGAGCGCGCGCTTGCCCGCATCGCGGACGAGGCGGTGGCGCGGTTCGGGCTGATCGGCTGCACGCTGATCCACCGCGTCGGGCGGCTGTTGCCGGGCGAGGGCATCGTGCTGGTGCTGGCCGCGTCGGCGCACCGGCAGGCGGCGCTGGACGCCACGGGGTTCCTGATCGACTTCCTCAAGACGCGCGCGCCGTTCTGGAAGCAGGAGCACTTCGCGGACTCCGGGCCGGCCTGGGTGGCGGCGCGCGAGGCCGACACGGACGCAACAGCGCGTTGGGAATAGCGCCGGGCACTGCCGCGCAGGTTGCATTGCGGCTTGCCAGGGTGTGCGTCGCCCGGTACTCGCGATGATCGTGGACGACATCGAACCCCTGCCCTTCCTGCGCGTGCGCGGCCGCTCCTTCATGGCGCTGGTGCTGCAGCCGGTGGCGCCGGTCGAGGCCTGGCTCGCAGCGTTGGACGCGCAGCGTGCCCGTTCCGCGGCGTTCTTCGACCAGAGGCCGGTGATCGTGGACCTCTCCGCGCTGCCGTCCGAGGGCAAGCCGCTGTCGGACCTCGTCGACGCGCTGGAGCGCCGCGACATCCGCATCATCGGCGTCGAGGGGGCGGACTCCGCCTGGACGCACGCCGAGGCGTGGGGCCGCACGCCGCTCAACACCGCGGGGCGGCCGGACCGGCTGGTGGAGATCCCGGACGACCCGGCCTCGCCCGAGCCGCCGCTGCCGCCGGAGCCGGGGTTCCTGGTCCACGAGGGTCCTGTGCGCTCCGGGCAGAGCGTGGTGTTCGAGCGCGGCGACCTGGTGGTGCTGGGGTCGGTGGCGTCGGGGGCCGAGGTGATCGCGGGCGGGTCGGTGCACGTCTACGGCGCGCTGCGCGGGCGGGCGATCGCGGGGTTCCTGGGGCTGCCGGCGGCGCGGGTGTTCTGCCGCAGCCTGGAGGCGGAGCTGGTCGCGATCGACGGCGTCTACCTGCTCGCCGACGACATGGAGCCGAAGCTGCGCGGGCGCGCGGTGCAGGCGCGGCGCGACGGGGACACCGTGGAGATCGTCGCGCTGGACTGAGGAAGCAAGGTTGGGCTCTGCCCAAACCCGCCAGGGCGAGCCGCCCTGGACTGGCTCCACTTAAGGAGCGCGTTCCAAGGGCGCAGCCTTTGGCGGAGCTCGAGGCAGCGCCTCGACCTTGCTGGCTGGCCGTGGGCGGCTGCGGCGTCTAGCGTGTGGCGCTTGGACACGCAGGCGGCCGTCGAGTCGCGGCCCGGGGGATTGCGGATGGCGAAGGTGCTGGTGGTGACGTCCGGCAAGGGCGGGGTCGGCAAGACGACGTCGACCGCGGCGCTGGGCGTGGCGCTCGCCCAGTCCGGCAAGAACGTCGTGGTGGTCGACTTCGACGTGGGGCTGCGCAACCTCGACCTGGTGCTGGGGGCCGAACGCCGCGTGGTGTTCGACCTGATCAACGTCGTGCAGGGCGACGCGAAGCTCAACCAGGCGCTGATCCGCGACAAGCGGGTGGAAACGCTGTCGCTGCTCGCCGCCTCGCAGACGCGCGACAAGGACGCGCTGACGCCGGACGGGGTCGAGCGGGTGATGGACGAGCTGCGCGAGCGGTTCGACTGGGTGGTGTGCGACAGCCCGGCCGGGATCGAGAAGGGTGCGGCCTTGGCGATGTACCACGCCGACATGGCCGTGGTGGTGACGAACCCCGAGGTGTCGTCGGTGCGCGACTCCGACCGGATCATCGGGCTGCTCGACTCCAAGACGAAGAAGGTCGAGCAGGGCGGGCGCATGGAGAAGCACCTGCTGCTGACGCGCTACGACCCGGTGCGCGCGGAGCGGGGCGACATGCTCAAGGTGGACGACGTGCTGTCGATCCTGTCGATCCCGCTGCTCGGGATCATCCCGGACAGCGAGGAGGTGCTGCGCGCGTCCAACCTGGGCGCGCCGGTGACGCTGTCGAACCCGACGAGCGCCCCGGCGCGGGCCTACATGGACGCGGCGCGCCGGCTGTGCGGCGAGACCGTCGAGATGACGATCCCCTCGGACCGCAAGGGGTTCATGGGGCGGCTGTTCGGCAGGAGGTCGGCATGAGCCTGTTCGGTTTCCTGACGAAGAAGACCACGGCGCCGGTGGCGCGCGAGCGGCTGCAGATCCTGCTGGCGCACGAGCGCGCGATCGGCGGGCAGTCGGACCTGGCGGCGATCCTGCAGGAGGAGATCCTGAAGGTGATCTCCAAGTACATCCCGCTCGACCGCGACAAGGTCCAGGTCAAGCTGGACCGGGACGGAGCGGTCTCGACGCTGGAGATCGACATCGAGATGCCGGACGCGGTGAAGGCAGGGTAGCAAGGCCAGAGGCTCTGCCTCTGGACTCCGCCAAAGGCTGCGCCCTTGGAACGCATTACTTGAGTAAGGCCAGTCCAGGGCGGCTCGCCCTGGCGGGTCCGGGCAGAGCCCGGCCTTGCTATGCTGCCTTTGCCGTCGCCGGCGCCTGGCGCACCAGGGCCTCGTAGTCGGCGAACAGGGCGTGGGTCACGGCGCCGGGCGTGTAGTGGTGCTCGGCGATCTGCCGGACCGGCGTGACCTCTGCGGCGGTGCCGGCGAGGAAGACCTCCTGGGCGCTGCCGAGCTCCTCGGGGAGGATGACGCGCTCGATGACGTCGATGCCGCGGGCGCGGGCGAGGTCCATCACGGTGCGGCGCGTGATGCCGTCGAGGAAGCAGTCCGGCGTGGGCGTGTGCAGCGCGCCGTCGATGACGAGGAAGATGTTGGCGCCGGTGGCCTCCGCGACCTGGCCGCGCCAGTCGAGCATGAGGGCGTCGTCGAAGCCTTCCGCCTCGGCGTCGTGCTTGGACAGGGTGCCGATCATGTAGAGGCCGGCGGCCTTGGAGGCGGTCGGCGCAGTCAGCGGGTGCGGGCGGCGCCAGGTGGCCATGCCGAGGCGCACGCCCTTCATGCGGTCGGCGCCGAACAGGTTCGGCCAGGCCCAGCACGCCACCATCAGGTGGATCCTCGTCTGCTGCGCGGAGACGGAGAGCTGCTCGGAGCCGCGCCAGGCCAGGGGGCGGACGTAGCCGTCGGTCAGGTTGTTGGCGGCGAGCGCGTCGCGGCAGGCGGCGTCGATGGCGTCGGCGGAGAAGGGGATCTCGAAGCCGAGGATGCGGCCCGACGCGATCAGGCGCTCGGTGTGCTCGCGCAGCTTGAAGATGTGGCCGGCGTAGGCGCGCTCGCCCTCGAACACGGCGCTGGCGTAGTGCAGGCCGTGGCTGAGGACGTGCAGCGTGGCGTCGCGCCAGGGGATCAGCTTCCCGTCCCACCAGATCTGGCCGTCGCGGTCGTCGAAAGGAACGAGTGCCATGAGAGGCCTCCGGCGAAACAATGTTGCTGTGTTGCCGTCCAGATTAGAATTGGCGTAGGATTGTGTCAACGAACCTGCCGTATGCCGGGAAGGATGGCAGCCATGCCCGACGCGAAACGCCCGTTCCGGCCCGAGGCCGCGCCCCTGCCCCGGCCGGGCCTGGTTCCGCCGGGGCGCGGGGCGGCGCCGGACGCCGCGGCGCGGCTGGCGGACCCGGCGGGGAGCAGCCTGCTGTTCCTGCGCGAGGAGCAGATGCGGCTGGCGCAGGACCTGATGTTCTTCGCGTACCGCGACTTCACGGGGGCGGCGGACCCGATCCTGCGCGAGCTGGGGCTGGGGCGCGCGCACCACCGCGCGCTGCACTTCATCGGGCGCAACCCGCAGGTGCCGGTGGGCGACCTGCTGGGCCTGCTGCGCATCACCAAGCAGAGCCTGGCGCGGGTGCTCGGCGCGCTGCTGGAGCAGGGGCACGTGGCGCAGACCGTCGGGCGCGTGGACCGGCGCCAGCGGCTGCTGTCGCTCACGCCGGAAGGCCAGGCGCTGGAGCGGCGGCTGTTCGACCGGCAGCGCGAGCGGCTGGCGGCGGCCTACAGCGAGGCGGGCGGCGCCTCGGTCGAGGGGTTCCGCAGGGTCATGCGCGGGATCATGGAGCCGTCGGCGCGGAGCTACCTCGACACCAGCGAGCGAGGGGCGGCGCACCGGTCGTAGGCAAGGCAAGGTTGAGGCTCCGCCTCAAACTCCGCCAAGGGAAGCCCCTTGGATGGCTTCCCTTAAGTAAAGGGATCAAAGGGCCTCGGGCCCTTTGCGGGTTTGGGCAGAGCCCATGCTGGCTTCCTTAGCGGACCTCGAGGCCCGCCAGGTCGTGGACGCTGCGCCCGGACCTGTGGTCGCCGGGGAGCACCAGCCTGAGGCTCGGCAGCGGGCGGGCGTCCTCGGCGTAGGCGACCAGGGCCTGCTTGCCCTCGAAGCGCGGGTCGAGCTCGCCGATCGCCAGGGCCACCGCGTAGCCGTCCTGGCCGCGCGCCAGCACCGTGTGCTGCAGGAAGGTCTTGCGGCCGGGCGCGTCGAGCAGGCCGGCGGCGTCGAGCAGGGCCCAGACCGGCACGCCCGTGTAGGTGACGTGGTGCTCGGGCGCCGCGTCGAGCGCCACGGTGGCCGGTGGCATCGCGCGCAGGGTGTCGATGTCGAGGGTGGACGGGCGCGCGACCCGGCCCGTGATCGCGAGCGTCGTGGAGTTCGCGGCGGGGCCGGCGGGGGCCATGTCCATGGGCGGCGCCCCCGGCGCCTGGGCGTGGGCGGGCGGCGTGGCCAGCAGCACGGCCAGGGCGAGGGTCGCGGCGGTTCGCGCGACGGCCGCGTCGCGGCGGGACATGGGAGCCGGGCCTACTTCGCGACCATGACGTCGGAGGACTTGATCACGGCGAGCGCCTTGTCGCCGACCTTGAGGTCGAGCTCGTCGATGGCCTCGTTGGTGATGGAGGAGTGCACGGTCACGCCGTTGCCGATGTCGATGTGCACGTGGCCGGTGGTCTGGCCGCGGGTCACGGCGGTGATCGTGCCGGGGATCTGGTTGCGCGCGCTGAGCTTCATGGGGCGGGCCCTGGTGGTTGCGCGCGCAGTGTCGTTGCGCGGGAGTGCGGGAACAAGGCGGCGATCGTGCTGCCCGGCGGTGCCGGCCGTGCTAGGCTCGGGGCATGAGCGAGGCAGCGCATGTCCTGGTGGTCGACGACGACGCCCGGCTGCGCGCGCTGCTGTCGCGCTTCCTCACCGAGAACGGCTTCCGCGTGACCACCGCCGACCACGCCGCGGACGCGCGCGCCAAGCTCGCGTTCCTGCAGCCGGACCTGCTGGTGCTCGACGTGATGATGCCGGGCGAGACCGGGCTTTCCCTCACCCAGTCGCTGCGGGCCGCCGGCGGCGGGCCGCCGGTGCTGCTGCTCACCGCGCGCGGGGCGCCGGACGACCGCGTGGCCGGGTTCGAGGCCGGGGCGGACGACTACCTCGGCAAGCCGTTCGACCCGCGCGAGCTGCTGCTGCGCCTGCGCGCCATGCTGCGCCGCACCGCGCCCGCGGCGGCGCCCGCGGCCGAGCACCTGCGGTTCGGGCCGCTGGGCTTCGACGTGGCGCGCGCCGAGCTGAGCGGGCCCGACGGCGTCGTGCACCTCACCGGCGGCGAGGCGGCGCTGCTGTCGGCGCTGGCGCGCGCGCCCGGGCAGGTGCTGTCGCGCGAGGAGATCGCGCAGGCGCTGGGCACCGACGAGTCGGGCGAGCGCGCGGTCGACGTCCAGGTCACGCGGCTGCGGCGCAAGCTGGAGGCCGACCCGCGCGAGCCGCGGTTCCTGCACACCGTGCGGGGGCGGGGCTACGTGCTCAAGCCGGGGGGCTGAGCGTGGCGAAGCAAGCAAGGCCAGAGGCTCTGCCTCTGGACTCCGCCAGGGCGAGCCGCCCTGGACTGGCCTTACTAAGTAAAGGGATCAAAGGGTCCTCGGACCCTTTGCGGGTCCGGGCAGAGCCCGGCCTTGCCTTCTTCCTCCGGGGCCGCCCGTGAACGCCTCGCTGCGCCGGGTGCTGCCGCGGACGCTTCTGGGCCGTTCGCTGCTGATCCTGCTGGTCCCGCTGGTGCTGGTGCAGGGGGTGACGCTGTTCATCTTCTACGGCAGCCACCTGGACCTGATCTCGCGGCGCCTGGCGATGGCGGTGGCGGGCGAGGTGGCGCTGACCACGGAGATGCTGGTGCGCGACGGCAGCGACGAGGCGCGCGAGCGGACGCTGGCGATGGCGCGCGACGAGTTCGAGATCGCCATGCGGCTGCGCCCGGGCGCCCAGCTCGCGCCGCGCACGCAGGTCAACGTGCTCGGGCCGATGGACGACGACCTGCGGTCGAGCCTGGCGGCCAAGCTGCGCCGGCCGTTCCACATGGACTGGACCTCGGACCCGCAGTCGGTGCTGCTGCAGGTCCAGGTCGCGCAGGGCGTGCTCGACGTCGAGGTGCCGAGGAAGCGCCTGTACACGAGCATGATCTACGTGTTCGTGCTGTGGATGGTGGGCACGGGGGTGCTGCTGTACGCGATCGCCGCGCTGTTCATGCGCAACCAGGTGCGCGCGATCCGCAGGCTGGCCAAGGCGGCCGAGGCGTTCGGCATGGGGCGCGACCAGGGGCCGATCCGGCCGGAGGGCGCCATCGAGGTCAGGCGGGCGGCCACCGCGTTCAACAGGATGCAGGAGCGGATACGGCGGTTCCTGGCGCAGCGCACGGAGATGCTGGCGGGCGTGAGCCACGACCTGCGCACGCCGCTGACCCGGCTGCGCCTCGCGCTGGCGATGCAGCCGGGGATCCTGCCCGAGGACGCGGCGGACATGACGGCGGACCTGGAGGAGATGGAGCGCATGATCGAGGGCTACCTGGCCTTCGCGCGCGGCGAGAGCACGGAGCAGGCGCGGCTGGTGGACCTCTCGCTGCTGCTCGACGAGGTGTGCGCGGGGGCGCGTCGGGCGGGCGCGCAGGTGTCGCTGGACGCGCCGGCGGGGCTGAGCCTCGCCTTGCGACCGGTGGCGGTGCGGCGCGCGGTGACGAACCTCGTGGACAACGCGCGGCGGCACGGGCGGCACGTGGCGCTGGCGGCGTGGCCGCAGGAGCGCGGCGTGCTGGTCACGGTGGACGACGACGGGCCGGGCGTGCCGGCGGGGCTGCGCGAGGACGTGTTCCGCGCGTTCCAGAGCGGGGCGGCGGGCGGCACCGGGCTCGGGCTGACGATCGCGCGCGACATCGTGCGCGCGCACGGCGGCGACATCGTGCTGCAGGACAGCCCGCTGGGCGGGCTGCGGGCGTGCATACGGCTGCCGGCCTGAGCGGCGCGGGGCAGCGGGCGGGCGGGGGGGAGATCCGCGCGCTGACCGGGCTCCGCGGCGTCGCGGCCGGCCTGGTCATGCTGTACCACGCGCGCCCGGCGTCCGACGTCGTGCCCGTCGAGCAGGCGTTCCGGCACGGCTACCTGCTGGTCGACCTGTTCTTCGTGCTGAGCGGGTTCGTGATCGCGCTAGGCCACCGCGACATGGCGCAGGGCTTTTCCTGGGCGAAGTCGCGCGACTTCATCGGGCGGCGGCTCGCGCGGATCTACCCGCTCTACATCGCGTCGACGGTGCTGTGCCTTGCGGTGTTCGCGGCCAGGTTCCTGCGCGGCTTCGAGGACCAGCTCTGGCAGCCGCCGCTGCTCCTCGCCGAGGCCGCCAACGCGCTGATGATCCAGTCGTGGGGGCTGGCCGGGAGCTTCAACGGGGCGGCCTGGTCGATCAGCACGGAGTGGATGGCCTACCTGCTGTTCCCCGTGCTCTGCCTCGCCGTGCTGGGGCGGAGGCGCGGCGCGTGCCTCGGTGTGGCGGCGGTGTCCGTCGCGGTGCTGGCGGCGCTGACGCTGTGGCCGGACGCGCCGGCGTGGCACGACACCGTGCCGCGGCTCGGGCCGCTGGACAGGATGAGCCAGACGTCGGTGGCGCCGCTGCTGCGCTGCGTGGCGGAGTTCTGCCTGGGGATGGCGGCGCTGCGGGTGCATGTCGCGGCGCCGGCGTGGCTGGACCGGCGGCGCGGCGCCATCGCGCTGGCGGCGCTGGGGGGGATCGTCGTGCTGTCGGCGGTGCCGGGGTCGGACTGCGCGGTGGTGCTGCTGATGGTGCCGCTGGTGTTCGGCGCATGCGGGCGGGGGATCGTGGCCGGCGTGCTCGCGCTGCCGCCGCTGCACTGGTTCGGGCGGCGGTCGTACTCGTTCTACATGCTGCACGTGCTCGTGCTCGACGGCTGGGGCGGCGTCGCCGCCGTGCTGCACGAGGCGGGGCTCGCGTCGGGGTTCGTGTCCGTGTTCGCGGTCTCGTTCGTCGTGACGACGGTGCTGGCCGCGGCGACGTTCCGCCTCGTCGAGCGGCCGAGCACCGCGGGGCTGCGCGCCCTGCTGTCGCGCCGGGCGCGGGCGCGCCAGGCCGGGGCGGGGCGGCCGCCGCGGGCGGCCGGTTCGCCGGGCTAGGCTTCGCCCGACTTGCCCTGCTGGTGCAGGATGGTCTTCACCTCGTCAACCGCCTCCATGAAGCGGCTGTTGAGCAGGCCCACCGCCTCGCTGTTGGAGCGCTGGATCAGCTCGCTCAGCTCGCGCATGTTGCCGACCGCACGCTCGTAGGACTGCTTGAGCAGCTCGGCCTGCTTGGCGGCCTTCTCGCCCGGGGCCTCGGGCGTGGTGACCTGGCGCATCGTGTCGGTCAGCTCCGACATGGTCTGCTGCATGATCTCCATGTGGCGGCGCGCGACGGTCTGCGCACCCTCCAGCGCCACGCGGTTGGCGGCGGACAGCGTCTCCATGTTGCGGCGGTGCGCGGTCATCAGCACGGTCATGTCGGGCAGCGCCGGCGTCTTCATCTGCGTGAACATGCGGTTCATCTCGGCCAGCGCCTTGGACTGCGCCTCGGCGGCGACGCGGCCGAACTCGGACACGGCGCCGGCGGCGGAACGGGCGGCGTCGGCGCCGGGGTTCGGAGCGCTCTCGTAGGGGGGCTTGTCGGCCATGAATCGTCCTCCTGGTTCACGCGGGAGTCGAGGCTGGCCGCGCCCCCGCGCCGGCCGCGGCGGCCGTCCGGCATCCTGCCGCGCAAGTCGTTGCGGGGGCAACAGCAAGCAAGGCCAGAGGCGCTGCCTCTGGACTCCGCCAAAGGCTCGCCTTTGGAAACCACTTACAAGTAGCCGGTCCAGGGGCGGCTCGCCCCTGGCGGGTTTGGGCAGAGCCCATGCCTGCTTGCTAGACGGCCGGCGAGGACGGCGGCGGGACCTCGGGCGGCAGCGGCGGCAGCTCTGCGGGCACGTCCTCGACCATGCCGGGCGGCAGCGGGTCGTCGCCGATGTCGATCACGCCCTCGAGGCCGTCGTCGCCGTGGCCCGACATCTCCTCGAACCGCATGGCGCGCGACAGGGCACGGTCAAGCGCCGCCATGGTCGCGGTGAGGTCGAGGCTGTCGTCGCGGGTCCAGGCGCGCAGCACGTAGAACCAGGCGGCGGTCAGCCCGTCCACGCGCAGGCGGCCGATCACGCCGTCGACCGGCACGCCGGCCGCGTCGAGCATCCAGCGCATGCTGTCGCGCGTGGCGGCGGCCAGCAGCAGCGAGGCGGCCGGGCGGAACGGCAGGGCGCGCAGCAGGGCAAGCACGCCGCCACGGTGCTGCTGCAGGGCGTCGAAGCGGGCCATCAGCAGGTCGAACAGCTGCTCGCGCGGGGCCATCCCGGCGGAGGTGGCGGCGGCGGCGAGGGCGGCCTGGTCGGCGAGGCTGCCGAAGCGCAGGAGGACCGCGCCGCGGGACGGGAAGCGGGCGCGGGCGCGGTCGAGCGCCAGGCCGGCGCGGCGGGCGGCGACGGCGACGCTGACGCGCTCCCATCCCGAGGCCTCGGCCATGTCGAACGCGCTGCCGATCAGGGCGACGTCGAACGCCTGGTCGTCGAGCGCGGGGGGTTCCGGCGCGGGGCGGTGGGTCTTGTGCTTGCTCATGGGCGTCATATTGGAGGGGGGGACGTGTTTCACAGCGGCGCCTCAGCCGGCGGCCAGCTCGCGGGCGCGGGCGATCGCGGCGCCCACGGCCTCGTGCAGGAGGGCGGGCCAGGCGGGCTCGGCCATCAGCACGGCTAGCGCGCGCTCGGTGGTGCCGCGGGGGCTGGTCACGGCCTGGCGGAGCACGGCCGCGTCCTGGTCGCGCGCCGCCAGGAGGGCGCCGGAGCCGGACACGGTGCGGCGCGCCAGCTCGCGGGCCAGGGCGGGGGGGAGGCCGTGGGCCAAGCCCTCGCGCTCCAGCAGCTCGGCGAGCAGGAACACGTAGGCCGGGCCGCCGCCGGAGATCGCGGTCACGGCGTCGAGCATGGGCTCCTCGTCCACCCACGCCACGGCGCCGACGGAGCGCAGCAGCCGGTCGCACAAGGCGCGGGCGTCGGCGTCCACGCCCGCGCCGGCGAAGGCGACGCTCATGCCCTGGCGGATCGCGGCGGGGGTGTTGGGCATCGCGCGCACCACGCCGGGGCGGCCCAGCAGGCCCTCCAGACCGGCCACGGTCCAGCCGGCCATGACCGACAGCACGGGCGCGTCGCCGAACCGCGACAGGGCGGGGAGCACGGCCGCGGCCATCTGCGGCTTGACGGCCAGCACCACCAGCGCCGCGCGGAAGCCGTCGGGCACGGCGTCGAGGGAGGCCACGAAGCGGTGCTCCCCCGGCGCGTCCGGGGCGGCCGAGGGGTCGACGACGACGGACGGCTGCAGGCCCTGCTCGCGCCAGCCGGCCAGCATCGCGCCGCCCATCTGGCCGCAACCGACCAGCAGCAGCGGCGGGATCGCGTGCTCCCCCATCGCGCTACGCCTCGCCCACGCACTCCAGCATCGCGGCGGCCATCGCCTCCGCCGGGCTCTTGCCGCCCCACAGCACGAACTGGAACGCGGGGTAGAAGCGCTCGCACTCGGTGATGGCGATGTCGACCATGTCCTCCAGGCTCTCCGCGGACGCACCCTGCGCCCCGCGCAGCAGCATGGCGTGGCGGAACAGCGGCATGCCGTCGTCGCTGTCCATGCCGAAGTGGCCGATCCACAAGCGCTCGTTGGCCAGCGCCAGCAGCTCGAACAGCGCGCCGCGACGGGGCGCGGGGACCTTGAGGTCGAAGGTGCAGGTGAAGTGCATCGCGCTGATCTCGCGCGACCACGAGAAGTAGAGGCCGTAGTCGCACCACTTGCCCGGCGCCTCGGCGGCCATCTCGGAGTCCGAGCGGCGGTCGAACGCCCAGTCGTTGGCGGCGATGATCTGCTCCACGGCGTCGAGCGGGTTGGCGGCCGGGGTGGCGGTGGATTGCAGCAGGGCGGACATGCGGGTCTCCCTGTTGGAGGGGGGCCTGGGCGGGCCGGAGCGCAATCCCGACTCGTGGTGCGGGCAAGCCTACCGGGGGTTTCGACCCGGTCGCAAGCGGACGCCCTGGTGACATATGCGGGCGCCAGGGGGCCAGGGAAAGAGCCGGCAGAGGAAGCAAGACCGGGCCCTTCCCGGACCCGCCAGGGGCGAGCCGCCCCTGGACCGGCACATGGAGGAAATCAGGCGCCCAGGCTGTCGGCCAGCGCCTCCAGGCTTGCGGCGGTCACGTCCCAGTCCTGCTCGGCGCGCAGGTCGGCGGTCTGGGCGGGGCCGTACTCGGTCGGGCGCGCCACGAAGCCGGTGCGCAGGCCCAGCGCGCGCGCGGCGGCCAGGTCGGAGTTGTGCGCGGCCACCAGCATCACCTCGGCGGGCTCAAGGCGCAGCAGGCGGCACGCGCCGAGGTAGGTTTGCGGGTCCGGCTTGTAGTGGCCGAACAGGTCGGTGCCGAACACCATGTCCCACGGCAGCCCCGCCCGCTTCGCCATCGCCACCAGCAGCGCCACGTTGCCGTTCGACAGCGGCGCCAGCGTGAACCGCGCCCTCAGCCGCGACAGCCCCGGCAGCGTGTCCGGCCAGGGGTCCAGTTCCCGCCACAGCAGCGCGAGGCGGTCCAGCGCCGCGTCGTCCAGGCCGAGGCCGCGCTCGTCGGACAGGGTCGCGAGGCTGAAGCGGTGCAGGTCGTCGAGCACCGTCCAGGGCAGCTCGCCGCGGCGCACGCGGTCCATCGACGGGCGGTACGCGCCGCGCCAGGCGTCGACCAGGCCGGTCCAGTCGGCGTCGAGGCCGCGCTCGCGGCCGAACGCCTCCAGGTGGCGGACCAGGCTCGCGCGCCAGTCGACCACGGTGCCGAACACGTCAAACAGGAGGGCCCGCACAGGGGGCGTCGCATCGAGGGCCATCGTCGAACTCCCAGGGTGGCAGGGCGCAGGCTGCCGGGGTTGCCCGCAAGGAAGCAAGGTTGAGGCTCCGCCTCAAACTCCGCCAAGGGCGGGGCCCTTGGATCGCCTTCCCTTAAGTAGATGGGATCAAAGGGTCCTCGGACCCTTTGCGGGTTTGGGCAGAGCCCATGCTTGCTTGCCTACGGCAGCCCCAGCAGCCGCCGCAGCGCGCCGGGAGCCAGCATCGCCAGCGGGTTCACGCCGAACCTCGGGTCGTCGAGCGGGCCGCGCACGGTGTAGGTCGCGGCGAACAGGCCGCCGCCGCGCTCGGGGCTGAACAGGTGGCCGACGAGCGGCAGGCGGCCGGGGAGCTGGTTGAGCAGGTAGGCGGGGACGATGGTGCCCGCGAGGTCGAGGGTGCGGGTGGCGAGGTCGACGCGGCCGGCGGCGGTGGCGCCGAGCGAGGCGGAGGACGCGCGGGCGTCGTGGAGGTCGATCACCCGGCCGGCCATGCGGAACGGCAGCTCCAAGTGGGCGACGTGCAGGCCGGGGCCGTGCAGCAGGTCGACCAGGCCGAACACGGTGGCGCCCTGCAGCAGGCGGGCGGCGGCGGGGGCGCCGAGGAGGTTGAAGCCGTCGAGGCGCAGGGTGGCGTCGACGGGGTGGCCGGGGCGGTCCTCGGCGAAGGTGCCGCCCAGCGCGAGGCGGCCGCCGCGGACCTGGTCGGTGAGGTCGAGCGAGGACAGCAGCGCGCCGGCGTCGGCGGCCTGCAGCTCGACGTGGCGCACGGTGCCGGGGGAGGCGGCGCGCGGGGCGGGCTGGGCGGAGACGGTGAGGAGCAGCGCGGCGTCGCCGTCGCCGGCGTGGAGCTGCGCGGCGTCGAGCCGGCGGCCGTCGTCCTCGGCGTGGGCGGAGACGGGGGCGATGGAGCGGCCGCGGCCCAGCAGGACGCGGCCGAAGCGCGCGTCGAGAACCCAGGGCGTGCCGGCGGGGCCGGAGGCTGAGGGCGGCGCGGACGGCGGCGGGGCCGGGGCCGGGGGACCTTCGATCCGCGAGGACAGGTCGAGCACGGGGCCGGCGATCGTGGCGCGCACGGGGGCGCCGGGGTGCTGCGGGAAGCGCACGGTGCCGCTGGCCTCGGTGCGGCCGACCACGGCGCGCTCGACGTGCAGCACGGTGCCGCGGGTGCCGGCCTCGGCGTGGCCGCGCAGGAGCAGGCCGGGGGCGTCGGCGCGCAGGGCGCCCACGCCGCGCAGGTGGCCATGGTCGAGCAGGATCACGGCGCGGGCGGAGGCGGCGGGGCCGGCGGGCTTGGCCCAGCCCAGCGGCACGTCCAGGGCGGCTGCGGACAGGTCGGCGGCGACGGCCACGGTGGCGCGGCCGTCGCGTCGCTCGCTGTAGCGCGCGTCCAGGCCGACGGGGCCGTCGACGACGCCGGCGAGGTCGAGGCCCGCGGCACCGAGGCGGGCGGCGTCGGCGTCGGCGCGCACGGTGGCGCGCTGCACGACCTGGGCGGGGGGGCCTGCGCGGAAGTCCATGTCGAGCGTCAGGCGCGTCGGCATGTGCGCGACGGTGGCGGTGCCGTGGGCGGCGAGGCCCGCGGTGGTCACGTCGAGGTCGATGGTGCCGGCGTCGATGTCCTGCCCGGCGGCGACGTCGCCGAGGTGGACCTCGGTGGCGTGGGCGCTGGCGTGCAGGCCGATGCGGTCGGCGTCGAGGTCGGACTCCAGCGGCAGGGTCATGTCGAGGCGGCCCACCAGGCGGCCGCGCGGGGCGGTGAAGCCAGGCGGGTGCGCGGACAGCAGGTGCAGCCTCGGGTGCGACAGCAGGCGGACCAGGGCGGGCAGGCCGGCGTGCAGGTCGGCGCCGATCGTGGCGGCCTGGTCGGGCGAGGACAGGCCGGTGATGCGCACCAGGCCGTCGCCGAGCTGCACGGGGCCGCCGGCCTCGGGCGGGCGGCGGGCGGCGCCGGTCGTGCCGCCCTGCGTGGCCACGCTCAGCGCGTCGGGGCCCTCGAGCACCATGCGGCCGCTCATGTGCTCCAGCGGCGGGACCGGGCGGAGCCAGTGCAGCGTGGCGTCGTCGGCGAGCAGCGCGCCGCCGGCGGACTCCACGTGCAGGCCGGAGCCGTCCGGGGCGGCGTGCAGCGTCAACGCGAAGTGGCCGTCGTGCGCGGTGCCGGCGGTGATGTTGCGGGTGATCCAGCCCCGGGCGTTGCGGGCGATGCCGGGCGGCCAGTAGCCGGCCAGCTCGGCGAAGGCGGCGTGGTCGACGGCGACGCTCGCCTGCGCCAGCACGCCAGCGGCGTCGCGTGTCACGGTCGCGGCGCCGGAGAACGTGGGGGGCGGGGCCTGCGCGCCGGGGGGTGCGGCCAGCGCCAGGCGGTCCAGCGTGAGCGTCGCCTGCTCCGGGGTGCCGGCGGCGTGCAGGGCCAGGGCGGACACGCCGAGGGGCGCGCCGCCCAGCGTCACGCGGCCCGGCGCGGCGTCCAGGGTCGCGGAGAACCGGCGGGGTGCCAGGGCGGGGTCGAGCGTGGCTTCGCCAGCGAGCGTCAGCGGCAGGTCGGCGGCGGCCAGCGCGGTGGCGACGGCGTCGGGCAGGCCGGGCAGCGCGCGGCCGAGGGCGGCGGGGTCGAGCGGGTCGAGGCGGACGCTCGCCACGCTCCAGCCGGGGCCGTCGGGGGAGGGGCGCAGCGTGGCCCGCAGCGTGACGCTCGCGCCGGGTGCGTCGGGGAGCACGGACAGCGTGGCTTCGGCGTCGCCGGACAGGCCGGCGGCGTCGCGGTGCAGCGCGATGCGCGGCGCGTTGGCGGCCCAGGTCACGCCGAGCGGGCGGTCCAGCACGGTGACGCGCGTGCCGGTCGCGTGCAGCTCGTCCAGGCCGGCGAGCCAGGGCGGCACGGCGGGCGGCGGCGGGGCGCCGGGCGGGGGCGGCGGCCGGAGCGGCGTGCCGTCGGCGAGGTGCAGGCCGTCGGCCTCGCGCACCAGGGCGACGCGCGCGTCGTCGAGCGACACCAGGCCCGGCACGGCGTGGCCGGACGCCAGCGGCAGCAGGGCGAGGCTGGCGTCCAGGCGCGCGGCGCTGGCCATGGGGTTGTCCGGCGGGCCGAGGCGGACATCGCGCAAGGTCACGCGCAGCGGCGCGCCGGGGTCGCGGAAGCCGGACCAGCCCAGCGACAGGCCGGCGAGCGAGAGCGGCACGCCCCGCGCGCGCGCCGCCGCCTCGAGCCGCGGCGCCAGCCAGTCCAGCGGCAGCGGCGCACGCGACAGCCGCCACGCCAGCCCGCCCGCGGCGCCGAGCAGCAGGAGCGCCAGGCCGAGCCCGAACAGCGCCAGCCCGCGCAGCAGGCGCAGCGCGTCGCCGCCGGCCTCGCGCAAGGCGCCGGTCGGCGGGGGCGGCGGAGCGGGCGGCGGCATGGCGGCGGGGGGCGGCGCTTGACCCGGGCGGCTCACCGGGCGGAGCCTGCGCCATGGCCTTCGCCCTGCCCGACCGCTGGCCCGCGCCCGCCGACCCGCAGGCGGCAGGGCGGCTGCTCGACGCGTTCGCGGCGCTGGGGGCCGCGGAGGCGCGGCTGGCGGCGCGCGACGGGCCGCGGGCGATGCTGGCGTGCCTGGGGGGCAACAGCCCGTATCTCGCGGGGCTGGCGCTGCGCGAGCCGGGCGTCGTGCGCAGGGTGGCGCGGCACGGGCCGGAGGCGGTGCGGGAGCGCGCGATGGCGGCGCTCGCGGCTGTCACGCCCAGGGCGGAGCGGGCCGTCGTGTCGGCGGCGCTGCGCACGGCCAGGCGGCAGGTGGCGCTGGCCACGGCGCTGGCGGACCTGGGCGGGCTGTGGACGCTGGAGCAGGTGACGGCCGCGCTCAGCGGCCTGGCCGACGCGGCGCTGCGGCTCGCCGTGTCGCACCTGCTGCACGCGGCGCGCGCGGACGGGCTGCGGCTGCCGCCCAGGCCACGCGGCGAGGCACGGGGGGACGCGCGTGCCGGCGGCGGCGGGCGCGACCTGGGGCCGGGCAGCGGGTTCGTGGTGCTCGGCATGGGCAAGCTGGGCGCACGCGAGCTGAACTATTCGAGCGATGTGGACCTCGTGCTGCTCTTCGACCCGGCCGCACACCCCTACCACGACGCCGGCGAGCGCGCCGACCCCTCGGCGGTCCCCACGCGCGGACGCGGCCGGACGGACGGCGTCGACCTCGGCGCGCTGTTCAGCCGGATGGCGCGCGGGCTCGTCTCGCTGATGGAGGCGCGCGAGGACGGCGGCATGGTGTTCCGCGTCGACCTGCGGCTGCGGCCCGACCCGGGGGCGAGCCCGCCCGCGCTCTCGCTGCCGGGCGCGCTCGCCTACTACGAGGGCATGGGCCAGAACTGGGAACGCGCCGCGATGATCAAGGCGCGGCCGGTGGCGGGCGACGCGGCGCTGGGGGCGGCGTTCCTCGACGCGATCCGGCCGTTCGTGTGGCGCCGGCACCTGGACTTCGCGGCGATCGCGGACATCGCCGGCATGAAGCGGCGCATCGACCGGCACAAGCGGCCCGACGCGCCGGACCTGCTGGCGGCGGGCGCCGCGCCCGCGGACGCCGTGGGTCTGCTGCTGGGCCACGACCTCAAGCTCGGGCAGGGCGGCATACGCGAGGTCGAGTTCCTGGCGCAGACGCTGCAGCTCGTGTGGGGCGGGCGCAACCCGACGCTGCGCGAGCCGCGCACCGTGCCGGCGCTGCACCTGCTGGCGGCAGCGGGGCACGTTCCGGGCGCCGTCGTGGCGGCGCTCGCGGAGGCGTACGGCGTGCTGCGCGGCGCCGAGCACAGGCTGCAGATGGTCGCCGACCGCCAGACGCACAGCCTGCCGGCGGCGCGCGCGGGGTTCGCGGCCTTCGCGACGTTCATGGGGTTCGCCGACGCCGACGCGATGGCGCGCGCGCTGCTGGCACGGCTGCGCGCGGTGCATGGGGCGTTCGACACGCTCACCGCGGCGCCGGACACGCGGGCCGCCCCTGCGGCGGGGGGGACGGCGGACGGGGCGGCCGCGCCCGCGGCGCCCGCGCCCGTGGCGGCGCTGGACATCGGCGAGGGGGCGGAGGCGGCGGCGCCTGCGACGCTCGCGGCGCTGGCCGGGCTCGGCTTCGCGCAGCCGGAGGCGGCGGTGGAGATCCTGCGCGGCTGGCGCGCCGGGGGGCCGCGCGCCCTGCGCTCCGAGCGGGCGCAGGCCCTGGTCGCGCGGATCACCCCTGCCCTGCTCGGCGCGCTGCACGCGAGCGTGGCGCCCCGCGCCGGAGCCGGCAGCGCGTCCGGCGGCCCGACGATGGACCGGCTGCTGGCGCGCTTCGACGCCCTGCTGTGCGCGCTGCCTGCCGGCGTGCAGCTGCTGTCGCTGTTCGAGCAGAACCCGGCGCTGCTCGGGCGCGTGGCCAACGTGCTCGGCGCAGCCCCCTCGCTGGCCGACCACCTGCAGGCGGTGCCGGCGGCGATCGAGGGCCTGCTGCGCCCCGACGACGTCGACCCCGACCCCGCGCGCTCGCTCGGCCTGCAGCTGCGCGACGCGGACACGCTGGACGCGGCGCTCGGCGTGGCGCAGCGCTTCCTGCGCGGCGAGGAGTTCCGCCTCGCCTGCGGCCAGCTCGAGGGCCGGCTCGGCCCGGACCTGGTGGGGGTTGCGCGCTCGCGCCTGGCCGACGCGGTGCTCGACGCCCTGCTGCCCCGCGTGCTGGCCGAGCACCGCCGCCGCTACGGCACGGTGGCCGGCGGCGGCATGGCGGTGGTCGCGCTCGGCAAGGCCGGCGGGCGCGAGATGATGGCCGGCTCCGACCTCGACCTGATGCTCGTCTACGACCACGCGGAGGACGCCGCCGACAGCGACGGGCCCGACGGCGAGGGCGCGCCCGCCTCCGCACGGCGCATCCCGGTCAGCCAGTACTACATCCGCGCCGCCCACGCCCTGGTCGCCGCCCTGACGTCGCCCGGGCGCGAGGGGCCGCTCTACGCGGTCGACATGCGGCTGCGGCCGTCGGGCAGCAAGGGGCCGGTCGCGGTCTCGCTGGCCGGCTTCCGGCGCTACCACGCGGCCGACGCCTGGACCTGGGAGCGCATGGCGCTGACCCGCGCGCGCGTCGTCGCCGCGCCCCCCGCCCTGCGCGACGCCGTGGAGGCCGCGATCCGCGACGCGCTCGCCACCCCGCCGCGCCCGGTCGGCGGCGTGGCCGGTGCCCCACCCGGCAACGTGCTGGACGATGCCGCCGCCATGCGCGCACGGCTGTCGCGCGAGCTGCAGCCCAGCGGGCCGTGGGACGTCAAGCACCGCCTCGGCGGCCTGATGGAGGTCGAGTTCGTCGCACAGGCGCTCCAGCTCGCCCACGCCGCCCGCCATCCCGGGGTCTGCCGCACGGGCACCACCGAGGCGCTGCACGCCCTCGCCGCCGCCGGCGCGCTCGACGCCGCCGACGCCGCCGTCCTGGTGCGCGCCGACCTCGCATGGCGCGGCGTGCAGGGGCTGCTGCGCATCGCCGTCGGCGCGCGGCTGCCGGACACGCTGCCGGGGCCGGCGCTCGCGCTGCTGGCGGCGGCGCTCGGGGTCGAGGACACGGAGGCGGCGCTGCACGCACGATTCGCGTCGCTCGGGGAAGAGGTGCGCGCGGTGTTCGAGCGTGTGGTCGGGGCGGTTTGAGGAGGAAGGAAGGTTGAGGCTCTGCCTCAAACTCCGCCAAGGGCTGGGCCCTTGGATCGCCTTCCCCTAAGTCAAAGGGATCAAAGGGTCCTCGGACCCTTTGCGGGTTTGGGCAGAGCCCATGCCTGCTTTCCGCGACGAGGGAGATGTTCGGGATGCTGGTGCAGGGCGATGCGGCGCCGCCGTTCGAGATGGCGGCGAGCGGGGGGCGGACCGTGAGCTCGGCGGCGCTCTCGGGGCGGCCCTACGTGCTGTACTTCTACCCGAAGGCGGACACGCCGGGCTGCACCGCCCAGGCCTGCGCGTTCCAAGAGGCGCTGCCGCAGCTCGGCGGGATCGGCGTGGACGTGATCGGGGTGTCGCGCGACCCGATCAAGGCGATCGACCGGTTCGCGGCCAAGCACGGGCTGGCGTTCCCGCTGGCGTCGGACGCGGGAGCGCTGTCGGACGCCTATGGCGTATGGGCGGAGAAGTCGATGTACGGGCGGAAATACATGGGGATGCTGCGGGCGACGTTCCTGGTGGACGGCGCGGGCGTCATCGCACGGGTGTGGCCGGCGGTGAAGGTTCCAGGGCACGCGGCGGAAGTGGCGAAGGCGGCGGCCGGGCTGGGCTGAGGCGCAGGCGGCAGGCGGGGTGGACGGGGTCCACCTGCCTGCCGCGGGGCGGGATCAGTAGCCGGGGTAGTAGGACGGGGGCGCCGCGTAGTAGGCGGGCGGCGCGGCGTAGTAGGCCGGCGGCGGCGCGTACACGACCGGCGGGGGCGCGTAGTAGACGGGCGGCGGGGCGGCTGCGTAGCCGAGGGCCGCGCCGCCGGCGATGCCGAGCAGGGCGCCCGCGACGAGGCCGGGTCCGATGCCGAAGCCACGGCCGTAGCCGCGACCGCCATAGCCTCGGCCGCCGTAGCCGTATCCACCGTGGCCGTAGCCGCCGTGGAAGCCGCCGTAGCCGCCGCGATACTGGGCGTGGGCGGCGGGCGCGAGGGCCATGCCGGCGAGCAGGGGGGCAATCAGCAGAAGACGCGAAGCGCGGACCATCTCGCTCATCCTCGTTGGCAGCCGCATCGGCCGCCGGAGAGGGGAATATGGGCGGCAAGCATGGCGAAAACCGGGCACGACCGGGGCGAAACCGCGTCCGGCGAACACGCTTTCGGGAACTTGCCCTGGCTTCGGAATGGATTCTCAAGGCGAGCCTTGAGCGGAGTCCAGAGGCAGAGCCTCTGGCCTTGCTTCCTTCCTACCCGGCCGTGAGGCGCGCGACGTACCCCGCCCAGGCCAGGAGCGGCAGGGCGAGGAGGGCCGCGGGCTGCGACACGGGCCAGCTTGCGGCGGCGAGTGCCAGGGCGGCGAGGGCGATGGCGGCGTCGCCGGCGAGGCCGAGGGTGCGGCTGTCGAGGCCTGCGGTGTAGAGCGGGTAGAGCAGGCAGAGCAGCCAGACGGCGTCGGTGGCGCGGGCCTGCCAGGTGCCGTGCAGGCGGGCGCGGGCGGTGCCGAGCAGGGCGCCGAGGCCGATCCACGCGAGGGCGGCGACCCAGGGCGGCAGGGAGTCCGGCTGGGCGTCGCCGCCGAGGGAGAAGCACCAGACGAGGGCGAGGGTGGCGAGCGCCGCGCCGGCGTAGAGCACGGGGTCGCGCGCGGCGGGGCGGGGGTCGCGCAGGGCGAGGCGGCGCAGGGCGATGGCGAGGCTGGCGACGAGGCCGAGCACCAGCACCTGGCCGGCGGGGTGGGGGCCGAAGCCGAGGGCCAGCTCCGCGCCGAGCACGCGGGCGGGGGGGATGTGGGTGGCCAGGGCGTACCAGGCGTATTCGAGGATGGCGGTGATGGCGCAGGCGGCGAGTGCCAGGGCCGGCGGGGCGGCGAGGCTGCGGTCGGGGCCGGGCGGCAGCGCGCGCCACAGCATCGCCCAGGCGAACACGCCGGCGTAGAGCAGGGCATCGCCGACGTCGGCCTTGGACTGCAGGGTGAAGTGGAACAGGGCCAGGCCGGCGAGCGGGTAGGCCAGGCGGTGCAGGCGCTTCCAGTTGCGGCCCATGCGGCGCATCGCGTCGTTGGTGGAGGTGGCGGCGAGGACGGCGAGGCCGAGCAGGGCGACGAAGCCGATCGTCAGGTAGAACCGGCGCAGGATCTCGCCGGCGACGTGGCCGAGGTGCCAGCCCTGCTCGGTGGCGTAGAGCGCGAGGTGGGCGCCGGCGTAGAGGGCGGCGGCGACGCCGACCATGCGGCGGACGGGGAGCACGCCGGGCCAGGCGGCGAGGACGCGCGCCGGGCCGAGCAGCAGCGAAAGCAGCAGCAGGCGGGCGGCGAACAGGCCGGAGCCGAGGATCAGCGCCTTGACCGGGCGGGCGCCGAGGGCGTCGGCCCACCAGGCGCCGGCGAGCCACAGGGCGGGCACGAACAGCAGCGTGAACACGCAGGCCTTGAACGGGGCGAGGCGGCCGCCGCGGTCGGTCCACGGGCGCACCGGCGCCGCGGGCGGCGTGGGCGCGCGGCGGGGTGCCGCGGCGGGGGTCGCGCTCACCGGGGGGCGGCGGCGGGCGCGGCCGCCGGGGCGACGTGGCGGTAGCCGTCGGGGACGCGGAACAGGATCGTGTCCTGCGGCGCGTAGCTGACGCGGGTGGCCTCGGCCATCACGCGGCTGCCCGAGGCGGCGCGCAGCAGCACGCCGTCGGGCGTGAGGCAGACCGTGGCGGCAGCGCCCTGCATGTCCGTGGTGCGCCACTCGGTGCAGGCGGTGTCCGCCACGCTGGCCTGCCCGAGGCGCTCGAAGCGGGCGCCGGAGGGGGCGGCGGCGCCGAGGCCGGGCGGGGGCGGCATGTCGATCACCTGGCGCGCGCCGATCTCGACCATCTCCATGCTGTGCGCGGCGTAGTCGACGATCATGAACACGCCCTCGCCCGGCGGGTCCACGCGCAGTCGGCGGTCCGCGACGCGCCAGCGCAGGCGCTGCGTCGGCGCCGGGGTGGTGGCCGGCGTGGCGGCGGCGCCGGGCGGCGGGGGCATGCGGTAGACCACGTCCACGTCGCGCGTCGGGATCAGCAGCGGCGGGGCCTCCGCCCGCGCGGCCGGAGGCAGGCACAGCACGGCCAGCAGCACGGCGGCGCCCGGCCGGATCGCCGCCGCGTGCGTCACAGGCCGCCGCCGAAGCTGGGCAGCGTCATCCGGTGGAAGTCCGCGGGCGGCACGAACAGCGAGGGCGCCAGCGGGCCGGCGTGCACCGCCGTCGCCACCAGCGAGCCGGCGCGTCCCCGCGCGTCGGTGCCGGAGAAGCGCAGCAGCACGCCGTCGGCGGTGACGCAGCCGGTCCCCGTGCCGCGCGGCGAGCGCACGTGCCACTCGGTGCAGGGCAGGCCGGCGACGGTGGCGCCGCCGGCGCGGGTGAACTGCATGGTCGGGTCGAGCAGGTACTCGTCGAGGCTGTGGCCGCGCCCGGCGAGCACCGAGTACATGTGCAGGCCGTTGAGCATCAGCACGCCCTGCCCCGAGACCGGGTCGAGCAGCAGCGTGGTGGCGTCGCCGCTGTCGATCCTGGCGTGGCGCAGCCCGGCGGCGAGCTGCGCCACGACCTGGCGCGCCGGGACCTGCGGAGCATCGACGTCGTAGTTCACGGTGACGTCATGGCTGGGGCGCAGCAGGGGCCGGTCCGCCGCCCGCGCCGCGTGGGCCGCCGGCAGGGCCGAGGCGAGCAGGGCCGCGAGTCCCGCAAGGGCGCGCCGCACAGGGCGGGGCGCGTCGTGGCGAGGGTCGGGCGGGACGGGGGCGCAGGTGTTCATCGTGCGCAGGTTGGCCGGCCGGAGCCCTGCGTCAAGCGTCGGCCGCCGGCGGGGCGGGGCCGCGTACCCTTGCCTGACGGCGTCGCTGCATCTACGCAGGCGCGTCCTGCAGACGAGCGACATACGAGTGACACAGACCAGCTCCACGCCTCCCCGCCTGCGACCCCCCCTCGGGCCGCGCCTGACGCCGCACAAGGCGCTCGACGCCGACGACGTGCGCGCCGCCTACCGGCGCTGGGCCGGGGTGTACGACCAGGCGTTCGGCGGCGTCTCCGCGCACGGGCGCCGGCAGGCGGTCGCGGCGGTCAACGCGCTGTCCGGCGTGCGCGTGCTCGAGGTCGGCGTCGGCACCGGCCTCGCCCTGCCGCACTACACCGCGGGCAAGCGCATCACCGGGATCGACCTGTCCGGCGAGATGCTCGACCGGGCGCGCGCACGCGTCGCGGAGAAGGGCCTCGCCAACGTCGAGCAGCTCATCGAGGGCGACGCCGAGGCCACCGGCCTCCCGGCGGCCTCGTTCGATATCGCGGTCGCCATGTTCGTGGCCTCGGTCGTGCCGAACCCGCGCCTGCTGATGGCCGAGATGCAGCGCGTCGTGCGGCCGGGCGGGCACATGCTGTTCGTCAACCACTTCGCCGCGGAGCGCGGGCCGCGCTGGTGGGTCGAGAAGGCGCTGGCGCCGGCGTCGCGCGCGCTGGGGTGGCACCCGGACTTCTCCATGGCGGCGCTCATGTCGGCAGAGCAGCGCGGGCGGGCCGCGGTCTCGGCCGTGCCGCCGCTGGGGCTGTTCACGCTCGTGCGGCTGGTGAACGGCGAAGGCTGAAGCAAGCAAGGCCTTCTTTTTCTGAAGAAAAAGAAGCAAAAAGACTTTGCCCATTAGAGAAGAAGCTAGTGGGCAAAGTTCTTTGGTTCTTTCTTTCAAGAAAGAACTGCTTCCTTACTTCTGGTGCCGCGCGACCTCCTTGCGGTGCTGCTCCACGGACTTGCGCAGGTCGAGCGCCGGGGCGGGCACCGTGTCGACGTAGGTGGTCCCGTTCCAGACCCAGCGGTCGTCGCCGTCCACGAGCAGGTCGGCCATGCCCTGGTGCTGGCCGGCGTCGACGCGGATCGGGCCGCTGACGCTGTCCAGCACGCGACGCCAGCCGCCGGGCGCGTTGACGTAGACCGAGGTGGAGCAGCCGGCCGAGCCGCAGAGGTCGGCGGACTGGAGCTGCACGAACAGGGCCGCCGGGGCGTGGCGGCCGGCAAGGCGCGCGCTGCCGACCAGGACCAGCGGCGGCTCGCGTCGGCGGGCGGAGGCGGCGACGTCGCGGGCGGTGAGCGCGCGCGCGGTCTGGTCCTCGGCCGAGCCGGGGCGCGCGCTCAGCACCACCGTGCCGGCGGGCAGCGGCGCGCGGCGCGCGTGGCGGGCCGCAGGGGCCGCCGCCGTCAGGCCGAGCAGGGCCACCAGTCCGATCATCCCAGACGCCCGCATCGCGCGCTCCCCGTGTTCAGCGCTAGAGATCGGCTTCGCGGGGCGGGGTCAAGGCGCCCCGCGCGCCCGGGCGCCGCGCACCGGCGGCCGGCTCAGGAATAGGCGGAGGGTGGCAGCGACGCCACGCCGAGCAGCGTCACCTGCGTGCTGTCGGAGAAGCCGAGCACCGTGCCGCCGGCCGTGGCCGTGACCGTGGGGCCGGCGGCGTAGCCCAGCGCGGAGACGTGGTCCGTGCCGACCCTGAAGCCGGACACCACCAGGCTGCCGCCGGCGCCGTTCACGACGCCGATCAGGTCGGCGCCGGCGCCCGTGAACAGGCTCGCCTGGCCGCTGCCGACCTGCACGTAGTCCGCGCCCGCGCCGCCGAGCAGCACCGCGGGGCCGGCGCCGGCGAAGATCGCGGCGGTGCCGTCGCCGCCGCTGATGGTGGCGGCGCCGCTGCCGGCGACGATCACGCTCGGGCCGCTGCCGCCGGCGATCACGTCGGCACCACTGCCGCCGAAGAACACGTTGCTGGCGCTGCCGCCGGAGCCGGACAGAGTCTCGTTGCCCGCGCTGGCGATGACGAGGTTGCTGCCGTAGAGGTTGTCGGTGCCGGTGGCGACCAGAACGTCGCCGTCGCCCCCGCCCACGATCGTCACCGGCGCGAGCGGTCCGGCCGTCGCGAACCCCTGGCCCTCGGCGTTGGTGTAGAGGTAGGCCGGCGTGTAGCCGGGCAGGTCCGGGCCGGCGATGATGACGTTGCCGCCGGCGCTGCCGCCGTAGAACGCCCCGCTGTTGTTGCCGCCGGACACCGTGACGCTGCCGGTGCCGCCCTGCACGGTGAACGACCCGAAGGCCGGGAGGCTCTCCGGGTAGGGCGTGGCGGCGGTGTCGGGGTCCGTCGCGCCCACGATGTTGGCGCGCCCGCCGCCGTTCTCGTAGAGCAGGCCGGCCGTGTGGACGAACACGGTGACGGCCTGGTCGGTGGCGTCGATCCGCGGGCTTCCGGCGTAGGCGGTGATCGGCCCGACGACGACGCCGGGGTCGAGCACGAGCGTGCCGCCGCCCAGCAGCATCGGCCCGGGCACGCCGCCCGTGCCGGGCCCGGCCAGCTCAAGCCGCGAGCCCTCCGCGTCCAGGCCGCCGGAGAAGCTGTTGCCCTGGTTCGTCAGGACCACGCTGCCGCCGAGCCGCAGCGTGCCCGGGCCGCTGATCCCCCCGCCCAGCGTCGTGGCCGCGCCGCCCGTGCCGCCCAGCGCGATCACGCCGAGGGCGGGCAGCAGGACCGGGTTGGCAAGCGCCCCGGCGACGCCGTCGAGGACGCCGTTGTCCAGCGTGAGCACCCCGGTGCCGAGCGTGGCGCCGGCCTGCAGCGTGAGCCTGCCCCCGTCCGTCACCGTGCCGGCGCCGAACGACAGCGCGGCGCCGGGCGCCAGCGTGGCGATCACCTGGTCGTCGAGGAAGCTGCCGAGGGCGTAGGTGCCGGCCAGGGTCACGCGGTACACGGACCTGTCCGGCCCGATGTCGAGCGAGCGCGCCGTGCCGCCGCCGGTGATCGTCTCGTTGCGCTGGGCGGTGCCGCCGCCGATCACGGCGTCGTCCGCCGCGGTGGGCACGCCCGCGCTCCAGTTCGCCGCCATGTTCCAGTCGCCCGACCCGCCGATCCAGCTCGTCGTCGCCATGGTGCCGCCCCCTGCCCTGCCGCCACGCCGCCACAACCCTGGCGCGATGTCCAGCCGCCATGGTTGTGCGCGACCCGCCGGGCCTTGCCACGGGCCGCCCGTCCTGCGACCGAGCGCGCCATGCGCATCGTGACCTGGAACATCAACTCGCTCCGCCTCCGCCTGCCGCTGCTGGAGCGGCTGATCGCGTCGCTCGACCCCGACGTGATCTGCCTGCAGGAGACCAAGGTGCCCGACCCGCTGTTCCCCGAGTCCGCACCCGCGGCCCTCGGCTACCCGCACGTCGCCAGGCGCGGGATGAAGGGCTACAACGGCGTCGCGGTGCTCTCGCGCATCCCGCTCACGCAGCACATGGACGCGCCGGACTGGTGCGAGCGGGGCGACTGCCGGCACCTGCACGTCACCCTGCATGCCGAGTCGGGGCCGGTGGAGCTGCACGACTTCTACGTGCCCGCCGGCGGCGACGTTCCCGACCGCGACCTGAACGCCAAGTTCGCGCACAAGCTCGACTTCGTGGCCGAGGCGACGCGCTGGTTCGCGCAGCGGCCGGGGTTCGGGCGCACCGTGCTCGTGGGCGACCTCAACATCGCCCCCCTGGAGCACGACGTCTGGAGCCACCGCGCCCTGCGCGACGTCGTCAGCCACACGCCGGTCGAGGTCGAGGCGCTCCTCGCGTGGCAGGCCACCGGGTTTGCCGACGCGCTGCGCCACTTCGTGCCCGAGGGCGAGAAGCTCTACACGTGGTGGTCGTACCGCAACCGGGACTGGCGAGCGTCGAACCGCGGGCGGCGGCTGGACCACGTCTGGGTGTCGCCCGACCTGGTGCCGGCGCTCGAGGCCATGACCGTGCTCGCCGAGGCGCGGGACTGGCCGAGGACGTCGGACCACGTGCCGGTCGCGGTGAGCCTGGCGCTGTAGGAAGATCGGGCTCTGCCCGAACCCGCCAGGGCGAGCCGCCCTGGACTGGCTTCACTTAAGGAAGGCGTTCCAAGGGCGCAGCCTTTGGCGGAGTCCAGAGGCGGCGCCTCTGGCCTTGCTTCCTTCCGGGCCGTAAACCCTCGGCCATGTCGTTCCCAGCCCTGCTCGCCTCCCTCGTCTCCCGTTGCGCCCGCCACGCCGGCGCGGTGTTCGCCGCGGGCCTCGTGCTCGCCGGCCTGTCCGGCTGGTACGCCTCGGGGCATCTCGGCGTGTCCACCGACGTGGACCGGCTGTTCTCCGACGACCTCGGCTGGAAGCAGCGCCAGGTCGCGCTGAACAGGGAGTTCCCGCAGTTCGTCGACCTGATCGTGGCGGTCGTCGACGGGGTGACGCCGGAGGCTGCCGAGACCACGGCGGCGGCGCTGTCCGAGGCGCTGTCGCAGGACCACGCGCACTTCACCTCCGTGCGCCAGCCCGACCGCAGCCCGTACTTCGACCAGGAGGGGCTGCTGTTCCTCGACAGGTCGAAGCTGGAGCCGCTGCTGAACCAGACGATCGACGCGCAGCCGTTCCTGGGCCAGCTCGTGGCGGACCCCTCGGCGCGCGGGCTGTTCGCGGCGCTGTCGCTGGTCGCGATGGGCGTCGAGCACGGGCAGGGCGACCTGGCGGCGTTCGCGGCGCCGCTGCACGGCTTCCACGACAGCCTCTCGGCCGCCGCCGCCGGGCACCCCGTGCCGCTGTCGTGGGAGCGCCTGCTGTCGGGCTCGCTGGCCGACCAGGGCGGCAAGTACCACTTCGTGCTCGCCAAGCCGGTGCTGGACTACGGCGCGCTGGAGCCGGGCGGGGCGGCCACGGCGGCGATCCGGGCGGCGGCGGCGAGGCTGCCGTTCGTGGCGGACGGCACGGCGCACGTGCGCATCACCGGCTCGGTCCCGCTGGCCGACGAGGAGTTCGCCACCGTGGCGCAGGGCGCACTCGCGGGCGCGGTGGGCTCGCTGCTGCTGGTGCTGCTGTGGCTGTTCCTCGCGGTGAAGAGCTGGCGGCTGATCGTGCCGATCGTGCTGACGCTGTTCCTCGGGCTGCTGCTGACCACGGCCTGGGCGGCGCTCGCGGTGGGCACGCTGAACCTGATCTCGGTGGGCTTCGCGATCCTGTTCATCGGCATCGCGGTCGACTTCTCCATCCAGTTCAGCGTGCGCTTCCGCGACATGCGGCGCGGCACGCCGGACGCGGCCACGGCGCTGGTGGAGACGGCGCGCCGCATGGGGCTGCAGGTCGTCGTGGCGGCCGTCGCCACGGCGATCGGGTTCCTGGCGTTCGTGCCGACGGCGTTCACCGGCGTCGCCGAGCTGGGCGTGATCGCGGGCAGCGGGATGCTGATCGCGCTCCTGTGCACGCTGACGTTCCTGCCGGCGGCGCTGGCGGTGTTCCGGCCGCGCGGCGAGGCCGACGAGGTCGGCTTCGTCTGGGCGGCGCCGATCGACCGCGGGCTCGCGCGCTCGCACCGCACGCTGCTGGCGGTCTTCGCGCTGGTGTTCGTGGGGGGCATCGCCGCCCTGCCCTATCTGCGCTTCGACGCGGACACGCTCGACACCAAGAAGCAGGACACCGAGGCGATGCGCACGCTGCAGGACCTGATCGGCGACCCGATCACCAACCCGTTCACCATCGACATCATGCGCCCCAGCGTGGCCGAGGCGGCGGCGCTGGGCGCCAAGGCGCAGGCCCTGCCGCTGGTGGGCGCGAGCCTGAGCCTGCAGAGCTACGTGCCGGTGGACCAGGCGCCGAAGCTGGCGCTGGTCGCCGACGCGGCCGGCATCCTGGGCCCGACGCTCTCGGCCAGCCCCACGGCCGCGCCGATCACGGCCGCCGACCTGCGCATGGCGCTCGACGCCACCGCGGCGCAGCTCGGCCACGTCGCGGACAGGCTGCCCGCGGACTCGCCGATGCGCCCGATCCTGGCGGACCTGAAGGCGCTGCACGGCGCTTCGGACGCCACGCTGCTCGCGATGAACGAGGCGCTGGTGCGTTTCCTGCCGATGCAGCTCTCGCGCCTGCGCACGCTGCTCACGGCGCACGCGGTCACCGTGGCCGACGTGCCGCCGGCGATCAGCCGCGACTGGGTGCTGCCGGACGGGCGCGCGCGCCTGCAGGTCGTGCCCAAGGCGGACGCTGCGCGCGGCAGCCGCAACCTCCACGACTTCGTGGCGCAGGTGCAGACCATCGCGCCCGACGCCGGCGGCTCCGCCGTGACCATCGTGGCGACCAGCGACACCATCATCGACGCGTTCCGCCACGCGGCCATCGGCGCGGTGCTGGCCATCGCGGTGATCCTGTTCCTGGCGCTGCGCCGGGTGCTGGACGTGGCGCTGGTGCTGGCACCGCTGCTGCTGTCGGCGGCGATGACGGCGCTGGTGATGGTGCTCGCGGGGATGCAGCTCAACTACGCCAACATCATCGCGCTGCCGCTGCTGCTCGGCGTCGGCGTGTCGTTCAACATCTACTTCGTGATGAACTGGCGGGCCGGCGAGATGTCGCGCCTGGCCTCGCCCACGGCGCGCGCGGTGGTGTTCTCGGCGCTGACCACGGGCACGGCGTTCGGCTCGCTCGCCCTGTCGCAGCACCCGGGCACGGCCAGCATGGGCGACGTGCTGCTGCTCAGCCTGGCGTGCACGCTGGTGGCCACGCTGGTGTTCGTGCCGGCGCTGCTGTCGGCGCTGCGGCAGCCGCAAGGGAAGTAAGGTCGGGCTCTGCCCGAACCCGCAAAGGGTCCGAGGACCCTTTGATCCCTTGACTTAGGGAAGCCATCCAAGGGGCTTCCCTTGGCGGAGTTTGAGGCAGGGCCTCAACCTTCCTTTCTCATCCTTCCAGCCGCTCGACCTTGCCGACGAGGACGATGTACGAGAGCGCCCCGAGCAGGGCGGTGCCGGCGACGAACAGGATGGGGCGGGTGAAGTCGTCGCCCGAGACCAGGAGCCCGATCGCAATCGGCACGGTGATGGCGGCGAGGTTGCCGCACAGGTTGAACACGCCGCCGGTGAGGCCGATCAGGCGCTCCGGTGCCAGGGCGGAGACCAGCGACCAGGTGATCGAGGCGAAGCCGTTGGCGAAGAACGCGACGGCGAGGAAGGCCACGATCAGTGCCGGGCTCTGCACGTAGTTGGCGCCCACGATCACCGTGGAGAGCAGCAGGCCGGCGATGATGGGGAGCTTGCGCGCCGTGCCCAGCGAGGCGCCGCGGCGCAGCAGCAGGTCGGACGCGAGGCCGCCCGACAGGGAGCCGAGGAAGGCCGCGAGGAACGGGATCGCGGCGTAGAAGCCGGCGCGGATGAAGTCCAGGTGGCGGTAGTGCACGAGGTAGGTCGGGAACCAGGTGAGGAAGAACCAGGCGGTGCAGTTCAGGCCGAACTGGCCGATGTAGATGCCCCACAGCTTGCGCCGGCCCAGCACCAGCGCGAGGTCGCTCCACTGGAACGGCACGCGGCGCTCGGCGAGGCGGCGGGTCAGGTCGGGGATGCCGCCGCCCTCGGCGATCAGGGCGACCTCGGCGGCGTTGGCGCCGGGGAAGTCGACGGGGTCGCGGTAGGCGGCGAACCACACCGCGGCCCAGGCGAGGCCGACGAGCCCGGTGGCGAGGAACACGGCCTCCCAGCCGAGGCGGGCGTCGA
>JBPBQS010000273.1:0-34727 GCA_050920955.1 Janthinobacterium lividum | reverse complement strand
CCTGGAGCCGCTCACCGGCGAGGTCCGGCGCTCGGGCAAGCTGCGCGTGGGCTACTTCGCGCAGCACCAGGAGGCGGAGCTGGACGCGGCCGAGAGCAGCGTCGCCCACATGGCGCGCGCCCTGCCCCGCGCCCTGCCGCCGGCGGTGCGCGCGCAGCTTGCCCGCTTCGGCCTGGACTCCGACCGCGCCGACACCCCCACCGGCGAGCTGTCCGGCGGCGAGCGCGCGCGCCTGCTCCTCGCGCTGGCCACGCGCGACGCGCCGCAGCTGCTGATCCTCGACGAGCCGACCAACCACCTCGACATCGACGCCCGCGACGCCCTGGTGCGCGCGCTGTCCGACTTCAGCGGCGCCGTGCTGCTCATCACCCACGACCCGCACCTGGTCGAGCTGGTCGCGGACCGCCTGTGGCTGGTCGCCGACGGCACCGTGCGCGCCTACGACGGCGACATGGACGAGTACCGCGCCCTCCTCACCGAGCGCGGCCGCCCGGCCCGCGCCGACGCCGCCCCCACGAAGCGCGACGACCGCCGCGAGCGCGCCGAGAACCGCGCCCAGCTCGCCCCCCTGCGCCGCCAAGCGAAGGACGCCGAGACCCGCATCGCCAGGCTCGCCGCAGAGCGCGCCGCGATCGAGGCGAAGCTCGCGGACCCGGCGATCTACGCGCCCGGGCGCGCGGGGGACATCACGGCGGCGAACACGCGGCTCGCGGCGATCGCGCGGGAGTCGGACGCGGCGGAGACGGCGTGGCTCGCGGCGGAGGAAGCCATGGAGGCGGGGTCGTGAGGCAAGGAAGGTTGAGGCGCTGCCTCAAACTCCGCCAAAGGCTGCGCCCTTGGAACGCGTCCCTTAAGTCAAGGATTCCAAAGGCGAGCCTTTGGCGGAGTCCAGAGGCAGAGCCTCTGGCCTTCCTTCCTTCCTGATGCGCCGCGCCCTCCCCCTCCTGGCCGCGGCGTGCCTCTCCGCGCTGCTGCTCGCCCACGCCGGCCTCGTCGTTGCGGGCCAGTGGCAGGGCGACGAGTGGCTCAACCTCTTCCTGTTCCGCACCGAGGGCACCGGCTTCCTCGTGCACCGCGTGCTCACCTGGAGCCCGCGCCCGGTCTCCGAGCTGCTGGTGTTCGGCTACGCGCGCGCGGTGGACGCGCTGCACCGGCCGCTGGTCACGCCGGTGCTGGCGCTGCTGTGGGGCGCGCTCGCGGCCTGCGCGGCGGCGCTGCTGCCGGGCGTGGGGACCGGCACGGCGAGGCGGGCGCGGGCGCTGGTCGTGCTGGCGGTGCCGGCGTTCTTCCTGCTCGGGCACCAGGTCGCGGAGATGTTCTACTGGCCGATGGGCGCGGCGGCCTACATGGGCGCGATCGCGGCGCTGACGCTGCTGGTGATGCTGGTGCTGCGCGGGCGGCACCTGTCGCGCGGCGGCGCGGTGCTGGCGGCAGGCGCCATGGTGGTCGCGGCGGGCAGCGCCGAGGTGGGCGCGATGGCGGTGGGGGCGGCGGCGCTGCTGCTCGGCGCCGCGCAGGTGCGCGTGCGGCCGTGGCGCGCGGCGGTGCTGGTGGTGCCGCTGGGGGCGGCGCTGCTGGTGCTGGGGCTGATCCTGAACGGGCGGGCGTCGGCGGGGGTGGCGCTGGGGACGGAGACGGCGACGATCCACGCGCTCTGGCCGAGCCTGCAGGCGGCGGCGGCGCAGTTCGCGCGCGAGACGGTCTCGCTCGACGCATACCCCGGCGGGTGGGCGGGGCTGGCGCTGGGCGGGGCGACGAAGCTTGCGCTGTTCCTCGGGCTGCGCGCGCTGTGCCGGGCGGGGCTGGCGGGGTCGCCGACGCCGCGCGCGCACCTGTGGGCGCTGGCGGCGTCGCTGCTGGCGGCGTCGTTCCTGTCGATCGCGGCGGCGCTGTGGCAGTTCGGCCTGGTGTGCTGCCAGCGCCACGACAGCTTCCGGCAGTGCCTGGACGTGCTGACGCTGCTGCTGCTCGCGGCGCTGGCGGCGCGCGGGGTTCGGGGCGGCGAGACGCCGGTGGGCAGCGGGCGCGACGTCGCGGCGGGGTCGGCATGGCTGCTGGTGGCGCTGGCGCTCGTGCTGTCGCACCGGGGGCCGCTGGAGCGGCGGCTGCCGTCGCTGTGGACGGACTACCTGCACCTGCCGTCGCTGCTCGCGGCGCGCAACCGGACCTGGGCGAGCGGCGCCTCGCCCGGGCCGGAGATGGTGTTCGTCGAGCCGCCGCAGGGCCTCGTGGTGGGCGAGACCGACTGGCCGGAGGGCACGTTCAGCCGGACGCCCGCGCCGCCGTGGTACATGCTGGGCATCCTGCTGTTCTACGGAAAGCAGCAGGTGAGCGTGGTGCACTCGCCGACGTCCTGAGCCCTTTGCCTGTGCAGGAGCAGCCGGAACGCGGGGCAGAGTGACGCGGCATCCACCGCTCCGTCGCCTCGTCCGTCTCAGGCCCGCAGGGAGGCCGCGGAGAGCGCGTCCCGCCTCCGCCCCGTCCCGTCCCGGAACAGGCGACGCAGCACCCGTCCCGCCGGCCCCGCCAGCCCCCTGCCCGGCCGCTCCACCCAGCGCTCCGCCAGCGCCGCCACTCCCGCCACCAGCGCCAGGTACGCACCACACGCAGCCAGCCGCCCCGCCCACCCGCCCGACCACGCCCATCCCCCCTCGAACGGGATCAGCAGCGGCACGTGCACCAGGTAGAGGGCGAACGACACCCGCCCCAGCCACGCCATCGCCCGCCCGCGCAGCACGCGCGACACCGCCCCGCGCTCGCCCCACAGCGCCAGCACCAGCCACCCCGCCAGCACGACCGACGCCGCCGGCACGTCCCCGGCCACCGCGAGCAGGAATCCCCCGCCCGCCGCCAGTTCCGCCCCCGTCCCGCACGCCCACCGGCCGCGCGCCCCACCCCCTGCTTGAAGCAGCGCCTGCAGCCGCGCCAGCGCCATGCCGAACCCGAACCCGCACGCCCCGCGCAGCACCGCCGGCCACCCCGCCGTCTCGCCGAAGTGCGCCGCCAGGTTCGCCGCCGCCGCCAGCCCGAGCACCCCCGCCACCACCCCCGGCCGCCCGATCGCGCGCAGCGCCGCCAGCGCCGGCCACAGCCCCAGCGAGCACAGCACCTCCACCGCGATCGACCAGTCCGGCGGGTTCCAGTCCGTCGCCCCGTGGAACAGGAACGGCTGCACCAGCAGCAGCGTCGGCAGCAGCCGCGACCACGGGAAGTCCGGCGCGATGAACCCGTCCCCCGCCGCCAGCACGTACGCCGCCAGCACCCCCAGCACCGCCGCGTGCAGCGGGTAGATCCGCCACGCCCTGCGCCACAGGAACGCCCCCACGCCCGCACGCCCCAGCCCCGCCTGCGCCCGCGCCAGCACGAAGCCGCTCAGCACGAAGAACAAATCCACCGCGACCTGCCCGTGCGCCACCGCCGCCGCCAGCCAGCCCGGCGCGTCCGGCGCCAGCACCGGCGTCGCGTGCACCGCGAGCACCATCAGGGCCGCCGCGCCACGCAGGCCGGTCAGCGCGCGGACCTCGCCGGCGGGGAAGGAAGCAAGGTCGAGGCTCTGCCTCGAGCTCCGCCAAAGGCTCGCCTTTGGAAACCAATACTTAGGGAAGGCAATCCAAAGGCCCGGCCTTTGGCGGGTCCGGGCAGGGCCCGGCCTTGCCTGCTGCGCGGCCAAGCCGTTCAGTCCGGCCGCGCGCCGGGCACCGACGGCGCGTGCCGCTCCACGAGGTACAGCGGCCGCTGCTTGGTCTCGTTGAACACGCGCCCGAGGTACTCCCCGATCACCCCCAGCGTCATCAGCTGCGCGCCGCCGAGGAACAGCACCACCGCCATCAGGCTCGGGTATCCGGGCACGGGGTTGCCGAACAGGATCGTGCGCACGACCAGCTGCCCGCCGAAGAACGCCGCGAACACCGCCACCGCCAGCCCGAGGTACGTCGCGACCTTCAGCGGCACCACGGTGAAGCCGGTGATCCCTTCCAGCGCCAGGTTCCACAGCCGCCAGTACGACCACGACGACGTGCCCGCGTGCCGCGCCGCCCTGTCGTACTGCACCGCGACCGAGGGGTAGCCGACCCACGCGAACAGGCCCTTCATGAAGCGGTGGTGCTCGCGCAGCCGCAGCAGGGCGTCCACCGCGCGCCGGCTCATCAGCCGGAAGTCGCCGGCGTCGCGCGGCAGCTTCACCCCGCCGACGCGCTGCATCAGGCGGTAGAACCCATCCGCGGTGGCGCGCTTGAGCCAGGTCTCGCCCTCGCGCATGCGTCGCTGCGCGTAGACCATGTCGAAGCCTGCGCGCCACGCCTCGACCAGGGCGGGGATCACCTCGGGGGGGTCCTGCAGGTCGGCGTCGATCACGACGACCGCCTCGCCGGCCGCGTGGTCGAGGCCGGCGGTGAGCGCGATCTCCTTGCCGAAGTTGCGCGACAGGTTGACGAGCGCGATCCTCGGATCCGCCGCCCGCAGCGCCTCCATGCGCGCCAGCGTGTCGTCCGCGCTGCCGTCGTTGACGTAGACGACCTCCCAGGCGCCGCCGAGGCCGTCCATGACCGCGCGCAGCCGGGCGTGGAACTCCGCGAGCCCTGCGGCCTCGTTGAAGCAGGGCACCACGACGGAAAAGACTGGCGGCATCACGACGCCCCGCCAGGAGAGGACATGTTCTTCCCCGAAGAAAACAGCGGAACAACCTCCGCCCATGGTGGCGTGGACACCAGTCCTCCGCCGAACGTGCAAAGTCTTTTTGCTTCTTTTTCTTCAAAAAAAGAAGGCCTTGCTTGCCTGGCCCCAAGCATCAAGCCTTTCGCTCCCACCCGCGCTCGCCCTGCTGCCAGTACGCGAGGTCGTGCCCGGCCGCCTTCGCCTCGGCCCAGCGCACGCGCGCGGCGGCAACCGCAGCCTCGTCGGCGCCGTCGAACAGGTCGAACACGCGCTCGAACTCGCCGAGCCGGGCAGAGCGCGCGGCGTCAAGGAGGAAGAGGTAGCGCGCCCCGTTCGGCGCCTCGTCGCGCTCCGTGACCCAGATCGGCTGCAGCGCCGGGTCGCCGGCCAGGCCGGCGCCGCGGGCGGAGCCGTGCGGCAGCCAGTCGGGGTCGGGCGAGAGCCACAGCGCGTCGTCCATCGCCGCCACGCGCGCCGCGTCGCCGCACATCACGACGGCCCGCGCGCCGGCGGCCAGCGTGCGGCCGAGCAGCAGCGGCAGCGCACGGTCGGCGCCGGTCCTCGTCAGGTGGTAGAAGCCGATCGCCGTCACCGCGCACTCCAGCAAGGCAGGGAAGGTTGAGGCTCCGCCTCAAACTCCGCCAAAGGCTCGCCTTTGGAAACCACTACTTAAATATAGGGTTTCCGAAGGGCCCGGCCCTTTGGCGGGTCCGGGCGGAGCCCGGCCTCAACCTTCGTAGTGCTCCGCCACCAGGCGGTCGAGCAGCCTCACGCCGAACGCGGTCGCGCCCTTTGGCACGCAGGGCGCGTCCTTGCTGCTCCACGCGGTGCCGGCGATGTCGAGGTGCGCCCACTTCGTCGTGCCCACGAACCGCGCCAGGAACTGCGCCGCCGTGATCCCGCCGCCCGGCCGCCCGCCGATCTGCTTCATGTCGGCGATGTCGGAGCGGATGAGGCGGTCGTAGCTCTCGTGCAGCGGCATGCGCCACAGACGTTCGCCCGTGTCCGCGCCCGCCGCCAGCAGCGCCGCGGCCAGCGCGTCGTCGTTGCTGAACAGGCCGGCGTGCTCGTGGCCCAGCGCCACCACCATCGCGCCGGTCAGCGTAGCCAGGTCCACCATGAAGCGCGGCTCGTAGGTCTTGGCCGTCCACCACAGCACGTCGGCGAGCACCATGCGGCCCTCGGCGTCGGTGTTGAGCACCTCGACCGTCTGCCCGGACGCGGAGCGCACCACGTCGCCCGGACGGTAGGCCGTGCCCGACGGCATGTTCTCCACCAGGCCCACGACGCCGACCGCGTCCACCTTGGCGCGCCGCCCGGCGAGCGCCGCCATCAGCCCGACGACGGTGCCGGCGCCGGCCATGTCCCACTTCATGTCCTCCATGCCGGCGGCGCCCTTGATGGAGATGCCGCCGGTGTCGAAGGTCACGCCCTTGCCGATGAACGCGACCGGCTTCTCCGTGCTGTCCGCGGCGGTGCCCTTCCAGCGCATCACGACCATGCGCGGCGGCTGCGCCGAGCCCTGCGACACGGCGAGCATGGCGCCGAAGCCGAGCCGCTCCAGCTCCTCCTGCCCGTGCACCTCGACCAGCAGGCCCAGCTCGCGCAGCGCCTCGATGCGGCGCGCGAACTCGGGGGGGGTGAGGATGTTGCCGGGCTCGCTGACCAGCTCGCGGGTGACGAACACGCCCTCGGCCACGGCGCGCATGGACGCGTCGGCCTCCGTCGCGGCGGCGGGGTCTGCGGCCAGCACGGTGAGGCGCTCCAGGCGCGGGCGGTCCTCCGGCTTCTCGCGCGTGCGGTAGCGGTCGAAGCGCCACAGGCGCAGCCGCGCGCCCTGCGCCGCCGCCGCCGCGTCCAGGGCCGAGAGCCCGTCGGCCGCCAGCGCCGCGGTGGTGTCGCGCGCCAGCGCCGCGACCGCCGTGCCGCCCGCCTCCTCCAGCCCGCGCCGCGTCTGCTCGCCCTTCGGCCCGAGGCCCACGAGCACCACGCGCGTCAGCCCGGCGCCGGGCGCCAGCAGCACGCAGGACTGCCCGGCGCGGCCGCGGAACTCTGCGGCGGCGGCGGCGCGGGTGAGCGCGCCGCCGGTCGCGGCGTCGGCCTGGGCGCGCAGGCCGGCGGCCTCCTCGCCCTCGGCCACCAGGAAGGCGAGCGCGCCGCCGGCGGGCAGGGCGGGCAGGTCGTAGTCGATCTCGAGCATGCGGGGACGGCCCTTCGGTGCGTGGCGCGCGGGCGCCGGAAACTGGAACCCCGAGCCTAGCAAGCGCCGGACCGCGCCGGTAGGCGGCCCCGCGCGCCTTGCCTCGCGCCGCGCCGCGTCGGATGGTGCGCGGCATGGACGACACCGCGCTGCTCTCCCTCGCCGCCGACCTGGCCCGACGCGCCGCTGCGGTCATCATGACCATCCGCGCCCGCGGCTTCGAGACCGAGACTAAGGCCGACGCCTCGCCGGTGACGGAGGCCGACCGCGCCGCCGAGGCCGTGATCCTCGCCGGCCTGCGCGCCGCGACGCCCGACATCCCTGTCGTCGCCGAGGAGGAGATCGCCGCCGGCCACGACCCCCAGTACGGCGCGGCGTTCTGGCTCGTCGACCCGATCGACGGCACGCGCGAGTTCGCCGCCATGCGCGAGGACTTCACCGTCAACATCGGCCTGGTGCGCGACGGCCGCGTCGTGCTCGGCGTGGTCGGGCTGCCCGCGCACGGCGAGATGTTCGGCGGCATCGTCGGGCGCGGCGCCTGGAAGCGCAACGGCGCCGGCGAGCGCCCGATCCGCGTGCGCGCCGTGCCCGCCGCCGGCCTCGACGTGCTGGCCTCGCGCCACTACGCCGACGACCCGCGGCTCGGCGCGTTCCTCGCCGGGCGGCCCGTCGCCTCGGTGCGCAACATCGGCTCGGCCGTGAAGTTCGTGCGCGTCGCCGAGGGGGTCGCGGACCTCTACCCCAGGCTCGGGCGCACCATGGAGTGGGACACGGCAGCACCCCAGGCGGTGCTGGAGGCGGCGGGTGGACACGTCCGGACCATGGACGGGGCGGCGCTGCTCTACGGCAAGCCGGGGTGGGAGAACCCGCACTTCCTGTGCACCGGCGCCTGAAGCCAACAAGCATGGGCTCTGCCCAAACCCGCCAGGGGCGAGCCGCCCCTGGACCGGCCTCCAATAAGTGGTTTCCAAAGGCGAGCCTTTGGCGGAGTCCAGAGGCAGCGCCTCTGGCCTTGCTCCCTTGCTCCTGATCTCCGACCCCGCCGAGGCCGCCCGCCTCCTGCGCGCCGGCCGCCTGGTCGCGTTCCCGACCGAGACCGTCTACGGCCTCGGCGCCGACGCCACCGACGCGCGCGCCGTCGCCGCGATCTTCGACGCCAAGGGCCGCCCGCACTTCAACCCCCTGATCTGCCACTACCCCTCCGCCGACGCCGCCTTCGCCCACGTCGAGGCCGGGCCCGTGGCGCGCCAGCTCGCCGACGCGTTCTGGCCCGGGCCGCTGACGCTGGTGCTGCCGCGCCGCGCGGGCTGCCCGGTGGCGCTGCTGGCGGGGGCGGGGCTGGACACGCTGGCGGTGCGCGTGCCGGCGCACCCGGTGGCGATGGCGCTGCTGCGCGCGGCCGGCGGGCCGGTGGCGGCGCCCTCGGCGAACCGCTCGGGCCGCGTCAGCCCGACCACGGCCGCGCACGTGCGACAGGAGCTGGAGGGGCGCATCGACGCGGTGCTGGACGGCGGGCCGTGCGCGGTGGGGCTGGAGAGCACGGTGCTGGACCTGTGCGGCGCGCGGCCGGTGCTGCTGCGGCCGGGCGGGGTGGCGGCGGAGGCGATCGAGGCGCTGTGCGGCCCGGTGGGGCGGCCGATCGGGGCGGCGCAGGCGCAGGCGGCGCGCACGCTGCGCTCGCCGGGGCTGATGGTCTCGCACTACGCGCCCACGCTGCCGGTGCGCCTGGACGCCGCGGGGGCGGAGGCGGGCGAGGCGCTGCTGGCGTTCGGGCCGGTGCCGGGGGGCGCGCCCCCTGCCCTCGTGTTCCAGCTCAGCGCGGCCCGCGACCTGGTGGAGGCGGCGTCGCGGCTGTTCGCGGGGCTGCGCGCGCTGGACGACGAGGGCGCGGCGCTCGGGCTGCGCGGCATCGCGGCGATGCCGGTGCCCACGACGGGGCTGGGGCTCGCGATCCGCGACCGCCTCGAACGCGCCGCCGCCCCGCGCGACTGACGCACCACGCCGCCAACCGCGGAGACAATGGCGCGTTCGTGCCGCATCGGCAGTGCGGGGCATCTCCCTGCGCGCCGCATCCGACATCGCGAAACACGCCAGGAGCCACCGGCATGACCTCGTCCAGGCACCCCACGCACGCGCCTACCGGCCCCGACGACCTCGGCGCCGACACGCCCCGCCCGCCGAGCGACCTGGAGCGCAACCCCGGCATCGGCGCGTCGAAGGGCGCCTTCGCCCGCACCAGCGCCGACCCGGAGACGGTCGAGGCGGACAATACCGTGGAGGGCGACGTCGTCAGCGACGGCGCCCAGGGCGGCGGCGTCGACCCCGGCAAGCTGGGCCGCACCAACAGGTAGCCTGCGTGCCGGGGGCGCGTGCCCCCGGCCCTTGCCCGACGCTTTCCCCGCGCGCCGGCCTTGCAGGGCACGCACCGGCCTCCAGGTCCGCACCATGTCCCGACACCCCGCCTCCATCCTCGCCGCTGCCCTCGCGCTGTTCGCCGCCACGGCCGGCGCGCGCGAGGCGACCCCTTTCCTGGGCCCGGCCGGGCTGCCCGCCGCGCGCTTCCCGCTGCCCGTGCGCCCCGTCGCCCCGGTGGTGTCCGACCGCTGGCGCGACGAGGACTCGCGCGAGCGGGTCGGCGAGGCGGCCCACGTCATCGGCTGGCTCGGCCTGCGCGACGGCATGGCGGTCGCCGACATCGGCGCGGGGTCCGGCTACTACACGGTGCGCCTGGCCGCGGCGGTTGGCGCCGGGGGCCGCGTGCTCGCCCAGGACGTGGTGCCGGAATACGTGGCCGCGCTGCGCGAGCGGGTGGCGGCGGCCGGGCTCGCCAACGTCGCCGTGGGCCTGGGCGAGCCGGGCGACCCGCGCCTGCCGCAGCACTCCGTCGACGTCGCGGTGATGGTGCACATGTACCACGAGATCGCCCGCCCCGCGGCGCTGCTGGCGAACCTGGCGCCGTCGCTGCGGCCGGGCGGGCGCCTGGGCATCGTGGACGTGGACGACGCCACCGAGCGGCACGGCACGCCGCGCGCCCTGCTGGACTGCGAGCTGGCCGCGTCCGGCTACCGGCGCGTGGCGTTCCACTGGCTGCTGGTGCAGCCGCCGCGTTCCGAGTACCTCGCGGTGTTCGAGCCGCCGGCGAGCGCGCCTGACCCCGCCTCCGCCGCGCCCTGCCGGCCGTAGCGGCGCCCGGGCGCGAAGCCGCCCGGCCCGATGCGCGCGTGCCGGCCCACCCCGCCTCCAGGAGATGCCCCGTGTCCCGATCCGCCCTGCTGCCCGTGCTCGCCGTCCTGCTCGTCCCCGCGATGGGCGGCCTCGCGCGCGCGCAGGCCACGCACACCGTCACGCGCCACCACAGCGACGGCACGTCCGTCTCCACGCGCGGCAAGGAGCCGGCCGGCCACACCGGCCCGATGACCGCGGCACCGATCAGCCCGCTGTCGAACACCCCTTCGCCGAGCGCCGGCGGCGTGGGCATGGCCGGCACCACCGCCGGGTCCGGCACCTCGGGCGCCAGCGCCAGCGTCGGCAGCAGCGCGGGCGGCCCCGGCGCGCTCGGTCTCGGCGGCCTGGGCGGGACCGGCTTCGGCGGCGGCGTGACCCAGAACACGCTGGGCGAGGGCGCCGGCGCGGGCGGCGGGCCGGCGGGCGGCAGCGCCGTCGGCGCCAACATGAACACGAAGTAGGCGGCGTCAGGCGGCGGGCGACTCCGCCGCGCCCGCGAGGCCCACGGTCAGCAGGTGCTCCCACGGCCCGCCGAGGTAGCGCCACAGCACCAGCGCCTCGCCGCGCGCCGTCCACGGCGCGAAGCCGGCCTGCAGCCGCGCCAGCGTGTCGCGCGCGGTCTCCACGTCGACCTTGTTCTGCACGGTGACGTGGGGCCGGTGCCCCTGCCGGTCCTGCGCGCCGAGCCACCCCGACCACCCCCGCGCCAGCTCGCCGCGCAGCGCGTCCAGCGCCGGCGAGCGCAGCTCGTAGGCGCAGCCGCGGCCCAGCGAGCGCACCCCCGTCACCTCCACCTCGGGCGCCGCCCGCCCGCGCATCGACTCCAGCCGTTCGGCAATGGCCGCCTCCTCCGCGCCGGGCAGCGACTGGAACAGCGAGACGTGCGCCGGGATGTGGTTGCGCGCCGCCGGGAAGTGCTGCCGGCGTTCGCGCTCGAAGCGCCCCTGCGTGAGGTCGTCGAGCAGCAGCGTGAGGATCAGCGGTTCATCGGCCATGCCCGCACGATGCCCCGGCCCCTGCCATCCTGGCGAGGCCCACCCCACGACGGAGTCCCACGCCCATGCCCGATGCTCCCCCGGACGCGCGCGCCGAGGCGGTGGCGCGCTGGCTGCACCTGACGCGCGTGGCGCTGCCGGCGATGGCGGCGGCGCACCGCTGGCCGATCAGCCTGGACCACTGCTTCATGCGCGTGTGCCTGGACCTCGCGATCGGCGCGCCCTGGCACGAGCGGGTGCGCCGCCCGGCGGTCCGCCACCTCGACGACGCGCAGCTCCGCGCCGCGATCGCGGTCGCCGAGCGCGTCGCCGCCGACCCCGCCAGCCTGCCCGCGCTGAACCGCGAGAGCCTCGCGATGCGCGGCAAGGCCCGGGGCTGAGCGCGCACGTCCGGCTCTTCGGGCTGCAACCTTTTGCCTGCGCGCGCATCCCTAGTATGGTGCCGCCGCCATGGCCGAACCCCGCACCCGCGACAGCGAAGACCCCGGCCCTGCCGCGCAGCCCACGCGCCGCCGGGGGGCCCTTCGCCGCCGCCCCACCCGCCTCGACCGCTACGTGTTCCGCCAGCTCCTCGTCTCGCTGGTCGCGGCGACGACGGCGCTGGTCGCACTGATCTGGCTGACGCAGTCGCTGCGGCTGGTGGAGCTGGTGGTCAACCGCGGCCTGTCGCTGCGCGTGTTCCTCCACCTCACCGGGCTGCTGATCCCCGGCTTCGTCTCGGTGATCCTGCCGATCACCACCTTCGTCGTCGTGCAGTTCGTCTACCAGCGCCTCGCCGGCGACCGCGAGCTGACCGTGATGCGCGCCGCCGGCCTGTCGCAGCTCGCGCTCTCTCGCCCGGCGCTGGGCCTGGCCGGCCTTGCCGCCGTGTCGTGCCTGGTGCTCAACGTCTGGGTCGTGCCGTCGAGCTACGCGGCGTTCCGCGAGTACCAGTTCGCGATCCGCAACCGCCTCGCCGCCTTCCTGCTCCAGGAGGGCGTGTTCACCGCGATCAGCGACCAGCTCACCGTCTACGTCCGCTCGCGCGACACCAACGGCACGCTGCGCGGCATCCTGGTCGAGGACGACCGCCAGAAGAACACCCGCGCCACGATCCTCGCCGAGAGCGGGCGCCTCGTCGACACCGGCGGCGCGCCGCGCGTGCAGCTGTTCCGCGGCTCGCGCGAGGAGATCGACAAGACCACCGGCCGCCTCGACGTGCTGACCTTCGCCGAGAACGCCATCGACCTGTCCGACCCGAAGAAGGCCACCGAGGTCCGCTACCGCGACACCACCGAGATGAGCATCGGCGAGCTGCTCCACCCCGACCCGCGCGAGATCACCAATCCCCGCGACCGCGGCAAGTTCCTGGTCGAGGCCAACCGCCGCCTGTCCTCGCCGCTCACCGCGCTGGGCTTCTCCCTCGTCGCGCTTTGCTCGGTGCTGACCGGCGGGTTCCAGCGCCACGGCAACGTGCTGCGCCCGCTGATCGGGGTCGCGACCGTGGTCGGGCTGCTGGCGCTCGGCCTCGCGGTGGCGAGCATCGCCGCGCGCGAGCCGCTGCTCATGCCGCTGGTGTGGCTCGCGGCCGGGCTGCCGATCGTGGTGTGCCTCGCCGGCCTGCTGATGCCGGGCCTGCGCTCGCGCCGCGCCATGGCCGACATCGCCGCCCGCACCCTGCTGCGCCCCGACTCCTCCGGCCGTGCGGCGGGGCGCGCATGAACCTCGCCGCCACGCTCTCGCTCTACGTCGGCCGGCAGTTCAGCGCCGCCGTGCTCGGCATGCTCGCCGCGCTGTCCGGGCTGGTGGCGCTGTTCGACTACATCGAGCTGCTGCGCCGCGCCGCCACCAAGCCCGCCGCCTCCTTCGGCCTGGTCACCGAGATCGCCGTCCTGCGCCTGCCGTTCATCGCCATGCAGATCCTGCCGTTCGCCGTCCTGCTCGGCGGCATCCTCGCGTTCTGGCGCCTCACCCGCTCCTCCGAGCTGATCGTGGCGCGCGCCGCCGGCATCTCGGCGTGGCAGTTCCTCTCGGCGCCGCTGCTGTGCGCGCTCGGCTTCGGGCTGCTGGCGACGGCCGCGATCAGCCCGCTGTCGTCCGCGATGCTCGGCCGCGCGGAGGAGCTGGACAACATCTACCTCAAGTCGCTGGGCGGCCCCCTCTCGCTCGCCGGCGGCCAGCTCTGGCTGCGGCAGTCCGACGACGGGCTGCGGCCGCAGGGCGTGGCCATCCTGCACGCCCGCGGCGTGGGGCTCGTCGACGGCCGCCTCGTCGGCGACGACGTCAGCGTGTTCCGCCTCGACGGCGACCGCCTGCTCTCGCGCATCGAGGCGCACCGCGCGACCCTCGACCCCGGCCACTGGCAGCTCGACGACGCGCGCACCATCGCCCCCGACCACCTGCCCGAGGCGGTCGGCAGCATGCCGCTGCCCACCGACCTCACCGTCGGCCGCGTCCAGGAGAGCTTCGCCTCGCCCGACACGCTCTCCGTCTGGGCGCTGCCCGGCTTCATCGGCCTGCTGGAGCGCTCCGGCTTCTCCGCGCTGCGCCACCGCCTGCACTTCCAGTCCCTGCTCGCCCTGCCGCTGCTGTCCGGCGTCATGGCGCTCGTCGCCGCCGGCTTCTCCATGCGCCCGAGCCGTCGCGGCGGCGTCGCGCGCATGACCGGCTCGGGCGTCGCGGCCGGCTTCGCCCTGTTCACCATCTCGAAGGTGTCCGCCGAGTTCGGCCAGTCCGGCGCCCTGCCCGCGCCGCTCGCCGCCTGGGCGCCGGCCGCCGCCGGCCTCATGCTCGCCGTCGCCCTGCTGCTGCACCTGGAGGACGGCTGATGCGCCGCACCGAGCCGGAACCCGCAATCGCACATGCGTAAGCAAGCAAGGCCGGGCTCTGCCCGGACCCGCCAAAGGCCCGGGGCCTTTGGAAACCCTTCCCTTGAGCAAGTGGATTCCAAAGGCGAGCCTTTGGCGGTGTCCAGAGGCAGAGCCTCTGGCCTTGCCTTCTTCCTGCTGCTTGCCTGCCTGCTGCCGACGGCCGCGCGCGCGCAGCTCTCCTCGTTCGCCCACGTCGCGACCAGCCAGACCGGCCCGCGCGACGCGCCCGTGACCTTCAACGCCGACAGCGTGTCCTACGACAGCAAGGGCGGGCTGGTGACGCTGGAGGGCCACGTGGAGGCCTGGCAGAACGACCAGGTGGTGCGCGCCGACCGCGTGACCTACGACCGCAACACCAACGTGCTGGCTGCGACGGGCCACGTCGTGCTGGCCGAGCCGGACGGGCAGGTGCTGTTCGCCGACTACGCCGAGCTGACGCAGGGCATGCGCCAGGGCGTGCTCACCGGCATGCGGGCGCTGCTCGCGCAGAACGGGCGTCTCGCGGCCAACGGGGCGCGTCGCACCGACAGCCACGTCAACGAGCTGAGCCGCGTCGTCTACACGACCTGCAACGTGTGCGCGACGGACCCGAACCGGCCGCCGTTCTGGCAGATCCGCGCGCTCACCGCGACGCAGGACCTCGAGCACAAGCAGATCGAGTTCAGCGACGCCTACCTCGACATCTTCGGCCTGCCGGTGCTGTACCTGCCGTATTTCGCGACCGCGGCGCCGGACAGCAAGCGGCAGAGCGGGCTGCTCACGCCCAACATCGGCGCCACCGACAAGCACCTCGGGACCTTCGTCTCGATCCCCTACTACTACGTCATCGGGCCCAGCTCGGACGTCACCGTGATCGGCGAGGTCGGCACCAAGGCCGGGCCGCAGCTCGAGGCCAACTACCGGCGGCGGTTCAACGACGGCTTCGTCAACCTGCGCGGCGCGGTGGCCTACGACCAGAGCAAGCCGCAGGCGTTCTTCCTCGGGCGCGGCCAGTTCTCGCTCGACGAGCAGTGGCGCTACGGCTTCGACATCAACGTCGCCTCCTCCGCGCTCTACACCCGCGACTTCCGCCTGCCCGGCTACGGCGCCGACACCTACGCGAGCAGCGTCTACCTGGAGGGCTTCGGCGTCGGCTCGTACTCGCGAGTCGACGCGCTGGCGTTCCAGGCGCTCAACACCACGGTGGTGCAGCAGAACCGCCTGCCCTTCGTCACCCCGCGCTACACCTACAGCTACTTCGGCCAGCCCGACGCGCTCGGCGGGCGGCTGTCCGTCGACACCATGGACTACAACGTGCTGCGCCAGTCCGGCACGTCCGACCAGCGCGCCTCGCTGTCGGCGAACTGGGACCGCCCGTTCCAGGGCGTGCTCGGCGAGCGCTACCTCGCAACCCTGCGCGTCGACGGCGCCGCCTACCACTACTCGGACCTCGACCAGCAGCCGAACTTCGCCACCGGCGGCAACGGCGAGTCCGTCCACGCCCAGCCGCAGGCCGCGCTCAAGGTCAACTACCCCTTCGTGCGCAACGGCGCCGGCGGCTCCTCGCAGCTCGTCGAGCCGATCGCCCAGCTCATCGCCGCCCCGCAGTTCGGCTCCTCGCGCCGCGACCGCATCCCCAACGAGGACTCGCTGGACTACGAGTTCACCGACACCACGCTGTTCTCGCTCAACCGCTACGCCGGCCAGGGCGTGGACCGCGTCGACGGCGGCGCGCGCGCCAACGTGGCGCTGCACGCCAACTGGACCTTCGCCGGCTCCCAGCAGGTCGACGCCCTCGTCGGCCAGTCGTACCGCCAGCACGTCGACCACTCCATGATCCCGCTCACCGGGCTGGAGGGGCACGTCTCCGACGTCGTGGCGCGCGCGACCTACGTGCCCACCGGCTGGCTCGACTTCACCGGCCGCACCCGCGTCGACCCGCACCGCGGCAACATCACCTTCGCCGACGGCCTGTTCTCCACCGGCACCAGGCTGCTGCGCTTCAACGCCGGCTACATCTACGACCAGCGCAACCCCTACACGCTGTACGACGCGACCTCGTACAGCCGCACGCTGCCGGCGGCCTACTTCATGCAGCGCAACGAGGTCGAGGTCGGCGTCAACAGCCAGCGCGGCCCGTTCCGCGTCAGCGGCTTCGCGCGGCGCGACATCCGCAACAACCAGATGGTGGCCGTCGGCGCGCGCGGCACCTACGAGAACGAGTGCTTCATCCTGGATGCCAACTTCTTCCGGCGCTACACCTCGATCCTGGGCGACAACGGCGACACCACCATCCTGTTCACGCTGACCTTCAAGACCATCGGCCAGTTCGGCTTCAACGGCTGACCCGCCCGCGACGCGGCGCACCGCGCCGGCCAGACCCCCGACCCGCCCGACGCCCGGCCGCGCCAGAACGGCGCCCGGGCGACCCCAGACAGCAGCCCAGACAGCAGCAAGGCCGTCCGTCATGACGACATCCCTCCGCATCGCGGGGCACCGCAGCCTCCGCAGCGCCCTCCCGGCGGCCCTGCTCGCGACGCTCCTGGCCGCCCCGGCCACGCTCGCCCCGGTCGTGCCCGCCCACGCCGCGCCCGCCCACGCCCCGCGCCCTGCCCCGGCGCCGACTGGCGAGCCCGGCCCCGCGGGCAAGGGCGCCGCCGCCAAACCCGACGCGCCCACGCAGCAGGACGCCATCGTGGCCGTGGTCAACGGCGAGCCGGTCACGCGCTCGGACGTCACCGCGCGCGCCAGGCTGTTCGCGCTGTCCACCGGCCTGCCGATCTCGCCCGAGCTGCTCGAGCGCCTGCGCCCGCAGATCACCCGCCAGCTCATCGACGAGCGCCTGCGCGCCCAGGAGATCCAGCGCCGCAAGATCGTCGTCTCCGACGCCGACGTCGCCGAGGCCATCGGCGAGATCGAGAAGCGCAACAACCTTCCCCCCGGCCAGCTCCGCGACAAGCTGGAGGGCGAGGGCGTCGCCGCGCGCACCCTGTTCGACCAGATTCGCACCCAGATCGGCTGGACCCGCGTGCTGCGCGAGATGGTCGGCGAGAAGATCCGCCCCAGCGAGGCCGACATCGCCGAGAAGCAGCGCGCCTACACCGCCGACACCGGCAAGCCCGAGTACCACGTGGGCGAGATCTTCGTCACCGCCGACGACCCCGCCCACCAGCAGGACGCGCTCAAGTTCGCCGACACGGTGATCCAGCAGCTCCGCGCCGGCGCCCCCTTCGCCGTCGTCGCCGCCCAGTTCAGCCAGAACCAGACCGCGCTGGAGGGCGGCGACCTCGGCTGGGTGCGCCTCGACCAGCTCGACCCCCCGGTGGCCGAGGTCGTCAAGGCCATGCCCGACGGCGCCATCTCCAACCCGATCGCCGTGCCCGGCGGCGTCGCCATCGTCACCCAGCACGGCAAGCGCGAGCTGGGCCGCGACACCAACACCGTGCTGTCGATCCGCGAGGCGTTCTTCCCGTTCACCGCCGCCCTCGACCCGCGCGCGCCCACCGACCAGCAGAAGCACCAGCTCGTCGCCGCCACCGAGCTGAGCCGCGCGCGCGACTGCAGCGCCGTGGAGGCCGCCAACAAGGCCGCGGGCGCCGTGCGCCCCGCCGACCCCGGCCCGCTGACGCTGGAGACCGTCAACCCGCAGATGCGCGCCCTCCTCACCGGCCTGCAGCCAGGCCACGCCTCCAAGCCGCTCGTGGCACCCGAGGGCATCGCCATCATCATGGTCTGCTCGCGCGAGACCAAGGCCGCCGCCGCGCCGGAGAAGCAGGCGCTGCTCGGCCAGATGGTCGAGGAGCGCGTCGAGCTGGCCTCGCGACAGCTCCAGCGCGACCTCCGCCGCAAGGCGCTCATCGAGCAGCGGTCCTGAGACAGCAAGCAAGCATGGGCTCTGCCCAAACCCGCCAGGGGCGAGCCGCCCCTGGACCGGCCTCCTTAAGTAGGGGTTTCCAAAGGCGAGCCTTTGGCGGAGTCCAGAGGCAGAGCCTCTGGCCTTGCTTCCCGTGAGCGCCGAGACCCTCCCCCCCCTGCGCGAGGTCATCGCCCGCCACGGCCTCGACGCCCGGCGCAAGCTCGGCCAGCACTTCCTGCTCGACGGCAACCTGGTCGCGCGCATCGCCCGCCAGGCCGGCGCGCTCGACGGCCGCCACGTCGTCGAGGTCGGCCCCGGCCCGGGCGGCCTGACGCGCGCCCTGCTCGACACCGACCTCGCGACCCTGACCGCGGTGGAGGTCGACCCCCGCGCCCTCGCCGCGATCGAGGAGCTGCGCGCCACCGCCGGCGAGCGCCTGCGCGTGCTCGACGCCGACGCGCTCTCGCTCGACCTCGCGACCCTGGTGCCCGCGCCGCGCCAGATCGTGGCCAACCTGCCCTACAACATCGCGAGCCCGCTCCTCGTCGGCTGGCTGCGCCAGGCGGCGTCCTGGGAGCGCCTGACCCTGATGTTCCAGCTCGAGGTCGCCGAGCGCATCTGCGCCGCGCCGGACACCGAGGCCTACGGGCGCCTGTCCGTGCTCGTGCAGTGGTGCTGCACGACGTCGCTGCTGCTGCGCATCCCGCCGTCCGCGTTCACGCCGCCGCCCAAGGTGCACTCCGCCGTGGTCGGCCTGGTGCCGCTGCCGGCGCAGCCGCCGCCCGACCTGTTCCGCACCATGGAGCGCGTCACTGCCGCCGCCTTCGGCCAGCGACGCAAGATGCTGCGCGGCTCGCTCAAGTCGCTCGGTGGCGAGGCGCTGCTGGAGCGCGTCGGCATCGCCGCCGAGCGCCGCGCGGAAACCCTGTCGATCGAGGAGTTCGACCGCCTCGCCCGCACCGTGGCGGCCGAGGCTTGATCCTGTCCCCCGCCGCGACCACATCGCGTGACAACTGATCCGGGCCCCTCTGGCCGGGACGCCGCGCCCCGCTGGCCGGCCAACCCTGCGATGTCGGATCGCTGCCTCGCCTCGCGCCGTACGGTGCGCGGCCTGGACGTGGTCCGACTGCCGCTGCCCCGCCCGCCCCACGCCCATGCCGCGCCCCCCGTCGCACCCGCCCCGTGTCCGACAGGAGCCAGCCATGCCCGACGCCCACCCCCACGACGCCATCGACGAGCGCCCGCTGGAGCGCCTGCTCGCCGCCATGCCCGCCTTCGCGCAGCGCTGGTTCGCCTGGCTGCGGCGCCCGGAGGCGAAGTGGGTGCGCCTGCCGGTCGGCGTGCTGATGATCCTGGGCGGGTGCGCCGGCTTCCTGCCGATCCTGGGCTTCTGGATGGTCCCCGTCGGCCTGTTCCTGCTCGGCGAGGACATCCCCCCGGTCAAGCGCTTCACCATGCGCGCGCTCGCCGCCGTCCAGGGCTGGTGGGACCGCCGCCGCGGCCGTGCGTAGCCCCGCCGCCACGCCCGGAGCACGCGCCATGACCCCCACCGCGCTGATGATCGTCAACCCGCACAGCCGCAGCGGCGCCGGCGCCCACGACGCCGTGCGCGCCGCGCTGGAGCAGGGCGGCCTCTCCGTGCTGGTCCGCGACTGCGACGGCGCCGAGGCGATCGGCCACGCCATCCGCGCGTGCGCGGGCCAGGTGGACCGCGTCGTGCTCGGCGGCGGCGACGGCACCCTGAACGCGGCCGCCCCCGCCCTGATCGAGACCGGCCTCCCCCTCGGCGTGATCCCCCTCGGCACCGCCAACGACCTCGCCCGCACGCTCGGCCTCCCCGACGACCCCGCCGAGGCCGCAGCCCTCGTCGCCGCCGGCCGCCGCCGCCGCATCGACATGGGCGAGGTCAACGGCCGCCCGTTCTTCAACGTCGCCAGCCTCGGCCTCGGCGTCGACCTGACCCGCGCCCTGACCCGCGACGCCAAGCGCCGCTGGGGCGTGCTGGGATACGCCGTCGCCGGCCTGCGCGTGCTGCGCCGCCTCGCCCCCTTCACCGCCGTGATCGACGACGGCGCCACCGAGCACCGCAGCCGCACCATCCACGTCTGCGTCGGCAACGGCCGCCACTACGGCGGCGGCATGACCGTGCTCGACAGCGCCTCCATCGACGACGGCCGCCTCGACGTCACCAGCCTGGAGGTCCGCAGCGCCTGGCGCCTGCTCGCTCTCCTCCCCGCCATGCGCCACGGCTCGCACCACGGCCGCCGCGAGGTCCGCGTGCTCACCGGCACCAGCTTCGAGATCCGCACCCGCAAGACACGCTCGGTCAACACCGACGGCGAGATTACCACCACCACCCCGGCCCGCTTCCGCGTCCTGCCGGGGGCGATCGAGGTGTTCGTGCCGTAGGAGAAAGCAAGGCCTTCTTTTTCTGAAGAAAAAGAAGCAAAAAGACTTTGCAAATTAGCACAAGGCAAACGTGCAAAGTTCTTTGGTTCTTTCTTTCAGGAAAAAACTGCTTGCTCCCTCACGGGATCTTGCGCGTCTCGATCCGAGGCCGCGCCGCCTTCTCCGCGATGCCGCTGACGCCCTCGCGCCGCACCAGCTCGCCCCAGACCTCGTCCGGCCGCACGCCCGCGTCCACCCACAGCACCAGCAGGTGGTAGAGGACGTCGGCGCTCTCCGCGACCAGCGCCCCGCGGTTGCCGGCGACGGCCTCGATCAGGCACTCGACCGCCTCCTCGCCGAACTTCTGCGCGACCTTGGCCGTGCCGCGCCCGAGCAGCCGCGCGGAATGGCTCGACGCGGGGTCGGCGTCGCGACGGTCCTGCACCACGGCCCACAGCCGGTCCAGCACCTCGGCGCCGGTGCCCACGGCGTCCGGCCGCGCCGCCAAGCTGTCGGCCGCGCTCGCCGCCTTGGGCCGGCGAGCCGACCCGGAGGCCGGCTTCTGCTTGCGAACCTTGGGGGCCGCCAGGGCCTTGGGCCCGGCAACCTTCTTCGGGGTCTTGGGCGAGGTGCTCATGGGACGGCTCTCTCCTCGCGCGGCTGAAATGCGACGCCCGGCGGCATCAGGCGCACCGGATGGCCCGCGTCGTGCAGGGCCTGCTTGACCTGCGCCACGCTGAACGTCGCGAAATGGAACACGCTGGCGGCCAGCAGCCCGCTCGCCCCCGCCGCCGCGCCCTCGGCGAAATGCGCGAGCGCGCCCACCCCGCCCGACGCCACCACCGGCACGCTCACCGCGCCGCACACCGCGCGCAGCAGGTCGAGGTCGAAGCCGGTGCCGGTGCCGTCGCGGTCCATGCTGGTCAGCAGGATCTCCCCCGCGCCGAGCGAGGCCACGTGCCGGCACCACTCGACGGCGTCCAGCCCGGTCGCCTCGCGCCCGCCGCGCGTGAACACCTCCCACCGCCCGGGCGCCGCCTGGCGCGCGTCGACGGCGACCACGACGCACTGGCTGCCGAACTTGCGCGCTGCCTCGGCGACCAGCTCCGGACGCGCCACGGCCGAGGAGTTCATGCTGCACTTGTCGGCGCCGGCGAGCAGCAGGCGCCGCATGTCGTCGACGCTGCGGATGCCGCCGCCCACGGTGAGCGGCAGGAACACGCGCGACGCCGTGCGGCTGACCACGTCGAGGATGGTGTCGCGGTTCTCGTGGCTCGCGGTGATGTCGAGGAAGGTCAGCTCGTCGGCACCCGCGGCGTCGTACACCATGGCCTGCTCGACCGGGTCGCCGGCGTCGCGCAGCGCCACGAAGTTCACGCCCTTCACGACGCGCCCGTCCTTGACGTCCAGGCACGGAATCACCCTCAGCTTCAGCACATCGTCGCCCCCCGGTGCAGCCTTATACGGCCACGGGCGCGCATGACAACGCGCGATCCCGCAACCTCAGGCTGCACGCCGGGGCATCGCCGCTCAACCCGCCAGCAGGGCGAGCGCCTCGGCCGCGTCCACCCGCCCGTCGTACAGCGCCCGGCCGACGATCACGCCCTCGACCAGCCCCGCCGCCTCGCGCCGCAGCACGGCGATGTGCTCCAGGCTGCCGATCCCCCCGCTCGCGATCACCGGCAGCGACACCGCGCGCGCCAGCGCCACCGTCGCCTCGACGTTGACCCCGGACAGCATCCCGTCGCGCGCGATGTCGGTGTGGATCAGCGCCGCGACGCCCGCGCCCTCGAAGCGCCGCGCCAGCTCGACGGCCTCCAGCTCCGACGTCTCCGCCCAGCCCTCCGTCGCCACCATGCCGTCGCGCGCGTCGATGCCCACCGCGACGCGCCCGGGATGCGCCCGGCACGCCGCGCGCACCAGCTCCGGGTCCTTCACCGCCGCACTGCCCAGGATCACCCGCGACACGCCGGCGGCCAGCCAGCGCTCGATCCCCGCGCGGTCGCGCAAGCCCCCGCCGAGCTGCACCGGCACGTCCGCCGCCGCCAGGATCGCCTCCACCGCCGCGACGTTGGCCGAGCGCCCCGCGAATGCCCCGTCCAGGTCGACGACGTGCAGCCACCGGCACCCCGCCGCCTGCCACGCCCGCGCCTGCGCGCCGGGATCGTCGGAATACACCGTGGCGTCGCCCATCTCGCCGCGCCTGAGACGCACGCACTGCCCGCCCTTGAGGTCGATCGCCGGGTACAGCGTCATGCCGCGCGCGTCGCTCATGCCTTGGGCTCCTTCTGCAGGCGCTTGCAGTAGTACAGCCCGCCGACCGTGCGCCCGCCCACGCGCGCGTAGGCCGGGTGCGTGCCCCAGTGCTCGAACCCCAGCGACTCGTAGAGCGCGATCGCCGCCACCTGCGTCTCGCGCACGTCGAGGTTGAGCACCTGGTAGCCCAGCGCCCGCGCGCCCTCCTCCGCCGTCGTCGTCATCAGCCGCGCCAGCCCGAACCCGCGCGCATACGGCGCCACGAAGGCGTGCATCAGCGTCGCCGCGAAGGCCTGCGCCTCGTTGTTGCGCGCCGGCCGCACCAGCTGCGCCGAGCCCACCACCACCCCGTCCAGCCGCCCCACGAACAGCGAGCGCTCCGGCACCATCAGCACGCCCGCGAAGTAGCGCTCCAGCGCCGCCCGTCCCGGAGGGCTCACCCAGCCGAAGCCGCCGCCCTCCAGGATCGCCGCGTCCGTCGCCTCGCACAGCGCCATCAGGTCGTCCTCGTCGAGCCGGCTGACCCGCTCCACCGCCACCGCGCGCACGCGCAGCGCGGGCCCGCGCTCGCCGGTCACGGCGTCCACCGCAGGAAGTTCGCCAGGATGCGCAGCCCCACCGACTGGCTCTTCTCGACGTGGAACTGCGTGCCCGCCCGGTTGCCGCGCGCCACGATCGCCGGCACCGCCCCGCCGTACTCCGCGCTGGCGATCACGTCCGCCGGATCGTGCCCGCGCAGCGCGTAGCTGTGCACGAAGTACACGTGCTCGCCCGTCTCCACGCCGTGCAGCAGCGGGTGGTCCGGCCGGTGCAGGTCCAGCGCGTTCCAGCCCATCTGCGGCAGCCGCAGCCCCGGCGCCTCCATGCGCGCGATCTCGCCGCCCACCCAGCCGAAGCCCGGCGTCACCCCGTGCTCCAGCCCGCGCTCCGCCATCAGCTGCATCCCCACGCAGATCCCGAGGTAGGGCGCGCCCCCGTCCACCCGCGCCTCGATCGCGTCGCGCAGCCCGGCGATCCCCGCGACGCCGGCCGCGCAGTCCGCGAACGCCCCCTGCCCCGGCAGCACGATCCGGTCCGCGCGCAGCACCTCCGCGGGGTCCGACGTCACCACGATCTCCGCCGCGATCCCCTCGCGCTGCGCCACCGCCACCAGCGCGCGCGACGCCGACGCCAGGTTGCCGCTGCCGTGGTCCACCACCGCGACCCGCATCACGCCCGCCCCGCCAGCACCGAGCGCATCCAGCCGTCGCGCAGGTCCGCCCGCGCGTCGAGCAGCCGCGCCATCGCCGCCTCGCGCCCCGGCGCCACCACCACGCCCGCCATCGCCAGCCCCCGCCGCCGCAGGCTCCACCGCCGCAGGTCCTGCCCGAGCAGCCCCTGCAGCACCACCACCGCCGCCACCGCCGGCGGGAACAGCGCCCCGCACGCCACCCACAGCGCCGCCACCCCCACCGCCGGCAGCCACGCGCCCACCGCCGCGAACCACACCGGGCCGAGGAACAGCGCCCCCCACGAGAAACGCTCCGGCACCAGCGTCACGCCGGCGATGCGCGGCGCGGCGCCGGCGTCGGCAACGGCGGGCGCAGGGCGGACGTGCACCGTATAGCGGCGGATCATGGGCGCGCGGCCAGGAAGGAAGGAAGCATGGGCTCTGCCCAAACCCGCAAAGGGTCCGAGGACCCTTTGATCCCTTGACCTAGTAAAGCCATCCAAGGGGCTTCCCTTGGCGGAGTCCAGAGGCAGAGCCTCTGGCCTTGCTTGCTCCGGCTCACAGCGACCCCTTCGTCGACGGGATCACGCCGGCCGCCCGCGGGTCCGTCTCCACGGCCATGCGCAGCGCCCGCGCGACCGCCTTGAACGCCGCCTCCGCGACGTGGTGCGCGTTCCGCCCCGCGCGCCGCGTGACGTGGAGCGTCAGCAGCCCGTTCATGGCGAGCGCGCGGAAGAACTCCTCGAACAGCTCGGTGTCCATCTCGCCGACCTTGTCGCGCTCGAACGCGACGTCCCAGGCGAGGAACGGCCGCCCCGACAGGTCCAGCGCCGCCTCGACGAGCGCCTCGTCCATCGGCAGCAGCGACTGGCCGTAGCGCCGTATGCCGCGCTTGTCGCCGACCGCGCGGGCCAGCGCCTGGCCGATCACGATGCCGACGTCCTCGGTCGTGTGGTGGGCGTCGATGTGCAGGTCGCCCTTCGCGCGCACGACGAGGTCGAGCATCGCGTGGCGGGCGAGCGCGGTCAGCATGTGGTCGAGGAAGCCGACGCCGGTGTCGACGTCCGCCGTGCCCGTGCCGTCGAGCGACAGGGTCACGACGATGTCGGTCTCGGCGGTGCGGCGCTCGACGGTGGCGCGGCGGGCGGGGTGCGGGTCGTCCATGGGCCCTGACTACAGGAACACCGTGCGCCCCGCCAAGCGCGCAGCCGGGCTAGCCGGCGCGCAGCGCCGCGACGAAGCCGCGCACGGCCTCGGACATCCCGTCGCACTGCGCGCTCAGCCGTCCCGCCGCGACCTGGCTGCTCGCCGCCGCCTGCCCGGTGCGCGCCGCGGTCTCCACCAGGGCGTCGATGTTGTGCAGCACGTCCTGCGTGCCGCGCGCCGCCTCGTGCATGGTGAGCCCGATCCGGTGGGTGGCCGCCCCCTGCTGCTCCACCGCCTCGGCGACCGAGGCCGTCAGGCCGCGCAGCTCGTCGGCCCTGGACCGGATCGCGGCGATCGCGGACACCGCCCCGGCCGTCTCCCCGCGGATGGCGTCGACATGGGACTGGATCTCGTCCGTGGCGTGCGCGGTCTGCGCCGCCAGCGCCTTCACCTCGCCGGCGACCACGCTGAAGCCCCTGCCGGCCTCGCCGGCGCGCGCCGCCTCGATGGTCGCGTTCAGCGCCAGCAGGTTGGTCTGCGCCGCGATCCCGCGCACCAGCCGCACCACCTCGCCGATCCGCTCCGCGCTGCCCGCGAGCTGCTGCACCATCGCGTCGGTGCGCCCGGTCTCCTCCGTCGCCAGCGTGGCGGCGGCGGCGGCGCGCGTCATGTTCGCGGTGATCTGCCGCACCGCGTCCGAAAGCTGCTCCACCGCGGCGGCAATGCCCTGCACCCCCTGCGCCGTCTCGCCGGAGGTGGCCGAGATCGCGCCGGTCCGGCGCATCGCGTCCTCGGCGGACGCGGACAGCGCCCGGGCCGTGGCATCGACCTCGTGCGCCGCGGTCGCGGCGTGGCGCACGCGCTCGGCGACCTCCGCCTCGAACCGCTCCGCGATCCCCAGGGCGGCGGCCCGCTTCTCCGCGTCCAGGCGGGCCCGCAGCAGCGCCTGCTCCTCCTGCGCCTCCCTCGCCTGTGCCGCCGCCGCCGCCGCCGCCGCCGTCGCGGTCGCGGAGAACGCGAAGATCCCGGTGAGCTGGTAGGTCATCCACACCAGGACCCAGGTTTCGGCCACCACCAGGCCCGCGTGCAGCAGCACCCGCGGGATGTTCGAGCCGCCGGGATAGACCGCGTCCGGCAGCACGAAGTTGAGCAGCAGGTGGTGGACCGCGGTGGCGCCGGCCGCCATCAGCAGCACCCGCCAGTCGCAGTAGACCGCCAGCACGGCCAGCGCCACGAAGAAGGCCATGTGCCCGTCGACCTGCCAGGGATTGCCGTCCAGCCCGGCGATGCCCAGCGACACCATGGCCACCAGCGACACCGCCACGCTCAGGCGCGTCGCCAGGCTGGTGCCGGTGCGCAGCCAGCACAGGGTCGGCGCCGCCGCGAACGCCGCCGCCGTCAGGCCGAACGCCCAGCAGGACCGCCCCAGCCACAGCGCCAGCACCACGCCGAATGCCGCCGCGGCCCACAGCACCATCAGCAGGGCCCCGTTCGCGGCCTCGCGCAGGGCGTCCATGCTCGTCAGTCGCCTGAACATCATCTCTTCTCCGGGTCCGGTGCGCCGCAGCCGCCAAGCGAGCGCGGGTCGACGATCAGCCACGCCCCGGCCGCGACCAGCCGTCCGCCCAGCCCCGCCTGCACACCCGCCTGCGCGTCCGCTTCCGGCGCGACCACCACCAGGCTCGCCCACGCCCCGGCGCGCACGACCCGCCCGCCGGCGGAGGCCACCGCCGCGAACGCCCGCCCCGTGCCCCACCACGGCGGGAAGATCGCCGCCACCGCCTGCCCGGGCTTCGGCGACAGCGCCAGCCAGGCCACCGCGAGGAAGCCGCAGCCCAGCAGGCCGCACGCCGCGAGCCACGCGCCCGCACCTTCGCCGGACCGGCCGGCGCCCGCACGCAGGGCCCGCCCGCCGCCCGTCGTCGTGCCCGCGTCCTCGTGCGCCATTCCCCCATCAGGCCCGATCGAGGTTGAGGAAGTGTGACGCGCGCGCAGGAAACGTCGTCCCGCGCGGCTCGCTTGTGCCCGCGCCCGCGCCTTCCCACCTGTGCGGCCATGCGAAACGAACAGTCCCCCGCCCCCTACGACCCCGTCGGCTGGCACGGCACCACCATCCTCTGCGTCCGCAAGGACGGCCGCGTGTCGATGGCCGGCGACGGCCAGGTCACGCTCGGCCAGACCGTCATCAAGGGGAACGCCCGCAAGGTCCGCCGCATCGGCGGCGGCAACGTCATCTCCGGGTTCGCGGGCGCCACCGCCGACGCCTTCACGCTCCTGGAGCGCCTGGAGGCCAAGCTGGAGCGCTTCCCCAACCAGCTCGAGCGCGCCTGCGTCGAACTGGCCAAGGACTGGCGCACCGACCGCTACCTGCGCCGCCTGGAGGCCATGATGGCCGTCGCTGACGCCGAGCACTCCTACACCCTGACCGGCAACGGCGACGTGCTGGAGCCCGAGGACGGCATCATCGCCATCGGCTCGGGCGGCAACTACGCGCTCGCCGCCGCCCGCGCCCTGATGGAGATCGAGGGCCTGACCGCCGAGGACATCGCGCGCCGCGCCATGCGCATCGCCGGCGACATCTGCGTCTACACCAACCACTCCGTCACGGTGGAGAGCCTCTGATGCTCGACGTCCCCACGCTGACGCCCCCCGAGATCGTCGCCGAGCTGGACCGCTTCATCGTCGGCCAGACCGACGCCAAGCGCGCTGTCGCCATCGCGCTGCGCAACCGCTGGCGCCGCGCGAAGCTGCCCGAGGGCATCCGCGAGGAGGTGGTGCCCAAGAACATCCTGATGATCGGCCCGACCGGCTGCGGCAAGACCGAGATCGCCCGCCGCCTCGCCCGCCTCGCCCAGGCGCCGTTCCTCAAGGTCGAGGCCACCAAGTTCACCGAGGTCGGCTACGTCGGCCGCGACGTGGAGAGCATCGTCCGCGACCTGGTCGAGGCCAGCCTCACCATGCTGCGCGACGCGAGCCGACGCGACGTCCTTCCCCGCGCCGAGCAGGCCGCCGAGGAGCGCCTGATCACCGCCCTGGTCGGCGACGGCGCCGGCGCCGAGACCCGCCGCAAGTTCCGCCAGATGCTCCACGACGGCGAGCTGGAGGACAAGGAGGTCGAGGTCAGCCTCGCCGACGCGGCGCCCCCGCCCGCCATGGACATCCCCGGCATGCCCCCCGGCCAGATGGGCAACCTCGGCGACATGATGAAGGGCATGTTCGGCCGCCCCTCGCGCGCCCGGAAGATGACGGTCGCCGCCGCCCGCGCCGCCCTGGTGCGCGAGGAGTCCGACACGCTCCTCGACACCGAGCAGACCACGAAGGACGCCGTCGCCCACGCCGAGAACAACGGCATCGTGTTCCTCGACGAGATCGACAAGGTCTGCGCCCGCTCCTCCGAGGGCGGGGGCTTCCGCGGCGGCGACGTCTCGCGCGAGGGCGTGCAGCGCGACCTCCTCCCCCTCATCGAGGGCACGACGGTGGCCACCAAGTACGGCCCGGTGAAGACCGACCACATCCTGTTCATCGCGTCCGGCGCCTTCCACCTCGCCAAGCCGGCCGACCTGCTCCCCGAGCTGCAGGGCCGCCTGCCGATCCGCGTCGAGCTGGCGCCCCTGTCGCGCGACGACCTGCGCCGCATCCTCGTCGAGCCGGAGCACTCGCTCCTCAAGCAGTACTCCGCCCTCCTCGACACCGAGCAGGTCACGCTCGAATTCACCGACGACGCCGTCGACGCGCTGGCCGAGCTCGCCACCGACATCAACGACCGCGTGGAGAACATCGGCGCCCGGCGCCTCGCGACCGTGCTGGAGAAGCTGCTGGAGGAGGTGAGCTTCACCGCCTCGGACCGCGCCGGCGACCACGTCCGCGTCGACGCCGCCTACGTCAACGAGCGCGTCGCCCCGCTCGCCCACAAGGGGGACCTCAGCCGCTTCATCCTCTAGGCAAAGCAAGGAAGCAGTTCTTTTTTGAAAAAAAGAACCAAAAAACTCTGCCCACAAACTCCTGTCCTCGACCGCGCGGTCCGGGACCCTTTTCGGGCAAAGTCTTTTTGCTTCTTTTTCTTCAGAAAAAGAAGGCTTCCTTCCTTCCCTTGACGCCCCCCGCCCCAGCCGTCACCTGACCCCTATGCCCGACCCTTTCGTCTCGCCCCCCGAGCCCACCGCCGCCGAGGCCATCGCCGCGATCGCGGAGGAGCTCGACGTGTTCGACGACTGGATGGACCGCTACGGCTTCATCATCGAGCTGGGCCGCAAGCTCCCCGCCTTCCCGACGGAGTGGGCGAACGACGCCCACCGCGTCCCCGGCTGCCAGAGCCAGGTCTGGATGGAGGGCGAGCGCCGCGACGGCACCCTGCGCCTCGCGGGCGCGTCCGACGCCGCCATCGTCTCCGGCCTGGTCGCCCTGCTGCTGCGCGTCTACTCCGGCCGCACGCCGCGCGAGATCCTCGACACCGACCCGGGCTTCCTGCGCGACCTCGGCCTGATCGGCGCGCTGTCGACCAACCGCGGCAACGGCGTCGCCGCGATGGCGCGCGCGATCCACGACCTGGCCGCCGCCTCCCAGGGCCCGGACGCGCCGCCGGCCTGAGCCCGGCGGGCCGGATCGACAGCGATCCGGCGAGCGGCTAGGCAGGGAGGGAACCCCGGGAGGCCGCCATGACGATCCACGCATGGAAACCGACCGCGTCGGGCTTCATCCTCGACGCGACCCGGTTCGCCGACGGCCTGGCCTTCGCCCCGGGCGACACCCTGGTCGTCAACGACGGCGCGCCCTCCGCGCAGGGCTCGAACGGCCAGGTCGAGGCGCTGACCCCGGGCACCTACGACTTCGACGTCACCGGCGCCAGCGCGAGCCTGGTCCTGAAGAACATCCGGCTCGACAGCGCCACGACGCTGGAGAAGTCCGGGCCGGGGTCGCTCGCGATGACCGTGTCCGGCCAGCTGGTCAACGACGGCACGATCGGGGTCGGCACGGCCGCCTCGCCCAGCGCGACCGGCTCGGTCTACATGGGGCTGGGGACGCTGGGCGGGAACACGGCCGTGACCAACAACGGCCGGATCGACGTGGGCGGCGGGGCCTCGCTCATCCTGGACGCGATCCTCGACACGCCCAACATCGCGTTCCTCAACACGTCGACCGGCACCGTGACCGTCGCGGACGGGGCCTCGTTCACCTTCGACGGCAACAACGGCGACACCTTCCGCAACGACGGCCTGATCGTCCTGGACGGCGCGGCCGGGCCGGGCGTCAGCTTCCAGGCGCCGACCTACAGCGGAACCGGCACCCTGCTGGTGAGCGGACACGCCGGCGCCGCGATGAGCGCCAGCGTCGCCACCTTCTACGGCCCGGCGTCCGGCACCTTCGGCGTCGCCAGCGGCGAGCTCGACTTCGCCGCCGGCTACCCGGTCCAGGGCGCCATCGACTTCTACGACGCCGACGCGTCGCTGAACCTCGAGGGCGCGCTGACCACGGAGACCACGGCCTCGACCAACCCGCTCGGCGCCACCATCAACGGCTTCCGCGCCGGCGATCAGATCCTCCTGAACGGCGCCCACTCCCCGACCTTCTCCTACGTCTGGACGCAGGCCGCGCACACCCTGACGCTCTACGCCCAGCCCGGGCTGCAGGGCGCCGTCGACGCCGTCCTGACGTTCGGCGGCACCTACGCCACCGCCGACTTCCAGCTGGAAACCTCGGGCGCGCTGCGCACCGCAGACGGCGAGCCGCTCCGGAGCAGCGGCGCCATCATCGTCACCACCACGAGCACCGCCAACGCCCTGGCCGCCCCCGCCCTGCCGCCGCCCCCTGCCCCCCCCCCCGCGGCGCCTGCTCCCCCCGCCGGCGTGGTCGTCAACAGCACGGCGGCCGGCGACGTCGTCACTGCCGGCAGCGGCAACGAGACGGTCTACGCCTCCGGCGCCACCGCTACGGTCGTGGGCGGTGCCGGCAACCTGACCTTCGTGGCGGGCGGCGGCAGCTACACCGCGGGCGGCGGCTCGGGCACCGACATCCTCTACGGCGGCACCGGCGCCAATGTGCTGACCGGCGGCGGCGGCGCCAACAGCATCCTCGTCGCCGGCGCGGGCAACGCCACGCTGTCGGGCGGCAGCGGCCGGGCGGCGCTCATGTTCGGCGGCCAGGCGGCGACCACCTTCCAGGGCGGCACGGGCGGCGGCGACACCCTGGTCGGCGGCGTCGGCGCCAACGTCTTCGCCATGACCGCGGGCGACGTGGCCTTCGGCGGCCCGAACGGACCGGACACCTTCGCCGGCGGCTACGGCTCCGCCCTCGTCGTCGAGGGCCCCGGCGCCACGCAGGTCAACGTCGGCGCCGCCACGCTCACCGCCTTCGCCGGCACCGGCGCCGACACCTACGCCTTCGGCATGAACCTCGGCGGCGGGGCGAGCATCGTCGGCTTCAAGGCCACCGACCGCATCGTCCTGACCGGCGGCTTCACGAACGCCGACGCCGCCCGCGCCCTCGCCACGGCCACCACCGGCAGCTTCGGCACCGCGCTCGCCCTCGGCGACGGCACCCGGATCACGCTGTTCGGCGCCGGCATCACGGCGGCCCAGATCACCTGACGCCGCGCCGGCGTGCCGGGCCTCCCCGCGCTGCGCCAACGCTTGACACGCCGCCCGTTTCCCGGCGCAACCACGCCGCGCCACCGGAGAGCCGCCCCATGAGCCAGACCCTGCCCTCGTCCCCCCACGTCGCCATCGTGGGCGCCACCGGCGCGGTCGGCGTGGAGCTGCTCGACTGTCTCACCCGCCGCGACTTCCCGCTGGCCAGCCTGCGCCTCCTCGCCTCCCCGCGCTCCGCCGGCCGCACCATGGCGTTCCGCGGCCAGGAGCTCCCCGTCGAGGTCCTCACCGCCGAGTCCTTCGCCGGCATCGACATCGCCCTCTTCTCCGCCGGCGGCTCGATCTCGCGCGACTTCGCCTCCGCCGCCGTCCAGGCCGGCGCCGTCGTCGTCGACAACTCCTCCGCGTTCCGCATGAACCCCGACGTGCCGCTGGTGATCCCCGAGGTGAACCCCGGCGACGCCCTGCGCCACCAGGGCATCGTCGCCAACCCGAACTGCTCGACCATCATCGCCGCAGTCCCGCTCTGGCCGCTGCACCAGGCGACGCCGATCCGCCGCATCATCGCCTCGACCTACCAGGCCGCCTCGGGCGGGGGCGCCGCCGCGATGGCCGAGCTGGAGGACAGCACCCGCGCCGCCCTGGACCGCCAGGACTTCGTGCACCGCGTCCTGCCGCACCCCTACGCGTTCAACCTGTTCAGCCACAACTCGCCGATGGACGCCGCCTCGGGCTACAACGAGGAGGAGCTGAAGATGCTCAACGAGACCCGCAAGATCTTCGGCGACGCCACCCTGCGCATCGCCGCCACCTGCATCCGCGTCCCCGTCCTGCGCGCCCACGCCATCGCCCTCAACGTCGAGTTCGCCGAGCCCGTCACCCCGGAGACCGTCCGCGCCATCCTCCACGACGCACCCGGCGTGCGCGTGGTCGACGACCGCGAGGCCAACCGCTTCCCCATGCCCGTCGAGGCGTCCGGCCGCGACGAGATCCTCGTCGGCCGCATCCGCGTCGACACCAGCGACCCGTCCGGCCGCTCCGTCGCCCTGTTCGTCGCCGGCGACCAGCTGCTCAAGGGCGCCGCCCTCAACGCGGTCCAGATCGCCGAGCTGCTCCGCGCGGCCTGAGAAGAAGGCAAGGTTGAGGCTCCGCCTCAAACTCCGCCAAAGGCTGCGCCCTTGGAACGCGCCACTTAAGTGAGGCCAGTCCAGGGCGGCTCGCCCTGGCGGGTCCGGGCAGAGCCCGGCCTTTCCTAGCCCCCGGCCGCTACGCCCTCGGACCGGTCCACGACCGCCTCCTGCGCGCGCAGGCTGACGGTCTCGCGGTGCTGCTCGGTGACGCGCACCCGCCGCACCCGGACCTCCTCGTGCAGCACGAGCTGGCGGTGCACGACGACGACCTCTTCGACCACCGAGATGACCGTCGTGTCCCCCTCCTGCCGGTCGGGCGGCACCGCGTCCACCGGCCGGCCGATCGCGACCCGCTCGACCTCGACCCGCTCGTGGGTCAGCGCCTCGTCCACGACGTGCTCGCGCGTGACGGTGTGCACGTGCACCTGCACGCGCCCCTGCACGGACCGCCGCCCCACCGAAACCTCCTCGGCATGGAGCCGCAGCACGGCCTCGTCGGAAACCTCGTCGCGGCCGATCGCGCGCGGCGCCTGGTCGGTGTCGCTCATCGCGCATCCCCGCTCGTTGTTCCGCCGGCCGGCGGCACCGCCGGCCCCTCGCGGACGCTAGACCTGCAGAACCGAGTTCAGGTCGAACGTCTGCCCCGGCGGGTTCTCGCCGATCCGCACCGTCGTCGCGTTCACCATCAGGTACGGCGGCACCGGCAGGTTGTACGGCGCCGGCACGCCCGCATACACGCGCCCCGCCAGGTCGTACTTCGACCCGTGGCACGGGCACAGGTATCCGCCCGGCCAGTCCGGTGCCGGGTCCGTGGCGCTCACGTTCGGGAAATACCCCGGCACGCAGCCGAGGTGCGTGCAGATCCCGACCAGCACCGCATACTCCGGTGCCGCCGACCGCGTGGCGTTCTCCGCATACTTCGGCTGCTGGTTGGTCTTGGACGCCGGGTCCGCGAGCTTGCTCAGCAGCTTGGGCTCGCTGAGCGTCTTGATCGCCTCGGGCGTGCGATTGACCACGAAGATCGGCTTGCCGCGCCACACCACGACGATTTGCTGCCCGGGCGCGACCTTCGTGAGGTCCACGTCCACCGCCTCGCCCGCCGCCAGCGTGTCCGCCGCCGGCTCCATGCTGTCGATGAACGGCCACACGATCGCGCCCGCCCCGATCGCCGCCCCGGCCAGCGCCGTGAGCGTGAGGAAGTCGCGCCGGGTGCCCTCGGGCGGCGTGTCGTCATGCAGCGGCGTGGTGGCGGTCGTCGTTGACATAGCAAAGCTTCCTTGGACGGCGCGTCGGTTTCTGCCCCGCGAAAATGATCCACTCCGCCCCCGAAGGGAAGGCCCCACGCGCACCCCGCCCCGTCAGCCGCCCGGCCCCTCCAGCAGCCGCACCGTCGCCGGGTCCGCCACGCCCCCGAAGAACCGCCGCAGCGACTCGGCGAACACCGCCTCCCCCGGCCCCGCCGCCGCGAACAGCGTCGCCGACGAGCGGAACTTCATGTCGTCCGGGCTCCCCAGGATCTCGCGCGCGGAGCGCCCCTGCACCGCGTTGACCAGCCCCGCGCACTCCCGCAGCCGCGCCCCCAGCACCGGGTGCGCGAGATACGCCCGCGCCTCCGCCAGCGACCCGATCGCGTAGCGCCGCGCCATGTCGCTGTGCCCCAGCCCGCCGAGCTGCGGGAACACGAACCACATCCAGTGCGAGCGCTTGGCCCCCGCCGCCAGCTCGCGGCGCACGTCGGCCATCACCGGCTCCTGCGCCCGCACGAAACGATCGAGATCGAATGCCGCCATGACTGACTTTCCCGGAGTTCCAAAATTTAGACTTCAACGCATGTCGAGAGGCAAGCAGGTCTTAGTTTTTACCACATATGCCGATGACACAAAGGCCCTTTGCTCTTCGAACGGAAGACGTGGTAATGAATCAATCCGATACGGCTTGCGCGACGGACAGTCTTGGCCATTTTCCATATAAACGTAAAATGACAGTAAAACATTGTTGAATTAAATTATTACGATTAATTTGATATGTTTTAAGTTTGCTTATATAAAAGTAGCTTTGATTTGAAATTTTTCTGAAGACCATAAGTCTTTTTTGTAATGCGGAGTTCTAAGGTGAAACAGGTTATAGTCTTATTTAGCAGCGTTGCGCTCTCGGCATTAGTCTTACTGTGTCACAAGCGTGAGTCGATTTTGCTGTTGCTGGCAGCAAGGGCAGCGGTCAAGCGTTCTGGCAATGGTCCGGGTGATGGTCATGCGC
>JBPBQS010000161.1:0-35440 GCA_050920955.1 Janthinobacterium lividum | reverse complement strand
TCGGCTCGAAGTCGGGCACGTCGGTGCCGGTCCACTTCGCCTCCGCGTCGTCCCACCAGACCATCTTCTTGCGCTCGGACCAGGGCTGGCCGGCGGGGTCGGCGGAGGCGCGGTTGTAGAGCGTGCGGCGGTTGGCCGGCCAGGCGAACGCCCAGCCGAGGTGGCTGCCGGGGCCGCCCGGGCCGTCGGGCCTGCGCGAGCGGGCGACGTTGTGGCCTTCGCGGGGGAAGATGCCGCTGTACATCCAGCCGCCGCACGACGTGGAGCCGTCCGCCTTGAGGTCCTTGTAGGTCGCGATCAGCTTTCCGTCGGCGACGGTGCGGCCGTTGATCTCCTGCAGCACGGCCTCGGCGTCGGGCTCCGACTTCTCGCCGGCGACCGGGTAGTCCCAGGTGAGCGCCTTGATCGCCGTGTCGCCGGGGAGGTCGCTGTCGGCGTACAGCGCCTTCAGGCGGCGGCCGAGGTGGTACATGAACCAGAGCTCGGAGCGGCTGTCCCCGGGCGCCTCGACCACGGCGTCGTGCCACTGCACCAGGCGGCTGGTGTTGGTGACGGTGCCGCTCTTCTCGCCCGACAGCGCGCAGGGCATGAAGAACACCTCGGTGCCGATCTGTTCCGGGGTCAGCTCGCCGCGCTGCACGAGGCGGCCCTTCTGCCAGAACTCCGCGGTCTCGGTCATGGCGAAGTCGCGCACCACGAGCCACTCCAGCTTGGACAGGCCGCGCTCCACCAGGTCGGCGTTGACCGCGCCGACGAGCGGGTTCTGGCCGAGCACAAACTGGCCGAGCACCGCGCCGTCGACCATCGCGAGCGTCATCGGCAGCTGCGACTGGTCGCCGGAAAGGCGCGGCAGGTTCGCGTAGCCGAAGCCGTTCTCCGCCGTGGCGGCGTCGCCGTACCAGGCCTTGAGCAGGCTGACCATGTACTTGGGGAAGTTGTGCCACCACCCGGTCGAGGGCGTCTCCGTGTGGAGGTAGTCGTCCAGCGTGGCGTGGGTCTTGAGGGCGCTGGGCTGCGGCAGGTAGGTCGGCAGCATGTTGTAGAGCGTGGGGATGTCGGTGGAGCCCTGGATGCTGGCGTGGCCGCGCAGCGCCATGATGCCGCCGCCAGGACGCCCGACGTTGCCGAGCAGGCCCTGGATGATCGTGGACGCGCGGATGATCTGCACGCCCGTCGTGTGGTGCGTCCAGCCGACCGCGTAGCAGAACGCTCCGGTGCGCTCGCGGCCGGAGTTGCGCGCCAGCGAGTCCGCGATGCGCAGGAACATGGCCTTCGGGCAGCCGGTCACGCTCTCGACCATCTCCGGCGTGTAGCGCGCGTAGTGCCGGCGCATGATCTGGTAGACGCAGTTCGGGTCCTGCAGCGTCGGGTCGGAGGGCGCGGCACTCTCGGCCATGGCCTCGAAGTCGCTGCCGTCGTTCTCCGTCGTCGAGGCGCGGTGGTCGCCCATCGAGGAGGGCACCACCTTGCCCTTGTACTGCCAGGTGTCCGTCGCGTAGTCGCGCTCGGCGGCGTCGAAGCCGGAGAACACGCCGTCATGCTGGTCGGGGTCGCCGTAGCCGTCCTCGATGATGTTGGCGATGTTGGTGTAGGCCATCGCGAAGTCGCGGAACCACAGGTCGTTCTCGAGGATGTGGCGGATGATGCCGCCCAGGAACGCGATGTCGCTGCCGGAACGGATGGGCGCGTGGATGTCGGCCATCGCCGAGGTGCGCGTGAAGCGCGGGTCGACGTGGATGATCGTGGCACCCCGCGCCTTGGCCTGCATGACGAAGCGGAACCCGATCGGGTGGTTCTCCGCCATGTTGGAGCCCATGATCACGATCACGTCCGAGTTCGCCAGGTCCCACAGCGCCATCGTGGCCGCGCCGCGTCCGAAGGAGGTCCCTAAACTAGGGACCGAAGAGGAGTGTCATATCCTCGCCTGGTTCTCGATGTTGACCACGCCCAGGCCGCCGCCGAGCAGCTTCTTGATGAGGTAGTTCTCCTCGTTGTCCAGCGTGGCGCCGCCCAGCGAGGCGATGCCCAGCGTGTGGTTCGCCTCGGTGCCGTCGGGCAGGGTCGCCACGTAGGTCTCGTCGCGGGTGCGTTTGGTCAGCATCGCGATGCGGTCCATCGCCCACTCGAGCGGCTTCGGTTCCCAGCGGTCGGAGTGCGGGGCGCGCCACATCACCTGGTTGATGCGCTCCGGGCTGAGCAGCATGCCGAGGGTTCCGGCGCCCTTGGGGCAGAGCGTGCCCTGGTTGACCGGCGAGCGCGGGTCGCCCTCGATGTGGATCGGCTTGCCGTCCTTGGCGTAGATGAGCTGGCCGCAGCCGACCGCGCAGAACGGGCAGATGCCGGTGCCCACGGAGTCGGCGTGCTCCAGGCGGGGGCGCAGGGTCGCGGACGCGGTGGAGCGGGCGGCGAGGTCGCGCGAGCTCTGGCCGGCGAGCTGGCGGGGCAGGGACCAGTCCTTGAGGAACTTTCCCACGCGCGCTGCGGGACCGCGGCTGATCTTGGCCATGCGAAGCACTCCGGATCGTGAGGGGGGGCGGCGCGGGAAGGGCCGCCTGCCGCCGGGCGGACCGGCAGCCTTGACGACGCGGACGCTGACGTGGCGTGGCCCCCGCGGCAACCCGGCGTGGCGGTGCTGCGCGTCACGTTCGCGCCAGAACGGCCCGATCGGCCATGCGGCGGCTTGCCGGGGCCGCGCCCGGCAGGCGCATATGCCCGGGCCCAGCGTGCGGCCGGAGAGTGCGATGAAGAGTGTCGAGGGCGTGATCACCATCGTCCAGGAGGGCCGCTTCCAGATGACGGACCGCGAGGGGGTGTCGCGCCTGTTCGTGCTGTCGCCCAACGCCGCGATGGAGACCGAGCAGCTCGTGCCGCTCGGCCGCAACCAGGTTCCGGTGCGCGTCACCTACCGCTCCGGCGACAACGCGCTGGCGCACGTGGCCACGCGCATCGACGCCACCGGGGGGGCGCGCTGATGGACATGCACCCGAGGGCGCTCGACTACCACCAGTCCACCCTGGACCGCGTGATCCCCGACGAGAGCGAGCTGACCGGCGGCGTGCTGATCCGGCCGGGCAAGTCGTACGGCTTCTTCACCGACACGACGCTGTGCATCGGCTGCAAGGCCTGCGAGGTGGCGTGCAAGGAGTGGAACAACCTGCCCGCCGACAACGTCGGCCTGACCGGGGAGAGCTTCGACAACACCGGCGCGCTCTCGGCCAACACCTGGCGCCACGTCGCCTTCGTCGAGCAGGACGTGCGCTCGGATCTGGAGACGCCGTTCCAGAGCGGCTGGCTCATGCTCAGCGACGTGTGCAAGCACTGCCACAACGCGCCATGCCTGGAGGCGTGCCCCACCGGCGCGCTGTTCCGCACCGAGTTCGACACGGTCGTGGTGCAGCAGGACATCTGCAACGGCTGCGGATACTGCGTGCCGGCGTGCCCGTTCGGCGTGGTCGACATCTCCACGATGGACGGCAAGGCCCACAAGTGCACGCTCTGCTACGACCGCCTCAAGGGCGGGCTGGAGCCGGCCTGCGCCAAGTCGTGCCCCACCGAGAGCATCCAGTTCGGCGAGGTCGAGCTGCTGCAGGAGCGCGCGGCCAAGCGGGTCGAGCAGCTGCACGGCCTCGGGCAGACCGCCGCCTACCTGTACGGCGTGCCGGACAGCCCCGGGGCGACCGGCGGGCTCGGGCACCTCAACGCCTTCTTCCTGCTGACGCAGCGGCCCGAGGTCTACAACCTGCCGGCGGCGCCGACGCGGGCGTCGCGCAGGGTTCTGCCGTCGCTGCTGACGGGCCTCGCCACGGTGGCCGGCCTCGCGCTGGCCTCCGTCGCGCTTCTCGCACGAAAGGACTGAGGATGCCGGACGACCAGAGCGCGCTCGCGGGCGGCGGTTCGCGGGAGACGCCGCCGGGCAAGTGGCAGGGCGAGACCTACTACGGGCGCAGCCAGCTCAAGCACGCGCCCTTCAACAACTGGGTGGTCGGCGGCTACATCTTCCTCGCCGGGCTGTCGGGGGGCGCGCAGATCCTGTCCACGCTCGCCGACCTCGGCCGGGGGCGCGAGGCCGCGACCACCGTGCGGCGCGGGCGCTACCTCGCGATGCTCGCGCCCACGATCGGCAGCGCCATGCTGGTCTGGGACCTTCACACGCCGGCGCGCTTCTACAACATGTTCCGCATCTTCCGCGCGACGTCGCCCATGTCGATCGGCACCTACGTGCTGACCGCGTTCACCGGCTTCGCGGGGCTCACCACGGCCGCGCAGGTCGTGGAGGACCGCAGCAGCGGCAAGGTCCGCTGCCTCGCGCGGCGCACCGCCGGGATCGCGCAGGTGCCGGCCGCCGTCGCCGGGGCGGGGCTCGCGACCTACACGGCGGCGCTGCTGTCGTCGACGAGCACGCCGCTGTGGGCCGCCGCACCGAAGAGCCTGGCCACGCGCTTCGCCAGCGCCTCCGTCGCCGCCGGCGCCGCGGCGCTGTTCCTGGGGCGCGAGGACCGCACCGCCGAGGCGTTGCAGCGCATCGCGTTGCTGGCGCTCGGCGTCGAGCTCGCGGCCGGCGTCGCCCAGCACCAGGCGTTCCGGGCGCGGGGCGTGGCCGCGGCGCTCGACGGGCCGGCGGGGCAGGCGGAGAAGGGCGTCACCGTGCTCGGCACCATCCTGCCGATGGGCCTGCTGGGCGCGTCGCTGCTGTCGCGGCGGCTGCCCAGCCTGGCGAACGCGGCCTCGGTAGCGGTGATGGTCGGGAGCGTCGCGCTGCGGATCTCGATCATGGCGGCGGGCAACGAGTCTGCGAAGCGGCCGGAGGTGAGCTTCACGTTCACGGAGAAGGCAAGGTAGGCAAGACCGGGCTCTGCCCGGACCCGCAAAGGGGGCCCGAGGCCCTTTGATCCCTTTACTTGAGGAAGCCATCCAAGGGGCTTCCCTTGGCGGAGTCCAGAGGCAGAGCCTCTGGCCTTGCTTGCTGCTGCCTTAGTGCCGGGAGAAGTGTTCCTCGACGATCGCGAGGTTCCGCAGGTTTGCCTTGAAGACGACGTCCATCGCGTCGCCGAGCAGCGGGATGGCGCCCATCGCCGCCTCGATGCCGACATTGCCCAGCATGCGCGCCAGCTTGTGCGACGGCACGCCGAGCGCGCGCACCTCCCAGACGATCCACAGCGAGATCCCCGCCAGTACCGCGTCGCCCACGCCGGGCGCCAGACCGATCAGGCTGTTGATCCCGAAGCGGAACCGCGTCCCCGGGATGCGCGCCGCCCCGTCGAGCAGCCAGGCGAGGCGACGCAGCCGCCCCAGGCGGTGCTGCAGGTCGATCATCTCTCCAGCTGCCACGCCCGCGTATCCCGACATTGTCCGCTCCATCGTTTCGGCGGACATCGTGTCGCAGCCGGGCTGGCTCAAGGCCCGGGGTTAAGGGCGCTCGAAGATCGCGGTCAGCGCCCCCTTGGCCAGGACGTGGCCGGTCATCATCGCGACCAGGTCGCCGCGGCCCGTCGTGCCCGCGTGACCCTGGTCGACGTCGAGGGCGAAGACCTGGAAGACGTAGCGGTGCGGGCCGTGGCCGGGCGGGGGGTCGGGCGGCAGCCAGCCACTGCGCAGGAAGGAGTTGCGGCCCATCTCCGCGCCGCCCTCGCCGGCGGGGCCGGTCATCGCGCCCTCGGCGAGGCCGCCGTCGGCACCGGGCAGGTCGTGGACGATGGCGTGCACCAGCGGGGCCGGCGTCGGGCTGTCGGCGTCCTCGACCAGGAGCACGACGGACTTCGCGCCGGCGGGCACGCCGGTCCAGCGCAGCGGGGGGGAGACGCCCGCGCCGTCGGCGGTGAAGCGGGCGGGGATCGCGGCCTCGGCCTCGAAGGCGGGGCTGGCAACCGCGATCGTGGCGGGCGCGTCGATCCGGTTCAGGGTGAGCGCCTCGGTGCCGGCGCGCGTGCCGCTCAGGGCATGTCCCAGGGCGCCGGGCAGTTTCTCGAGCATGACGTGTTCCCTCGCGGTGCGTCATGCCGACGCGGGGGGCGGGCAAGGGTTGCATGACGCGGCCGCGAGCACGGGCGTGCGCCCGGCTCAGAGGCGTCCGCCGGCCTCGCGGATGCGGATCAGGATGTAGATCGTCGCGAACAGCAGCAGGGCGAGCGGGTTGGCGAGCAGGAGGCCTTCGCCGGGCGACGCGCACTGGCGCACGAGGACCAGGGCGCCGACCAGGCAGGCGACCGCCAGCCAGGCCACCCGCTCGCCGGTGATCCACCCGGGCAGGGCAGGGGGGCGCGCGATCTCGGCACACGCCTCATGGCTCTTCATGGCACGCCCTTCCGGTCGGCCGGCCCGGCGGAGGCCGGGCGGCGGGGTTCAGCGAGGGTCGGGCCCGGCGCGCATGTCGCGGGTCCACGTACGGGCCGGCGGAGGGCGTCGTCGATGCCCACGCGGCCTGTGCGCCCCGGGTATAGGCGATTGTCGTTGACGATTCGTCTCAATAATCAAGGCTCATCCCAGGAAACGCTCGGCGCGGGCTGCCTCGGTCGGGCGCGCCCGGGGATCGTGCCGGCGGGCGGGCTATCCGAGCAGCCGGCCGAGCAGGCGGGCGGTGTAGTCCATCACCGGGATGATGCGGCCGTAGTTGATGCGCGTGGGGCCGATCACGCCGATCGCGCCGACGATGCGGTCCGCCTCGTTGCGCGCGGGCGCGACCACCATCGCCATACCGGAGGTGCCGAACAGGCCGCTCTCGGCGCCGATGAAGATGCGCACGCCGTCGGACTGCTCCGCGAGGTCGAGCAGCTTGAGCATGGTCTCCTGCGCCTCCAGCCGCTCGAACAGGGTGCGGATGGAGGCGATGCGCTCGACATGGGTGATCTCGGCGAGCAGGCGCGACTGGCCGCGCACGATCAGCGCGCCGCCGCGGCCCTCGCCGGTCCAGGTCGCGAGCCCGCTCTCCACCACCAGCGAGGCGGTCTCGTCGAGCTGGGTGCGGTCGGCGGCCACGTCCTCGGCCACGGCGCGGCGCAGCTCGGGCAGCGAGCGGCCGGCGAGGCGCGCGTTGAGGTAGTTCGCCGCCTGGACCAGGGCCGAGGGCGGCAGGCCAGGCGGCGTCTCGATCACCCGGTTCTCGACCTGGCCGTCGGCGGCGACCAGGATCACCAGCGCGCGGCTGGAGCCGAGCGCCACGAAGTCGATGTGGCGGATGGCGCCCTCGGTCTTGGGGGCGAGCACGAGGCCGGCGGCGGCGGACAGGCCGGAGAGCATCGCCGAGGCCTCGCCCAGCGTGTCCTGCAGCGAGCGGCCCTTGGACTCGAGCGCGCGGCCGATGGTCGCGCGCTCCTCCTCGCCGAGGTCGCCGAACTGCAGCAGGCCGTCGACGAACAGACGCAGGCCGCGCTCGGTGGGCAGGCGGCCGGCCGAGGTGTGCGGCGCGAACAGCAGGCCGGCGTCGGTGAGGTCGGCCATCACGTTGCGGATGGTCGCGGGCGAGAGCGCGATCGGCAAGCGGCGCGACAGGGTGCGGCTGCCGACGGGGTCGCCGGTCTCGACGTACTGCTCGACGATCTCGCGCAGCACGGCGGCGGAGCGGGCGTCGAGCTCGGGCGGGATGGGGCGGGGCGGCTTGGGGGAATGGTCCATCTGTCTGCCCTCGAAGCTGGGGCCAGGCCGGGGCAGGGTCAATGCGTCCGCCCGTCCGCACGTGGCGGACCGAAGCCGCGGTCGCCGTGGCGGGTCAGGCGCGCAGCAGCCTGGGCCCGGGCGCGGCCGGCGGGCGGCTCCGTGCGGGGCCTGGGGCGGCGCCCGCGTGGCCGGCGCGGGGCGGGGCGGGGGCGTGCGGCGTGACGCCCTCCAGGTGCAGCGCCCGCAGCGTGGCGCCCCGCGGACCATGGTGCAGCTCGCCGGACAGCAGCAGGTCGATCTGGCCGGAGCGGGCGGACTCCTCGAGCTGGGGGGCCAGGTGCATCGGGCCGAGCGAGACCGTGGCCTCGAAGCCGCGGTGGCTGTCCAGGTCGCCGACCGTGGCCTGGCACGGGTCCGCGTGGCACGGCGGGTGCTCGTACACGCGGAAATGGCCGATGCGTGCCGCGGCGTCCGCGCGGGGGCGTGCAGGCGCCTGCGGCGGGCCTGGCGGCGGTCCGGGCGGGGCCGGCGTCGGCTCCTGGCCGGGCGGGCCGGGCGCCGCCGTGTCGTTCGCGTCGCTCCGGCTTGCCGGCCCGCCGTCGGGCGTCGGGCGGACCGTGTCGCCGGCGGCGTCGGCGGGTGCTTCGGCGGCAGGGTCCGCCTGCGACACGGCCGGCTGGGCGCGGCTCGTGGCCGGCAGCTGGGTGGCGGCGAGCAGGGCGGCGGCGATCAGCCATGCGGGGCGGGCGGCGGAGTGGCGCATCCCGGGTATGTATCGAAGCCGCGCGGCGAAGGGTAGGCCGGGGCGGGGCGGGTTCCTGCCGGGCGGCAGGCGCGCTATTGCGCCGCATCACCTGCGGGAACTCCAGCCATGCGCGCATCCGGCCGGGCCGACGACGCCCTCCGCCCCGTCTCCATCGAGCCGGGCTTCGCCCGCCACGCCGAGGGCTCGTGCCTGATCCGGGTGGGCGGCACCGAGGTGCTGTGCGCCGCCAGCGTGGAGCCGCGCGTGCCCGGCTTCCTGCGCGGCAAGGGCAGCGGCTGGATCACCGCGGAATACGGCATGCTGCCGCGCGCCACCCACAAGCGCGGCGAGCGCGAGGCCGCGCGCGGGCGCCAGTCCGGGCGCACCCAGGAGATCCAGCGCCTGGTCGCGCGCGCCCTGCGCGCCGTGGTGGACCGGCGCGCGATGGGCGAGATGACGGTCACGCTGGACTGCGACGTGCTCAACGCCGACGGCGGCACGCGATGCGCCGCGATCACCGGCGGCTACGTGGCGCTGGCGCTGGCGTTCCGGCGCCTCGTCGCGCTGCGGGTGATCGCGGCGAGCCCGCTGCGCGGCCAGGTCGCGGCGGTGTCGTGCGGGCTGTCGGACGGGCGGGCGCTGCTCGACCTCGACTACGGCGAGGACAGCGCGGCGGACGCGGACGCCAACTTCGTGCTCACCGCCGCGGAGGACGGGCAGGCCGGCGGCATCGTCGAGGTGCAGGCCAGCGCGGAGGGCGCTCCGTTCAGCGACGCGCAGATGGCCGAGCTGATGCATCTCGCGCGCCTGGGCACGGCGGGGCTGCACGCGGCGCAGGCCGCGGCGCTGGAAGCCGCGTGATGGCGGGCGCGCCGCGTCGGCTGCTGCGCGGGGACCGGCTGGTGCTCGCGACCCACAACGCGGGCAAGCTGCGCGAGATCGCGGCGCTGCTGGCGCCGTTCGGCGTGGCGGCGACGTCGGCCGGGGCGCTCGGGCTGCCCGAGCCGGAGGAGGACGCGCCGGACTTCGCGGGCAACGCACGGCTGAAGGCGATGGCGGCAGCGCTGGCAAGCGGCGAGCCGGCGCTGGCCGACGATTCCGGGTTCGGGCTGGCGGCGCTGGGCGGGGACCCGGGCGTGCTCTCGGCGCGCTGGGCGGGGCCAGGCAAGGACTTCGGCGCGGCGATGGCGCTGGTGGAGGCGCGCCTGGGCGGGGCGGCGGACCGTCGCGCCTGGTTCAGCTGCGCGCTATGCCTGGCGTGGCCCGACGGGGCGAGCGCCACCTTCCTGGGGCGCGTGGAGGGCGCGGCGTGCTGGCCGCCCCGCGGGGGGCTGGGGTTCGGGTATGACCCGATGTTCGTGCCGGCGGGGTCCGCGCTGAGCTACGGCGAGATGCCGGCGGCCGAGAAGCACGCCGGCAGCCACCGCGCCCGCGCCTTCGCACAGCTCTCGGCGGCGTGCCTGCCGGAGGCGGAGAAGCAAGGTTGAGGCGCTGCCTCAAACTCCGCCAAGGGAAGCCCCTTGGATGGCTTCACTTAAGTAAGGGGATCAAAGGGTCCTTGGACCCTTTGCGGGTTTGGGCAGCGCCCATGCTTGCTTGCTGTCGTGCGATCCAGACGGCGACCGGGCGCTCGATCGCGTGGTGCACCGCGAGGCCGGCGGCCGTGCTCAGCGCCAGCGCGGCGGCCAGCAGCATCCAGGCGGCGGGCGGGTGCAGCGCGGCCAGGGCGCCCAGCACGAAGCCGTGCGCCAGGTAGATCGCGTAGGAGGCGTCGCCCAGGTGCCGCAGCGCGCGGGGCCAGCGCACCGCGTCCCGGCGCTCCAGCGCGAGCAGGGCCGCGACCAGCAGCGCCGCCGGTCCGCCCCAGTCCAGAGCGCGCCACCACGGCGTGCCCGCCGGCAGACAGGCCAGCGCCAGCGCCGCCGCGGCCGCCAGCAGCGCCAGGCCGATCGTGGTCGTCGGGGCGGGCGCGGGCCTGTCGGCCGGGCGCAGCAGCCAGAGGCCGAGCAGGGCGCCGGCGCCGAACTCCAGCACCAGCGGGTCGGCGAGCACCGTGGGCGCGGGCCAGCCGGGGGCGCGGGCCAGCCCGGCCAGGGAGAGGGCCAGCAGCGCGGGCAGCACCACGCGCAGGACGACGCCACGCAGGCCGTCGCGCGGGCGCAGCGCCAGCCCGGCGGCGAACACCAGGTAGAACAGCATCTCGAAGCTGAGCGTCCAGCCGGCCGGCAGCACGGGGCGGATCTCGCCGGCGGCGTTGGCGGCGGGGAGGAACAGGAAGGAGCAGACGGTGTTGATCCAGTCCGGCCTGGTGTGGCGGGCGAGCGACGGCACGAGCAGGGCGAGGGCGAGCTTGGCGGCGGTCGCGAGCCAGTAGAGCGGCACGATCCGCTCCATCCGCCGCCACAGGAACACGCGCCAGCCGTCCGCACGCCCCACGAGCCGCGCCGAGGCCGCGATCATCACCACCCCGCTGATCACGAAGAACAGGTCGACGCCGGCGGCGCCGTTCGGCCACGTGCCGGGAAGCCGCGGGCCAGGGGCCGGGTGGGCGTCGCGCCATTGTTCCAGGGCGTGGAACGCGACCACCATCAACGCCGCGACGCCACGCAGTGCCTGCACGCTGCGCCACTGACGTGCAGCGTGTCCCGGCATGCAACCTCCGATCGAGATACGGTCAGGTCATGCTATCGTGCCCGGTGGGCGGGGCGCGACCCCAAACTTCGCGGCGTCGGGGCGCGTGTCCGGCCGCTGGCGTCTTGTTCCGCCGCCGTTCCTCGCCTACCTGACCGGCCATGAGCATCGACACCCACACCGAGGCCACCATGGCGGCGGATCCCGCGCCGGACGTGGCCGCAGCCGACGGCGCGCAGACGCCGGAACAGGTCATGCAGGCGGCCGCGGCACGCCTCGCGGCGCTGGAGGCGGAGCGCGACGACTTCCGCGACCGCTGGATGCGCTCGGAGGCGGAGGCGCAGAACGTGCGCGCCCGCGCCCGACGCGAGGTCGAGGACGCCCGGCAGTTCGCGGTGCAGAAGTTCGCCCGCGACGTCGCCGAGGCGACCGAGAACCTGCGCCGCGGGCTCGACAGCCTGCCGCCCGCGGCGCCGGGCGAGGCGGACATCGTCGCCAAGCTGCGCGACGGGTTCGAGGGCGCGGACCGCGCCATGCTCGCGGCGCTGGAGCGCAACGGCGTCTCGCGCGAGGACCCCACGGGCAAGCCGTTCGATGCCAACCTGCACCAGGGCATGGGCGAGCAGGCCTCCGACGCGCACCCGACGGGGACCGTGCTGCAGGCCTATACCCCGGCCTGGACGCTCAACGGGCGGCTGCTGCGGCCGGCCATGGTCGTCGTCAGCAAGGGCGGCGGAGTCGACCGCAGCGTCTGAGAAGGAAGCAAGGCCGGGCTCTGCCCGGACCCGCAAAGGGCCGGGAGGCCCTTTGATCCCGCGACTCAGGGGGAAGCGGGGCTTGCTTCACGGCCCCTTGCGACGGGGGGGGCGGCTCAATACATCCCGCATCACACCCTAGGGTCGCGGACGGTGCTTCGGGCCGTCTGCCACCGCTGACAAGGAGACTACACGGATGAGCAAGGTCATCGGCATCGACCTCGGCACGACCAACTCGTGCATCGCGATCATGGAGGGCTCGACCGCCAACGACGTGCGCGTCGTCGAGAACAGCGAGGGCGCCCGCACCACCCCGTCCATGGTGGCCATCACCGAGAACGGCGAGCGTCTCGTCGGCCAGGCCGCCAAGCGCCAGGCCGTCACCAACCCGACCAACACGCTCTACGCCGTCAAGCGCCTGATCGGCCGCCGCTTCGACGACGCGACCGTGACCAAGGACAAGGGCATGGTGCCCTACTCCATCGTGCGCGGCGACAACGGCGACGCCTGGGTCGAGGCGCGCGGCGAGAAGTACGCGCCCGGCCAGGTCAGCGCGTTCATCCTCGGCAAGATGAAGGAGACCGCCGAGGCGTTCCTCGGCGAGAGCGTGACGCAGGCGGTCATCACCGTCCCCGCGTACTTCAACGACGCCCAGCGCCAGGCGACCAAGGACGCGGGCCGCATCGCCGGCCTCGAGGTGCTGCGCATCATCAACGAGCCGACGGCAGCCGCCCTCGCCTACGGCATGGACAAGAAGAACAGCGGCACGATCGCGGTCTACGACCTCGGCGGCGGCACCTTCGACGTGTCCGTGCTCGAGATCGGCGACGGCGTGTTCGAGGTGAAGTCCACCAATGGCGACACGTTCCTCGGCGGCGAGGACTTCGACAACCGCGTCATCGACTTCCTGGCCAGCGAGTTTCAGCGCGACCAGGGCATCGATCTGCGCAAGGACAAGCTGGCCCTGCAGCGCCTCAAGGAGGCTGCGGAGAAGGCGAAGATCGAGCTGTCCTCGGCGAAGGAGACCGAGGTCAACCTGCCGTTCATCACGGCCGACGCCTCTGGGCCGAAGCACCTCGTGACGAAGCTGACGCGCGCCAAGCTCGAGAGCCTGGTCGACGACCTGATCAGCCGGACGATGGACCCGTGCCGCGCCGCGCTGAAGGACGCCGGCGTTAGCGCCAGCGAGATCGACGAGGTCATTCTCGTCGGCGGCATGACGCGCATGCCCAAGGTCATCGAGGCGGTGAAGTCGTTCTTCGGCCGCGAGCCCGCGCGCAACGTCAACCCCGACGAGGTCGTGGCGATCGGCGCGGCCGTGCAGGGCGCCGTGCTCAAGGGCGACGTGAAGGACGTCCTGCTGCTCGACGTGACGCCGCTGAGCCTGGGCATCGAGACGCTGGGCGGGGTGTTCACCCGCCTGATCGAGCGCAACACCACGATCCCGACCAAGAAGAGCCAGGTGTTCTCGACTGCCGACGACAACCAGGGCGCCGTGACCATCAAGGTGTTCCAGGGCGAGCGCGAGATGGCGGCCGACAACAAGGCGCTCGGCAACTTCGACCTCACCGGCATCCCGCCGGCGCCGCGCGGCGTGCCGCAGATCGAGGTGACGTTCGACATCGACGCGAACGGCATCGTCAGCGTCCAGGCGCGCGACAAGGCGACGGGCAAGGAGCAGCAGATCCGCATCCAGGCCAGCGGCGGGCTGAGCGACGCCGACATCCAGCGCATGGTGCGCGAGGCCGAGACCAACGCCGAGGCCGACAAGAAGAAGCGCGAGGCCATCGAGGCGCGCAACCAGGCCGAGGGCATGGTCCACCAGGTCGAGAAGAACCTGGCGGAGCATGGCGACAAGCTCGGCGCCCAGGAGAAGGGCGAGGCGGAGTCGGCTCTGGCGGCCGCGAAGACGGCGATGGAGGGCAGCGACGCCGAGGCGATCAAGGCCGCGACGGAGCGTCTCAGCCAGGCCGCGATGAAGATCGGCGAGGCGATGTACAAGGCGCAGGGCGAGGCCGGCGCCGCGCCGGAGACGGCGGCGCCGACGGGTGCCGCATCGGGCGCCGCGCACGACGACAAGGTCGTGGACGCGGAGTTCGAGGAGGTCGACGACAAGAAGAAGTCGGCCTGATCCGGCCGGCTGCCATCGTCGGTGCGGCCGGGGCAGAGTGCGCCCCGGCCGCACTCGTTGCATCTGGGCCAAGTGGTCTAGTCTTCTTGTGACGCCGGTCCAGGGGCGCTGCCCCTGGCGGGTCCAGGGCAGAGCCCTGGCCTTTCCCCGGCCCGATCGTTGCAAGGCCGTTCGGCCACGCGGTATTCTGTAAGAGAGCGTTCATGGCGAAAAGTGACTTCTACGCGACGCTCGAGGCGCCCCGCGACGCGTCCGCCGACGACCTCAAGAAGGCGTACCGCAAGCTCGCGATGAAGTACCACCCGGACCGCAACCCGGGCGACCACGCGGCGGAGGCCAAGTTCAAGGAGGTCAGCGAGGCCTACGACATCCTCAAGGACGAGCAGAAGCGCGCGGCCTACGACCGCTACGGCCACGCTGCGTTCGAGCAGGGCGGCGGCGGCTTCGAGCAGGCGGGCGCGGGCGGGCTGGGCGACATCTTCGACCAGATGTTCGGCGACTTCATGGGCGGCGGCGGGCGTCGCGGCGGGCGGGCGCGCACCGGCAGCGACGTGCGCGCGCAGGTCGAGATCACGCTGGAGGAGGCGTTCAGCGGCACCAAGACGCAGCTGCGCGTGCCGACGCGGGTGAGCTGCGACGCGTGCGCCGGCACCGGGTCGGAGTCCAAGGACAAGACGGCGGAGACCTGCGGCACCTGCGGCGGCGCGGGCAAGGTGCGGGCGCAGCAGGGGTTCTTCCTGGTCGAGCGTTCCTGCCCGACCTGCAACGGCACCGGGCGCGTGGTGCGCAACCCGTGCCGCGTGTGCGCGGGCGCCGGCACGGTGCAGCGCGAGCGCAGCCTGCAGGTGGCGATCCCCGCGGGCGTGGAGGACGGCACGCGCATCCGCCTCACCGGCGAGGGCGAGGCGGGCGGGCAGGGCACCACGCCGGGCGACCTCTACGTCCACGTCGGCGTCAAGGCGCACGAGATCTTCCAGCGCGACGGCGCCAACGTGTTCTGCCGCGTCCCGTTGCCGCTGACGCGCGCGGCGCTGGGCGGCGAGGTCGAGGTGCCGGCGATCGACGGCACGCGCTCGCGCGTCAAGGTGCAGGCCGGGACGCAGTCGGGCGAGCAGCTCCGCCTGCGCGGCAAGGGGTTCTCGGTGCTGCGCTCGGCGGCGCGGGGGGACATGTACATCCAGTTCGCCGTCGAGACGCCGCAGCACCTCACGAAGCGGCAGCGCGAGCTGCTGGAGGAGTTCGAGTCAGAGGCGCTCGGCAACGCGCGGGGGCACCCGGAGAGCGAGGGGTTCTTCGCCAAGGTGGCGAGCTTCTTCGAGGGGCGCGGCTGAAGGCAAGCAAGGTTGAGGCGCTGCCTCAAACTCCGCCAAGGGAAGCCCCTTGGATGGCTTTACCTTAAGTAGATAGGATCAAAGGGTCCTCGGACCCTTTGTGGGTTTGGGCAGAGCCCATGCTTGCTTGCTTCTGGGGGCCGCGAATGCGCATCGGGATCGCCGGCATCGCCGGTCGGATGGGCCGCCTGTTGGCCGCCGAGGTCGTGCGTTCCGGCGCGACGCTGTCCGGCGGCACGCTGCGGCCCGGCTCTGACGCCTTGCCGCCGGAGGGTGTCGCGGTCCTGGCGGACTTCGGGGCGCTGGCGCGGGCGAGCGACGTGGTCGTGGACTTCACCAACGCGGGCACCGTGCAGGGCCATGCGGTGGCCGTGGCGGCGGCGGGCGTGGGCTGGGTGCTCGGGACGTCGGGGCTGTCGGCGGCGGACGAGGCGGCGGTGGTCGAGGCGTCGGGCCGCGCCGCGGTGGTGCACGCGCCGAACTTCGCGCCCGGGGTGGTGCTGGTGCTGGCGATGGCGGAGCGGCTGGCGGCGGCGCTGCCGGCGGCGGAGTACGACGCGGAGATCCTCGAGATGCACCACCGGCAGAAGGTGGACGCGCCGTCGGGCACGGCGCTCGGGCTGGGGCGGGCGGTGGCGGCGGGGCGGGGCGTGGCGCTCGCCGACGTGATGCGCACGGCGCGCGAGGGGCAGGCGGGCGCGCGGCGGGAGGGAGAGATCGGGTTCGCCGCGCTGCGCGGGGGGCAGGTGGTGGGCGAGCACACGGTGCTGTTCGCGGGGGCGAGCGAGCATATCGCGCTGACGCACCGGGCGTTCGACCGGGGCGTGTTCGCGGGGGGGGCGGTGCGGGCGGCGCACTGGCTCGGGGGGCGCGGGGCGGGGCTTTACGGGATGGGGGACGTGCTCGGGCTGCGGTGAGGAAGGCCAGGGCGCTGCCCTGAAACCGCCAGGGCGAGCCGCCCTGGACCGGCGCCTCGGGAGGCTCTGTCCGGGCTGGCGGTGGCGGGCCTCGGAACATCCTGGGTTGCAGGGCTTCCTTGCTGCACCGCAGCATGTGCTTGATTCCGCGGCGGCGATCGGTCACACCCGCGCTGCCCCGGCATAGGGCCGGCGCGACGGCTCTCGGACCGCACGCGGCCGGTGGTCCGTCCCATGGGATCGCGACAAGAGGAGAAATCCATGCGCGACAAGGGCGACTATCTGTTCACATCCGAGTCGGTGTCCGAGGGACACCCCGACAAGGTGGCCGACCGGCTCAGCGATACCGTGCTCGACGCGTTCCTGAAGGCCGATCCGTATGCCCGCGTGGCGTGCGAGACGATGGTGACGACCAACCGCATCATCCTGGCCGGCGAGACCCGCGGCCCGGCGAGCGTGACCTCGGACCAGCTCGAGCTGCTGGTGCGCGAGGCCGTGCGCGACATCGGCTACGACCAGGAAGGCTTCTCCTGGCGCAAGGCGAGCTTCGAGAGCCACCTGCACGCGCAGTCCGCCGACATCGCCGCCGGCGTCGACAGCCTCGGCAACAAGGACGAGGGCGCCGGCGACCAGGGCATCATGTTCGGGTACGCCACGACCGAGACCGAGGAGCTGATGCCGGCGCCGATCCACTACGCGCACCTGGTGCTGCGTCGGATCAACGAGCTGAAGCGCGCGGGCGACGAGCGCGTGGCCGGGCTGCTGCCGGACGCGAAGAGCCAGGTCACGCTGCGCTACGTCGACGGCAAGCCGGTGGGGGCGACCTCGATCGTGCTGTCGACGCAGCACGAGGAAGGGCTCGACCAGAAGGACCTCAAGGCGCGCCTGACGCCGCTGGTGGCCTCGCTGCTGCCCGAGGGGTGGATGTGCCCGGAGGCCGAGTTCTACGTGAACCCGACCGGGAACTTCGTGATCGGCGGGCCGGACGGCGACTGCGGGCTCACCGGGCGCAAGATCATCGTCGACACCTACGGCGGCGCGGCTCCCCACGGCGGCGGCGCGTTCAGCGGCAAGGACCCGACCAAGGTCGATCGTTCGGCGGCGTATGCGTGCCGTTATCTCGCGAAGAACGTGGTGGCGGCGGGGCTGGCGGAGCGCTGCACGCTGCAGATCAGCTACGCGATCGGCGTGTCGCATCCCCTGTCCGTGTATGTCGATCTCGACGGCACGGGGCACGACGTCGACGAGGACGTGCTGGTGAAGGCGCTGCAGGAGGTCATGGATCTCTCGCCGCGCGGCATCCGCGAGCACCTCAAGCTGAACCGGCCGATCTACGGCGTGACCTCGGCGTACGGGCATTTCGGGCGCAAGCCGGATGACGCGCTGGGGACCTTCACCTGGGAGAAGACCGACCTGGTGCCGGCGCTGCGCTCGGCCCTGGGCAGGTGAAGCCGTCCCTGGAGGGTGCGGTCCTCCAGGGGGGGGCTGGTCGGGATGGCGTGGGCGACGGCGGCGTGCCGTTGTCCGCGACCGTCCGGCAGGCCGGGGGCGCCGCGGTCAAGGCGCCGCCCGACCGGCTGTACGGGCGGCAGCGCAGCCACGCGCTGCGGCCGCGGCAGGAGCTTCTGCTCGCGGCGACGCTGCCGCGGCTGCGGGTGCCCGATGCCTCGGACCCGCTGGGCGGGTTCGCGGTGCGGCCGCAGAGGCTGTGGCTCGAGGTGGGCTTCGGGGGCGGCGAGCATGCCCTCGCGCAGATCGCGGCGCATCCCGACGCCGGGCTGATCGCCTGCGAGGTGTTCGAGCAGGGGCTGTGCTCGCTGATGTCTCGCCTGGTGGACGAGGGGCGCGAGGCGGACGGACCGCTGCCGCCCAACCTGCGGGTGTGGGACGGCGATGCGCGGACGCTGATCCGTGGCCTGCCGCCGGGGTGTCTCGATCGGCTGTTCCTGATGTTCCCCGATCCCTGGCCGAAGTTGCGCCACGTCAAGCGGCGCTTCGTGCACCCGCACCTGCTGCCCGCGCTCGCGCGTGCGGTGCGCGAAGGGGGCGCGTGGCATGTCGCCACGGACGATCCGACGTATCAGGCGTGGGTGGCGGAGGTGCTCGGGGCGCAGCCGTGGTTCGCGGTGCCGGCGCCCGTCGCGGAGCGTCCGGACGGGTGGCCGCCGACACGGTACGAGGCCAAGGCGTTCGCGGCGGGGCGACGGCCGCTCTACTGGACGCTGGAGCGCACCGCCGTTCCGGCTCCGGCGGAGCAGGTTCCGGCCGACGCGGAGGACGAGGCCGGCCTGGGCTGACAGGCCTGTTCTCGCCCGGTTCGGCGGATCGGGTGTGGGTTTTCAGGGGGTGGCGGGCGTCCTGCCGCGCAGGACAAGCCTGTCCTGCGCGGCAGGACAGAACCGGCTTTTTAAGGGCCTTTGTCCTGCGGCGCAGGACGGATGATGTCCGGGATTTCACTTCGGACGGTGGCGCGCCGGCTCATTTCGTGTCGGCGGCGGGCTCCGAGTGCAGGTTCGGGTCGACGTTCTCCACGGTGTGCTCGACGGTCGCGCCCTTGTCGGTTGGCTTGCCGGGGTGCGTGGAGTGGGTGCCGCCGGGGTCGATGCCGTCGACCGGCGTGTCGCCCGTGGTGTGCGTGGACTCGGACATGGCGTTCTCCCGTTGGCAGACCCGGTGGGGGTGCCGTGGTGAGAACCGCGGGGCCGGGGGCGGGTTGCCTCGGACGCGCGAACCGGGCACGTGACGCGGCTGCAAGGGGAGAACGATCATGGACGACACGAAGGCACTGGGCGCCGAGCACCACCTCAAGGCGGCGCAGCAGCTCGAGTCCGCGGCGCGCGCGCACCACGAGGCCGCCAAGCACTGCGAGTCCGGCAACTTCGAGAAGGCCGAGCGCTTCGGCATCGCAGCCGCCGAGCAGTCGGAGATCGCCAACCGGCACACCGTCGAGGCGCTGAGCCTCTACACGCGCCAGGCGGACACCAAGGCGGCGGCGGACCGCGAGGCGGCCGAGGAGGCTGCGGCGGCGGCGGCGAAGCACGCGGCCAAGCACGCCGAGGACGAGGCGTAAGGCAAGAAAGGCCAGAGGCTCTGCCTCTGGACTCCGCCAAGGGAAGCCCCTTGGATGGCTTTACTTAAGTAAAGGGATCAAAGGGCCTCCCGGCCCTTTGCGGGTCCGGGCAGAGCCCGGCCTTGCTTGCTTGTGTTGTCGGCGCTTGCGGTGGCCGGGTCCGGGGCCTATATCCCGCCCATCGGATACCCGCAGAAGCTGACGACGATGGCCTTTGCGGGCGGTCGTTCCACGCTTGCGTCAGGGTGTTCCCATTTCCGACCAGACAGACAACCTCGATGACGACGACGCGCTCCCCCGCCATTCCGGGCTGGAGGGGCGCATCGTGGCGTCGGTGGCGCCGACCGTGACGGACCTCGGCTTCGAGCTGGTGCGGGTCGCGGTGCTGGGGCGCGAGAACCCGACGGTGCAGATCATGGCGGACCGGGTCGACGGCACGCAGATCAGCGTCGAGGACTGCCAGGAGATCAGCCGTGCCGTGGGCGCGGTGCTCGACGTCAACGACCCGATCCCGGGGGCGTGGACGCTGGAGGTCAGCTCGGCGGGGATCGACCGGCCGCTGACGCGGGCGAAGGACTGGAACCGGTTCGCCGGGCACCTGGCCAAGGCGGAGGTCAACATCCCGGTGGGCGGGCGCAAGCGGTTCTCCGGCGTCGTGCTGGGGGCGGACTCCACGCACGCGCGGCTGCGGCTGGAGGACGGGCAGGAGGTGGCGCTGCCGCTCGACGAGATGCGCAAGGCGAAGCTGGTGCTGACGGACGCGCTGATCGAGGCGACGGCGGCGGCGGCGCGGCCGAACTAGGCGGGGCCGGCTGCGGCGCGGCGGGTGCCGTGCCGGTTGCGGGGGCCTCGGCCCCTGTCGTGAGACGTTCGGGCGGTCCGCCCGGCAGTGAGAAGGATCGCTTCATGGACACCTCGATCGCCCGGCCCGAACTGCTGCTGGTCGCCGACGCCGTCGCGCGGGAGAAATCCATCGACCGCGAGGAGGTGCTCGAGGCGATGGAGCAGGCCATCCAGAAGGCCGGGCGCGCCAAGTACGGCCACGAGAAGGACATCCGCGCGACCATCGACCGCAAGACCGGCGACGTCCGGCTGAGCCGCTGGACCGAGGCGGTCGAGGTGGTGGAGAATGAGGAGACGCAGATCCCCGTCCACATCGCGCGCAAGTTCAAGGCGGACATCGTGCTCGGCGGGCACCTGATCGACCCGCTGCCGCCGATCGACTTCGGGCGCATCGCGGCGCAGACGGCCAAGCAGGTGATCGTCCAGCGGGTGCGCGAGTACGAGCGGCGCAAGCAGTACGACGAGTTCAAGGACCGCGTGGGCGAGATCATCAATGGCGTGGTCAAGCGCACCGAGTACGGCAACATGATGGTCGAGATCGGCCGGGCCGAGGCGCTGCTGCGGCGCGACGAGCTGATCGCGCGCGAGAGCTTCAGGAACGGCGACCGGGTGCGCGCCTACATCTACGACGTGCGCGAGGAGCCGCGCGGGCCCCAGATCTTCCTCAGCCGCACGCATCCGGCGTTCCTCGCCAAGCTGTTCGCCCAGGAAGTGCCCGAGATCTACGACGGGATCATCGAGATCAAGGCCGTCGCCCGCGACCCCGGGTCGCGGGCGAAGATGGCGGTGATCTCGCGCGATTCGTCGATCGACCCGGTGGGGGCGTGCGTGGGCATGAGGGGCTCGCGCGTGCAGGCGGTCGTCGCCGAGCTGCAGGGCGAGAAGATCGACATCATCCCGTGGAGCCCGCAGGCGGCGACCTTCGTGGTCAACGCGCTGGCGCCGGCCGAGGTGACCAAGGTCGTGATGGACGAGGAGGCCGGGCGCGTCGAGGTCGTGGTGCCGGACGAGCAGCTTTCGCTCGCCATCGGGCGGCGGGGGCAGAACGTCAGGCTCGCCAGCCAGCTCACGCGCTGGGACATCGACATCCTCACCGAGGCGGAGGAGAGCGAGCGCCGGCAGGAGGAGTTCCGCCGCAGGACGGGGCTGTTCGTCGAGGCGCTGGACGTGGACGACGTGATCGCCGGCCTGCTGGTGCAGGAGGGGTTCAACACGATCGAGGAGCTGGCCTTCGTGCCGCACGAGGAGCTGTCCGAGATCGAGGGCTTCGACGAGAGCGTGGCCGACGAGCTGATCCGCCGCGCCGAGGTGTTCATCGCCGGGCGCGACCAGGCGCTCACCGAGAAGCGCCAGACGCTCGGCGTGAGCGAGGACGTCGCGAGCTTCGACGTGTTCACGCCGACGATGCTGGTGGCGCTGGGCGAGAAGGGCGTGAAGTCGCTCGACGACCTGGCGGACCTCGCGTCCGACGAGCTGGTGGAGATCCTGGGCGCGGACGTGATCGACGAGCAAGCGGCCAACGAGATCATCATGGCGGCACGCGCGCACTGGTTCGAGGGCGAGGAAGGCGGCGAGGCCGGAGAGGCTTCCGCGGAGGAGGGTGCGGCGGAGGACGCCGTGCCGAGCGACGTGGAGCCGGCCGGGAACGATGCGGCGGCCGGGGACGAGATCACCGCGGAAGCGGACACGGCGGCGGGCAGGGAGGCTTCCCACGACTGAGGCGATGCAGGAGAGCGGGCCGGACGGGGCGCACGGCGTTCCGGAGGCCGGCGAGGGCGTGGCGGAGCCGGAGGCTGCCGGGTCGGTGGCCGACGGCGTCGGGGGCGGCGAGGACGTGCTGCCCGAGGACGAGCCGGAGCGCGGGCCGCTGCGCCGGTGCGTCGTCACGCGGGAGCAGGGCGAGCGGGAGCGGATGCTGCGCTTCGTGGTCGGGCCGGAGCGCCGCGTGGTGCCCGACCTGGGCGCACGGCTGCCCGGGCGGGGAATCTGGTTGAGCGCGCGCGCGGATGTGCTAGAGAACGCCAAGATCCGAGGGGCCTTCGCACGCGCAGCCCGCGGACCGGTCATCGTGCCTGCCGATCTCACCGCGCTCCTGCAGGCCGGACTGGCCGAGCGGGTGGGCGATTTCGTCGGTTTCGCGCGGCGTGCCGGCGAGGCGGTGGCCGGTTTCGCGAAGGCGCGGGAGTGGCTGGTGTCGGGGCGTGCGGTGCTGGTGCTGGAGGCCAGCGACGGAAGCGTGGACGAGCGGGCGAGGCTGCTGTCGGGGGTGCGCTGGTCGATGGTCGGCGCGGACCCGGCGGTTGCCGAGGCGGCCGGGCCAGGAGCGGACGAGGCCGGCGACGGCGGTCCTGGCGGGGATGATCCCGGCGGGACGGACGCGGTCGGGGCGGAGGCCGACGGGGGCGCGGATGCGGCCCCGGCGCGCGTCAGGGTCCGTCGGGACGGGTCCCCGCGCGCGGGGCCGCCCCCGGGGCGGCTGGCGATGCGGGCCGTGCGTGTGGCGACGCCGCTCGACGCGGCGAGGCTGGGCGCGGTGTTCGGCCGTGACCATGTGGTGCATGTGGCGGTGGCGGCGGGCCGGTTGGCCGAGATGCTGGCCATCGAGACTGAGCGGTTGTCCGGGGTCACCGGGCGGAATGGGACGGGTGCATGAGCGACGGCGGTAACGATCAGGACACGGCCAAGGGGCGTCTCTCGCTGAGGCCGGCGGGGCCGCTCGGCCTCGGGCGGACGGTGGACGCGGGGTCCGTGCGGCAGAGCTTCAGCCATGGCCGGTCGAAGGTCGTGCAGGTCGAGGTGCGCAAGAAGCGCGGCCCGATCGCGCCGACCCCGCCGCCGCCGGGCCAGGGCGGCGCGCGTCCGACCTCGGGCGTCGGCAGCGGCGTTCGCGGGCCCGCGGGCAGCGGCCGGGCGCTCACGGCGTCCGAGCTGGCGACGCGCCAGCGGGTGCTCGAGGAGCAGAAGGTCGAGGCGGCGAAGCGCGAGATCGAGCGTCGCGAGCAGGAGAAGATCAACATCCTCTCCGCCGCCGAGGAGGCGCGACGCAAGGAGGAGGAGGCCCGACGGGCCGCCGAGGACGAGGAGCGCCGTGCCCGCGACGCGGTCGAGCAGGCCAAGGCCGACGAGGCGGCGCGTGCCGCCGCCGAGGCGGCCTCCGCCGCGGCACCGAGCGCCAAGGCCGCCGAGGAGCCGCGCCGCGCGGTGCGTCCGCCGGCCACGACCGCCGCGCCCGCGTCGCCGTCCGAGACCCTGCGCCTGCGTCCGCAGCGTGCGGGCGAGGACGACGAGGCGCCGCGCCGCCGCAGCACGGGGCCGATCATCCCCGGCCGTAAGCCGCCGGCGCCGGCGCCGAAGAAGGTGCTCGGCGACGGGACCAACAAGCGTCCGACGCGCATCGACGTGCAGGCCGCGATCGAGGGCGACGACGACAAGTCGCGCAGCCTCGCGTCCGTGCGGCGCCAGCGGGAGAGCGAGCGCCGCAAGGCCGAGCTGGTCGCGCTGCGCTCGAACCAGGTGAAGGTGCAGCGCGACGTGGTGCTGCCGGACTCGATCACCGTGTCCGAGCTGGCCAACCGCATGGCGACGCGCGGCGCCGACGTGATCAAGGCGCTCATGAAGATGGGCGTCATGGCCACGGTGACGCAGTCGCTGGACGCCGACACCGCCGAGCTGGTGGTGCAGGAGTTCGGCCACCGCGTGCGACGCGTCTCCGAGAGCGACGTGGAGCAGGGCATCGACGGTGCCGTGGACGTCGACACCGACCTGCAGACCCGTCCGCCCGTGGTCACGATCATGGGCCACGTCGACCACGGCAAGACCAGCCTGCTCGACGCGCTGCGCGCCACCGACGTCGTCAAGGGCGAGGCCGGCGGCATCACGCAGCACATCGGCGCCTACCAGGTGACGCTGCCGTCGGGCCAGCAGATCACGTTCCTCGACACGCCGGGCCACGAGGCGTTCACCGCGATGCGTTCGCGCGGCGCTCAGGTCACGGACATCGTGGTCCTGGTCGTGGCCGGCGACGACGGGGTGATGCCGCAGACCATCGAGGCGATCCGTCATGCGAAGGCGGCCAACGCGCCGCTGATCGTGGCGATCAACAAGATGGACAAGCCGGGGTCCGATCCGCAGCGCGTGCGCCAGGAGCTGCTCAGCCACGAGGTCGTGGTCGAGGACATGGGCGGCGAGACGCAGGACGTGCAGGTTTCTGCGACGAAGCGGACCGGCCTCGACAAGCTCGAGGAGGCGATCATGCTGCAGGCCGAGGTTCTCGACCTGCGCGCCAACCCGGACCGTACCGCGGAGGGCGCGGTGATCGAGGGCCGTCTCGACCGTGGCCGGGGTCCGGTGGCGACGATGCTCGTGCAGAAGGGCACGCTGCGCCAGGGCGAGATCGTCGTGGCCGGCGCCGAGTGGGGCCGCATCCGCGCGATGCTCGACGACAAGGGGCAGCAGATCAAGGAGGCGGGTCCGTCCACGCCGGTCGAGATCCTCGGCCTGAGCGGGGTGCCGGGTGCCGGCGATCCGTTCGTGGTCGTCGAGAACGAGATGCGGGCGCGCGAGATCAGCGAGTTCCGGCAGCGCAAGGTGCGGGCGAAGGCCTCGGCCGGCCTGACCGCGGCGCGCGGCACGATGGAGCAGATGCTCGCGCGTGCCGTGGCCGGGGCGCAGAAGGAGGTCGCACTTCTCATCAAGACCGACGTGCAGGGCAGCGCGGAGGCGATCCAGGCCACGGTGCTCAAGCTCGAGCACGAGGAGGTCAACGTCCGCGTGCTGAACTCCTCGGTGGGGCAGATCACCGAGAGCGACATCCAGCTCGCCAAGGCCAGCGACGCGATGATCGTGGGCTTCAACGTCCGCGCCACCGCGCAGGCGAAGGCGCTGGCGACGCGCGACGAGGTGGAGATCCGCTACTACTCGATCATCTACCAGGTGATCGACGACATCGAGCAGATGGTGAAGGGCAAGATCAGCCCGAAGTATCGCGAGAAGTTCCTGGGCTACGCGGAGATCCGCAAGGTGTTCGACATCACCAAGTCGGGCAAGGTTGCGGGCTGCATGATCACCGAGGGCGTGGTCAAGCGCGGCTGCGGCGTGCGTCTGCTGCGCGACAACGTCGTCATCCACCAGGGCGAGCTCAGCGTGCTCAAGCGGTTCAAGGACGACGTCAAGGAAGTGGCGCGCGGCTACGAGTGCGGGCTTTCCTTCGCCGGCTTCCAGGACCTGCGCGAGGGCGACATGGTCGAGTGCTACGAGCCGGAGCTGATCCCGGCTTGAGCAAGCGCGTCACCCCGAAGGGCCCGACCCAGCGCCAGCTCCGCGTGGGCGAGGAGATCCGCCACATCCTGGCGGGGATCTTCGCGCGCGCGGAGTTCCGCGACCCCGAGCTGGCCGCGGCGCAGGTCACGGTCACGGAAGTCCGGATCTCGCCGGACCTCAAGCACTCCACGGCGTTCGTGGCGCGGCTCGGGCGCAGCGACATCGACGCGCTGCTGCCGAACCTGAAGCGTGTCGCGCCGTACCTGCGCGGGCAGCTTGCCCACGCGATGCGGCTGCGGGTGGCGCCGGACGTGTCGTTCCAGCCGGACACGGCGCTGGAGTACGCGATGCATGTCGACAAGCTCCTGCACCAGCCGGAGGTCCTGCGGGACCTGGAGCAGTAGGCAAGGCCGGGCTCTGCCCGGACCCGCCAGGGGGAGCCCCCCTGGACTGGCTTCCCCTAAGTGAATGGTTTCCAAAGGCCGAGGCCTTTGGCGGGTCCGGGCAGAGCCCGGCCTTGCTTTCTTCCTGGATCACAGAACATGCGCCGCAAGAAGGGCCTGCCGCTCGACGGCTGGCTGATCATCGACAAGCCGTCCGGCATCACCAGCACCAGCGTCGTCAACCGCGTGCGCCGCGGCTTCGACGCGCAGAAGGCCGGGCACGGCGGCACGCTGGACCCGCTGGCGACGGGGGTGCTGCCGATCGCGTTCGGGGCGGCGACCAAGACCGTGCCGTACGTGATGGACGGGACGAAGCTGTACCGCTTCACGCTCAGGCTCGGCGAGTCGCGCGACACGGACGACGCGGACGGCGCGGTGACGGCGGAGTCGGGCGTGCGGCCGACGGACGAGGCGATCCGCGCGGCGCTGCCGGCGTTCCAGGGCGACATCATGCAGGTCCCGCCGGTGTATTCCGCGATCAAGGTGGCGGGGGAGCGGGCGTACGACATGGCGCGCGAGGGCAGGGCGCCGGAGCTGGCGGCGCGTCCGGCGCGGGTGGACCGCTTCGAGCTGGTGGAGCGGGTGGACGCTGACACGGCGGTCTTCGAGGTGCAGTCGGGCAAGGGCGTGTACATGCGCAGCCTGGCGCGGGACCTGGCGGCGGCCTGCGGGGCGCTCGGGCATGTGGCGGCGCTGCGTCGGCTGCGGGTGGGGCCGTTCACGGAGGCGCAGGCGATTTCCCTGGACAGGGCCACGCGCGAGGAGGATACCCCGCCAGCTTCCCCGGACCTCCTGCTCCCCGTCCTGACCGCCCTGGCCGACATCCCGGCGCTGGCCCTGACGGAGCACGAGGCCATCCGCTTCACGCAGGGACAGGCCGTCAGCCTGGTCGACCTGATGGGGCGGATTCCGGACCTGGCCAACCCCGATGGCGGGCTGGCGCGGGCCATGGCGGGGGCGCGCGTGATCGGGCTCTGCCGTCTCGAGGACGGCTGGTTGAAGCCCGAGCGCCTGCTGTAACCCCGCCGCGCCGACCGCACAGCCGGCGGACGCGGCCAGCCACGGAGTTCATGATGTCGCAGACAGCGGAGCGTCGCACGACGCTCATCGGCGAGTACGCCACGGGTGCCGCCGACACCGGCAGCCCCGAGGTCCAGGTCGCCCTGATCTCGGACCGGATCACCAGCCTCACCGACCACCTCAAGACGCACGCGAAGGACTTCCACTCGCGCCGCGGCCTGCTGATGCTGGTGGGGCGGCGTCGGCGGCTGCTCGACTACCTGAAGCGCAAGGACAAGACGCGCTACGAGACGCTGATCGGGCGCCTGGGCCTGCGCCGCTAGACGACGGCCGGCGCCCCTTGCGGGCGCCGGCGCCGCCGGGCGGTCGCGTCCGGCACGACGACCCTGCGCCATGGGGCGCGGGGCACTGCCGCCAGGCTTGGCGGGGGCTCGATCCGGCCCGGCGTTTCCGGCCACATGGCTTCGCGGCTGCGTATCGCAGACCGCTCCCATGCCGCCCGAAACGCCGCCTCCCCGTTCGCGGGAGCCACTCCAGATCGCGCGGCCCGCCTGTCCGCGGCACGACCGTGGCGCCTCGTGCGCCGGGTCGCTGGATGGAGAACGCGATGTTCAATCATGTCCGCAAGGAGATGGAGTGGGGCGGCCGCACGCTGGTGCTGGAGACGGGCAAGATCGCCCGCCAAGCCGACGGCGCCGTCCTCGTCACGTACGGCGACACGATCGTGCTGTGCACGGCGGTCGGCGTGCGCTCGGTCAAGCCGGGGCAGGACTTCTTCCCGCTGACCGTGAACTACCAGGAGAAGGCGTTCGCGGCCGGCAAGATCCCCGGCGGCTTCTTCAAGCGCGAGGGGCGTCCGTCGGAGAACGAGGTGCTGACCTCGCGCCTGATCGACCGGCCGCTGCGCCCGCTGTTCCCGCAGGGGTTCCGCAACGAGGTCCAGGTCGTCGCCACCGTGCTCAGCCACGACATGGAGAACGATCCCGACATCGTGGCGCTGATCGGCTGCTCGGCGGCGCTGACGATCTCGGGCATCCCGTTCATGGGGCCGGTGGCTGCCGCGCGCATCGGCTTCGAGCAGGGGGCGTATGTCCTCAACCCGACGGTCGAGCAGATGGAGGGCGCGTCGCTCGATCTCGTGCTCGCCGGCACGACCGAGGGCGTGCTGATGGTGGAGAGCGAGGCCACGGAGCTGTCCGAGGAGGTCATGCTCGGCGCCGTGAACTTCGGCCACCAGCAGTTCCAGCCGGTGATCGCGCTGATCATCGAGCTCGCCGAGGCGGCGGCGAAGGAGCCGTGGAACCTGCCGGAGGAGAGCGAGGCGGTGCGCACGCTGCGCGGCCGCATCGACGCGCTGGCCCGCACGTCCATCGCCGGCGCCTACCAGGAGCGCGTCAAGCAGGCGCGCTACGAGAAGGTCGGCGCCGCGAAGAAGGCCGCGACCGAGCAGCTCGTGGCCGAGGGCCTCGACATCGGCGCCGCGAAGGGCCTGTTCAAGGACCTTGAGGCCGACATCGTGCGCAACGCGATCCTGGACAACGGCATCCGCATCGACGGGCGCGACACCAAGACGGTGCGCCCGATCGTGGCCGAGGTCGGCATCCTGCCGCGCGCGCACGGCTCTGCGCTGTTCACCCGCGGCGAGACGCAGGCGCTGTGCGTGGCCACGCTGGGCACGGGCCAGGACGAGCAGATCGTGGACGCGCTCGACGGCGAGTACCGCGAGCATTTCATGCTGCACTACAACTTCCCTCCGTACTCGGTGGGCGAGGCGGGCCGCATGGGCAGCCCGGGCCGCCGCGAGATCGGCCACGGCAAGCTGGCGTGGCGCGCGATCCGGCCAGTGCTGCCGACCAAGACCGCGTTCCCGTACACGCTGCGCGTCGTGAGCGAGATCACCGAGAGCAACGGCTCGTCGTCGATGGCGACGGTGTGCGGGACCTCGCTGTCGCTGATGGACGCGGGCGTGCCGCTGGCGCGTCCGGTGGCGGGCATCGCGATGGGGCTGATCAAGGAGGACCGCGGGTTCGCGGTGCTCTCGGACATCCTGGGCGACGAGGACCACCTCGGCGACATGGACTTCAAGGTGGCCGGCACCGAGGCGGGCATCACCTCGCTGCAGATGGACATCAAGATCACCTCGATCACGCCCGAGATCATGAGGATCGCGCTGGAGCAGGCGCGTGACGGGCGGCTGCACATCCTCGGCGAGATGGCGCTCGGGCTGACGGGCGCCCGCGGGTCGGTGGCGGCGACGGCGCCGCGGATCACGACGATCAACATCCCCAAGGAGAAGATCCGCGACATCATCGGCACCGGCGGCAAGGTGATCCGCGAGATCACCGAGCAGACCGGCTGCAAGATCGACATCGGCGACGACGGCACGATCAAGATCGCGGCGACCACGGACGAGGCGTCGGAGAAGGCGATCAACTGGATCCGCGGCATCGTGGCCGAGCCCGAGGTCGGCGTGATCTACCCGGGCAAGGTGGTCAAGACCGCCGACTTCGGGGCGTTCGTGAACTTCCTCGGCTCGCGCGACGGGCTCGTGCACGTCAGCGAGCTGCAGCAGGGGCGGGTCAACAAGACCTCCGACGTCGTCAACGTCGGCGATGCCGTGAAGGTCAAGGTTCTCGGCTTCGACGACCGCGGCAAGGTGAAGCTGTCCATGCGCGTGGTCGACCAGGCGACGGGCGAGGACATCAGCGACAAGGTCGGGCCGAAGGGCGGGCGCCGCGAGGACGCCGAGTAGCCGAAGTCCAGGCGTCGCCCGCAGGTTGCAGATACTTCGGTAGCAGGTTGCTCAGGTGGTGAGGCCGGCCTTTCCAGGCCGGTCTTACTGACGTCCCGCCGACTGTCATGGTCTTGTCGCCGGGGCGCGGCGGCCCCAATCTCCCACCCCTCACTGCGGGTCAAGGCGTCATGAAGGCGATCAACGCGATCAGGATGGGCGGGGTCGACGTTCTTCCCGTGGTCGAAGGCGGCAAGGGCGTGGCGGTGTCGAACGGCATCTCGTCGGGCCACTGGGCGGCGAGCGGCGGCGCGGGCACCTTCAGCGCGGTCAACGCCGACAGCTACGACGAGGCCGGGCGGGTGATCCCGCAGGTCTACCACGGCCGCACCAGGCGGGACCGCCACGAGGAGCTGGTGGACTACGCCATCCGCGGCGGCATCACCCAGGCGCAGCGCGCCCACGACATCGCCGGCGGCAAGGGCCGCATCCACGCCAACATCCTGTGGGAGATGGGCGGGGCCGAGCGGGTCATCACCGGCGTGCTCGAGGGCGCGAAGGGGCTGGTTCACGGGCTCACCTGCGGCGCGGGGATGCCGTATCGGCTCAGCGAGATCGCGGCGCGCTTCGGCGTGCACTACTACCCGATCGTCTCGTCCGGGCGGGCGTTCGCGGCGCTGTGGAAGCGTGCCTACCACAAGGCGGCCGACCTGCTCGGCGGTGTGGTCTACGAGGACCCGTGGCGCGCGGGCGGGCACAACGGGCTGTCCAACGGCGAGGACCCGCTGCGGCCGGAGGATCCGTTCCCCCGCGTGCTGGCGCTGCGCCAGCAGATGCGCGCGTTCGGGCTCGGCGAGACGCCGATCATCATGGCCGGCGGCGTATGGTGGCTGGAGGAGTGGGAGGACTGGATCGACAATCCCGACCTCGGCCCGATTGCGTTCCAGTTCGGCACCAGGCCGCTGCTGACCACGGAGAGCCCGATCAGCGAGGGCTGGAAGCAGCGGCTCGTCACGCTGAAGCAGGGCGACATCTCGCTCAACCGGTTCAGCCCGACGGGGTTCTACTCGTCGGCGGTGAACAACGCGTTCCTGCGCGAGCTGCGCGAGCGGTCGGACCGGCAGGTGGCGTTCACCGCCGAGGTCGTGGGCGACCACGTGGCCGAGTACGGGGTCGGGCCGCGCCAGCGCAAGGTGTTCCTCACCGCGCACGATCTCGCCGAGGTCGCGTCGTGGGAGCGGCAGGGCTTCACCGAGGCGCTGCGCACGCCGGACGGCACGCTGGTGTTCGTCACGCCCGAGAAGGCGGCCGAGATCATGGTCGACCAGATCGCGTGCATGGGGTGCCTGAGCCAGTGCCGGTTCAGCAACTGGAGCCAGCTGGAGCCGGACTACAGCAACGGCAAGAAGGCCGACCCGCGCTCGTTCTGCATCCAGAAGACGCTGCAGGACATCGGGCACGACCACGACAGCCCCGAGGTCGCGGACCACAACCTCATGTTCAGCGGCCACAACGGCCACCGCTTCGGCACCGACCCGTTCTACTCGAACGGCTTCGTGCCGTCGGTGGGGCAGCTGGTCGAGCGGATCATGACGGGGCGGTAGGCAGCAAGGCCGGGCTCTGCCCGGACCCGCCAGGGGCGAGCCGCCCCTGGACCGGCCTCACTTAAGTGTTGCGTTCCAAGGGCGCAGCCTTTGGCGGAGTTCGAGGCGGAGCCTCGACCTTGCTTCAGCTCGTGGCGCCGCCCGTGACCATGGCCGCCGCCTTGTCCGCGAGCTGCCCGAGCAGGGTGCTCATGCGCGCGACCAGCTCCGCCGTGCCCGACGCCGGGTTCGGCGCCGTGAGCCGGAACGAGCGGGTCGCCAGGGGCGCGCGATCGCGGCCGCGGAGCACAGAGACCTGGGCGGACAGGGTCAGGGTGTTGTCGTGGCCGGAGTCGAAGCGGTCGACCTGCAGCTCGACCAGCAGGTCGGGGTGCGACGAGATCACGCCCTGCGCGGTGGTGACCTGGGTGCCCGGCAGGCGCTGGGCGAGGTCCTCGGCCATGACGCGGCCCACCATGTCGCCCAGCGGCTCGCCCCAGACCTCGGTGCTGGCGACGTCGAGCTTGTAGCCGCTGTCGCCGCGCACCAGGCCGTTGCGGTCGAGGTAGCCGGCAATGCCGGGCTGGCGCACCTCGACCGCGCCGGGGGCGCCGGCCAGGGTCGGGCCGGGGACGGGGCCGAGGGCGAAGTAGCTGGTCTTGGCCGAGGCGCAGCCGGCGAGGCCGGCGAGCAGCAGCAGGGCCGTGAGGCGGGGGGTCGCGTGGGTCATCGGTTGCCGGCCTGGCTGGTGCGGCCGAGGATCAGCGCGCTCGGGTTGCGGGTGAGGTAGTCGGCGAGCAGGCGCACGGAGCGCACGGCGTCGCTGGCCTGGGCCATGACGCGCTCCAGGTTGCGCTGGAAGTCGCTGTCGGCGCCGTAGCTGGTGCCGACGGTGGCAAGCGCGGCGTTGGCGTGCTTCAGCGTGTCCTGGAGCTGGGCGGAGAGCTCCGGCAGGCGCTTGAGCGTGGGCTGCAGGCCGACGTCGGTGTCGTGCACCAGGACCTGCGCATCCTTCAGCGTGGCCGAGAGGGAGCGCAGGGTGCTCTTCACCTCGGGGCCGCCGATGGTGCTGTTCAGGGTGGCGATCAGGGCGTTGGCGTTCTCGCCGATCTGGGCGAAGGGGATCGCCTGCAGCTTGGCGGCGACGTCGCTGACGGCGCCCATGACGTTGTCCAGGCCGCCGCCCTGGCCGGGCAGCACGACGACGCCGTCCTCGAGCGCGATGCCGGCGGGCTTGGCGTTGGGCACGAAGGCGAGGGTGACGTTCTTCTCGCCGGTGACGTAGCTCGCGGTGTCGACCTCGGCGCGCATGCCCTGGTTGACCAGCGCGCCAAGGACCTTGGCGGGGTCGAGCTTGGTCGCGAAGCTGTCGGGCGGGAACACGCGCTCGGGCTGGATCTCCATGGCGACGCGGACCTTGACGATGCCGCTGGTCGGGTCGAGCAGGAGCTTGACGTCGGTGACGTTGCCGATCTGCATGCCGAAGACGTTGACGGCCGAGCCGACGCCCAGGCCTGCGACGGAGCTCTGCAGGTAGGTCACGAGCGGGATGCGCTGGTTGAAGCCGGCGGCGTCGGCCTCGCCCTTGCTGGCGAACAGGTGGAACTTGGTGTCGTCGGGCGCCATCGGGCCGGACCACGCCTCCTTCGGGGAGTCGAAGGACACGGCGCCGGAGATCACCGCCTGGAGGCTCTCGACCTCGACGTGCAGGCCGTTGGCGCCGAGGTTCACGTTCAGGCCGGAGGCGTTCCAGAAGTGGGTCTGGGGGTGGACGAACTTGTCGAAGGGCGCGCGCACGAAGGCGGTGATGGTGACCGGGCCGTGGCCGTCACCGAAGTCGTAGCCGAGGACCTCGCCGGCGGGGATGTCGCGGTAGAAGATCGGCGTGCCCTCGGCCAGCGAGCCGATGGTCACGGCCTCGAGCTGGTAGGTGTGGCCGGGCTCGTCGGAGCGCACGCCGGGCGGCTGCTCCAGGCCGGCGAAGTCGGTCTTGGGGGCGCCGCCGGGGTCGCCCGGGTCGATCGCGATGAAGGCGCCCGAGACCAGCGTCTCCAGGCCGGAGATGCTGCCCGAGCTGATGCGCGGCTTGACCACCCAGAAGCGCGCGTGGTCGGTCAGGACGTGCTCGCCCTGGCTGTTCATGCGGACCTTGACGATGACGTGGCTCAGGTCCTTGGCGAGGCTGATCTCCTCGACCGTGCCGAGGCCGACCGCCTTGTGCTTGACCTGGGTCTGGTTGGCGGTGAGGCCGTCGGCGGTGTTGAAGGTGATGGTGGCGAGCGGGCCGCGGTCGTTGAGCGCGCGCACGCCGAGGTAGCCGGCGGCGAGCAGCGCCACGACCGGGATGATCCACACCAGCGACAGGTGGCGGCGGCGCACGCTGGCCTCGCCCGGTGTCGCGCCCGATGTTGCGCCGGGGCCGCCGTCGTCGCGTGGCCGGGGCGTGGGGCCCTGCGCCGGCCGGTCCGGGCCTGGGCGGCCGGTGGGGTCGCTGCCGCTCATTGCGCATTCCTCGAGGCGATGCCCGGGCGCGGGGCGCTCCGGCCGTGGGTCGGGTTCAGGGGGCGGGCCGTCATGCGCGCGCGCCGGCGGAGGTGGTGGGCGCCGGGTCCTGCGGCTGGGTGCCGAGGGCGGACATCGCGGCGGCGATCTCCGGGCCGTCGGGCAGGTCGGCGCCGGACTGGCCGGCCGCGTCCCACATGAGGCGGGAGTCGAAGCAGCGCGCCGCGATCATGGTGAGCACCACGACGGCGGCGAAGTAGATGTCGCCGTTCTCCGGGCGGATCGTGGTCAGCAGGCCGATCTGCACCAGCGCCACGAGCGTGGACAGCAGGAACACGTCGAGCATGGACCAGCGGCCGACGGCCTCGACGATCCTGTGCAGCTTGGAGCGGCCGCGCAGGGCCCAGGCGCTGCGGCGGTGGGTCGCGACCATCATCAGGATCAGGGCGAGCAGCTTGGCCCCGGGCACCATGATGCTCGCGAAGAACACCAGGGCGGCGAGCGGCCACATGCCGGCCTCGCCGAGCTGCCGGACCGTGCTCATGATGGTGTCGGGCTGGGAGCGGCCGTAGCGCACCACCGTCATCACCGGCAGCAGGTTGGCGGGCAGGTAGAACACCAGGGAGGCCAGCACCAGCGCCCAGGTCGTGGCCACGGAGCGCGGCGTGCGCAGGCGCAGCGTGGTGGCGCAGCGCGTGCAGCGCTCGCCGTCGCGGGCCTGGTGGACCATGTGGCAGCTCGTGCAGCTGATGCGCTGCGGGCCGTGGGCGAGCGGCGCGCCGGAGAGGCCGCGGCGGTCGATCTCGTCCCACACCGCCTCGTGGTCGAGCGAGGCGTCGGCGGCGGCGGTGAGCAGCATGCAGGCGCCGGCCGCGTAGAGCGCCGGGCCGATGGTCACGGTGGCGATGGCCTCCAGGCGGCTGAAGGCGACGAACACGCCGAGCATGAACACCTCGACCATCGCCCAGGGGCGCACGCTGTCGAGCCAGGCGAAGGCGCGCGGCAGGCTGGCCGGGGGGTTGGCGGTGCGCAGGCCCACGAGGACGTAGGCCATGAGCGCGAGCTTGATCGCGGGCATCACGATCGCGCACATCACGACGAGCAGGCCGAGCTCGGGCAGGCCGTGGCGGCTCAGCGCCACCGGGCCGGTGAGCATGGTCGAGGGGTAGAAGCGGCCGATCGCGCGCAGGCCGAGGAACGGCAGAGTGGCCGCGAGCGCCAGCATCAGGGCGGCGGCCAGGGTGAACGCCAGGCTGTAGGTCAGCGGGTTGCGGCGGCCGCGGCGCAGGGGGGCGTCGCAGCGCCGGCAGTGCGCCGCCTGCCTGGGTCCGACGGGCGGCACCTGCTGGAACATTCCGCAGGCGAGGCACTCGCGCAGGTGGCCTTCGTGGGCCTCGGGGCTGGTCTGGGCGTTCGGCATTGCACCGCACAACGTGGCAGCGCACGGGTTGTTGCGCCAGGGGTTCGCGTCAGGGTGGCGCCCGGGCGCACGGATGCGGCCATCACGGCGCGGCGTTCGTGTTGCCTCGCCCGGGAGGGCCGGGTATAGCGGGGGTCCCGGCCGCCGACGTAGCTCAGGGGTAGAGCAACTGATTCGTAATCAGTAGGTCCTCGGTTCAATTCCGAGCGTCGGCACCGGTTTTTCAAGCTTCCAGGCGGCAGCGGACATGGGATGTGTCCGCATGGTGTCCGGAAAAGCTGTGACATCACGACGTCTTCCCGGCCGGGTCAGGGCAGGTCGTATGGCGAGGCGCTGGAGAGGCTGGAGACCGCCGAGCAGACGTCGAAGTCGCTGACGGTCTTGCCCGGGGAGTTCTGGACCAGGGCGTTGCAGATGAGGCCCTGCAGCGACAGAAGGCGCGTCTCCTCGCCGCTGTTCCGCAGCTCCT
>JBPBQS010000133.1:0-36279 GCA_050920955.1 Janthinobacterium lividum | reverse complement strand
CCGGGCGGCCGCGCGTGGCGTCGAGGACGTGGGTGGTGAGCGAGCCGTGGACCACCGGCGCGCCGGGGCCGTCCACGCGGTCGACGAGGCGCAGGCGGGTGATGTGGCCGATCTCCTCCAGGGCGGTGGCCCGCTCGGCCGCGGGGTCGAGGTCCAGGCGGCGGCGGAACTGCGCGACCAGCGAGAGCCGGGTGTGGCGGCGCACGCACACGATGAACGGGATGCCGAAGCGCGCGCCGTAGGCGGCGTTCAGGGCGGCCAGGTCGTCGGCGGGCCGGTCGAGGCCGAGGGCGCGCTGCTCCGCGGCGGACGCCTCGCCCAGGGCGCCGGCGAGCGCGGTCGGGCCCGACAGCTCCGGGTGGCCGCGCAGGAAGGCGAGGACCTGTTCCGGCGGCGCGGCCCGCACGGCGCCGAGCATCGCCTCGTGGAGCGCCGTGACGGTGGCGAACGGGCGCGCCGCGGCGGCCTGGCGCGCGACCCAGGGCGCGTCCTCGAAGATGCCGTCCAGCGCGGCGGCGAAGTCCTGGGCGGGCATGGCGTTCAGCTCGTCCAGCGTCAGCGCCATGGCCCGGTCCTCCTGGTTCCGCGCTTGCCAAGCAACGCCCGTGCCGCCAGCCTCGGCGCAGGCGGCCTTGATGGGGAGGGAACGTGCCCGACTTCGACCTGGTGATCCGCGGCGGCACCGTCGTGACGGAGAGCGACGAGTTCCGCGCCGACGTGGGCCTGCGCGGCGGGCGAATTGCGGCGCTGGCGGAGCGGCTGGACGGCGGGCCGGTGCTCGACGCGGGCGGGCTGCTGGTGATGCCGGGCGGGGTCGACAGCCACTGCCACATCGAGCAGCTCCAGGAAGGCGGCGGCGCGGACGAGGAGACGTTCGCGACCGGCAGCACAGCCGCGCTCGCCGGCGGCACGACCAGCGTCGTCACCTTCTCCACGCAGTTCAAGGGCGCGGGCCTGCTCGCGCCGCACGCGGAGTACCGGCGCCGGGCGGCTGCGGGCGCGATGGTGGACTACGCGTTCCACCAGATCGTTGCCGATCCGACCGAGACGGTGATCCGCGACGAGCTGCCGCGGCTCGTCGCGTCGGGCGTGCGCAGCCTCAAGGTGTTCCTGACCTACGACCCGCTGCGGCTGGACGACCGGCAGTACCTGGCCGTGCTGTCCGCGGCGCGCCGGCTGGGCTGCCTCGTGACGGTGCACTGCGAGAACCACGACGCCATCGCCTGGCGCGCGGCGGCGCTGCTCGCGGACGGCAGGACGGCGCCGAAGTACCACGCCTGGGCGCGGCCCGAGGTCGTCGAGCGCGAGGCGACGCACCGCGCCATAGCACTCGCCGAGCTGGTGGACACGCCGGTCGAGGTGTTCCACGTCTCCTGCCCGGAGGCGGCGGACGAGGTTGCCCGCGCCCGCGCCCGCGGCGTGCGCGTCTGGGCGGAGACCTGCCCGCAGTATCTCGTGCTGGGCGCCGCCGACATGGACCGCGTCGGGCCCGACGGCGCGTTCGAGGGCGCGAAGTTCATGTGCAGCCCCGCCCCGCGCGACGCCGCCGCCCAGGCCGGGCTGTGGGACGCCCTGCGCGCGCGCACCCTCGAGGTCGTCAGCTCCGACCACAGCGGCTGGCGCTTCGCAGGTCCGCGCGGCAAGCGTTCGGCCGGCGTGGACGCGCCGTTCACCGCCATCCCCAACGGCGTGCCCGGCCTGGCCGCGCGCCTGCCGCTCCTGTGGAGCGAGGGCGTCGCCGCCGGGCGCATCACCGCGTCCGACTTCGTGCGCCTGACCGCCAGCCAGCCCGCCCGCCTGTTCGGGCTGCGCGACAAGGGCCGCATCGCGCCGGGCGCGGACGCCGACCTCGTGCTGTGGGACCCGCAGCGCCGCACCACGCTCACCAACGCGCTGATGCAGCACGCCATCGACTACACGCCCTACGAGGGGCGGGAGGTCACGGGCTGGCCCGTCGCCACGCTGCGGCGCGGCGAGGTCGTCATGCGCGACGGCGTCGTCACGGCCGAGCCGGGCAGCGGGCGCTACCTGCCGGTCGCGCCCTACCCGCTGATCCGGCCCCGCGGCGTGCTCGCGGACGGGTTCGACGCGGCGGCGTTCTCCTGAGGGGACACAGGCTAAGCTAGGCAAGCAAGGCCTTCTTTTTCTGAAGAAAAAGAAGCAAAAAGACTCTGCAAATTTGGTTCCAGGGCGGAACGGTTGGCACGGGGCTGATTGGGGAAAGTTCTTTGGTTCTTTCTTTCAAGAAAGAACTGCTTTCTTTCCTGCTCGCTGGCCGTCCAGCCACGCGGCCCGGCGCGTGAGCAGGGCGGGCGCCGCGCGGCGGGCCTCGGCGATGATGGCCGCGAGGTCCGCGGTTTTCAGGGTCCCGTCCTCGACCAGGACCTGGCCGGCGACCATGGTCAGGGCGACGTCGCTGCCGCGCACGGCGTGGACCAGGTTGTGGTGCAGGTTCATCCAGGGGCCGTCGCCGAACAGCGGCGTCATGCGCGGCGTGTCGGTGCGGATGGCGATCAGGTCGGCCTGCTTGCCCGGCTCCAGCGAGCCGATGCGGTCGTGCTGGCCGATGGCGCGGGCGCCCTCGATCGTGGCCATGCGCAGGGCGTCCCAGGCGTCGAGCGCCGTGGCGTCGAGCCGGCTCAGCTTGGCCAGCAGGGAGGCGCCCTTCATCTCCTCGAACATGTCGAGGTTGTTGTTCTCCTTCTCGCCGTCCGTGCCCAGGCCCACGGCGATGCCGGCGGCCAGCAGGTCCACCGTGCGCGCGGCGCCGCTCGCGAGCTTCATGTTGCTGACGGGGTTGTGCGACACCGAGGCCCCGGTGCGGGCGATGGTGCGGATGTCCTCGTCGTCGAGCCAGACGCAGTGGGCCAGCAGCGCGGGGGACTCGAGCAGGCCCAGCCGCTCCAGCGCCTGCACCGGGCGGCAGCCGTGCCGCTCCTGCACGATCGCGACCTCCTCCTGCGCCTCGGCGATGTGGGTGCTCAGGCCGGTGCCGAAGCGCCGCGCCAGCTCCGACGCGCGGCGCTGGCCGGCGGTGTCGGTGTAGAACAGGTGCTCCAGGCCGACCCACGCGCGGATGCGGCCTTCGCCCCGGCCGTGCCAGCGTTCCAGCAGCGCCTCGTTGTCGTCCAGGGTGTCGAAGTAGCTGTAGTCCGGGTGGGCGCCGACGTAGGGCACCATCACCAGGCGGTTGCCGATGCCCTCCGCCGCGCGGGCGCTGCCGTCCATGAAGCGCCACATGTCCACGACCGTGGTGGTGCCGGACAGCACGGACTCCGCGTAGCAGAGCCAGGACGCCGCCTCGGCCTCGGAGGGGTGCAGGACGCGGTGCATGGGGTTGATGAACTGCTCCAGCCAGTCCCAGACCTGCAGGCCCTCCGCCGTGCCGCGCAGCAGGCCGGAGTGGCAGTGCGCGTTGATCAGGCCGGGCATGACCAGGTGGCCCGGCAGGGCGCGGCGCACGGCGCCGGCGGCCAGCGGCTCGACCTCGGCGCGGGGGCCGACGGCTGCGATGCGGTCGTCCTCGATCAGGACGGCGCCGTCGGCGATGACGGGGTGGCCGGGCGCCATGGTGAGGACGTGGTCGGCGGTCAGAAGCTGGCGCACGGGTGCAGAACTCCTCGCGGGCGGGAAGGCAAGGTTGAGGCTCCGCCTCGAACTCCGCCAGGGGCGAGCCGCCCCTGGACCTGCCTGACCTAAGGGAAGCCAGTCCAGGGGGGCTCCCCCTGGCGGGTCCGGGCAGAGCCCGGCCTTGCTTGCTGTCCTATGCGTTCAGGGTCGCCCAGACCCGGTCCGCCGTGAACGGCGGCGCGGTGAAGCGCGTGCCCGTCGCGTCGGCCATGGCGTTGGCGACGGCGGCGCCCACCGGGTTGAACGGGCTCTCGCTCATCGACTTGGCGCCCATGGTGCCGTGGCGGTCGTGCGTGTCGGCGAACAGGACCTCGGTGTGCGGCACGTCGGCCCAGGCGGGGATATGGTAGCCGCGGAACGCCGGGTTGCTGACCGCGCCGTCCTCGCCGATCCGCACAGCCTCGTGCAGCACGGCGCCGAGGGCCTGCGCGACCCCGCCCTCGACCTGGCCGCGCAGCTGCATCGGGTTCATCACCCGCCCGGCGTCGGCGGCGTGGACGCTGCGCAGCACGACCACCTCGCCCGTGCCGCGGTGCACGGCCAGGCGGACGGCGTGGACGTTGAACGACAGCGAGCGCGGCGTGGCGTCCGCCTTGCGCATCACCGCGAGGCCGGCCCCGGCGCCGGGCAGCGCGTCCAGGGCGACGGCGCGGTTGCCGCACAGCACGGCGCCCTCGATCAGGCGGCACTCCTGCGCGGGGAGGCCGGACAGGGCGGAGGCGGCGTCGAGGATGCGCTCGCGCAGGGCGAGGGCGGCCAGCTCGGTCGCGTGGGCCGCGACCATCGTGCCGGTGCTGCCGAACGCGCCGGTGTCGTGGCCGACGAGGTCCGTGTCGGAGCGGCGCAGGCGGATGCGCGCGGGCGTGGTGCCGAGCACCTCGGCGGCGACGGCGCAGTGGGTGGTCGAGGTGCCGTTGCCGAACTCGGCCGAGCCGACGAGCAGGTCGAAGCCGCCGTCGGCCGCGAGGAACAGGCGCGACTCCGCACGGTGCCCGAAGGGGGGCGAGGTCGCCAGCATCGCCATCGCGACGCCCTGCCCCACGCACCATTCCGCGCCGGCGGGCGGGGCGGCGCCGGGGTCGGCGGCGAGGGCGGCCTCGGCGAGGTCGAGGCACTGGTCGAGGCCGTAGGAGCCGAACTCGATGTCGTCCAGCGTGCCGTGGGGCGAGGCCAGGCTGTCGCCGGGGCGCACCATGTTGCGGCGGCGGAACGCGAACGGGTCCATGCCGACGCGGCGCGCCAGGGCGTCGATCGCCTGCTCCAGCGCGAACAGGGTCTGGCCGAGGCCGTAGCCGCGGAAGGCGCCGGCGGGCACCGTGTTGGTGTAGGCGGCGACCGCGTCCACGCGGGTGTTGGCGCAGCGGTACAGGTGCATCAGCTCGGCGCAGGAATGGTCCAGCACGGCGGGGGTGTGGTTGCCGTAGGCGCCGCCGTTGGCCACCACGTCCACCTGCAGCGCCGTCAGCGTGCCGTCGGCCGTGGCGCCGGCGCGGACGTGCACGCGCATCGGGTGGCGCGTGGTGGTGGCGCAGAACTGCTCGGCGCGGGTCAGCTCGAGGCGGACCGGGCGGCCCAGGCGCAGGGCGGCGAGGGCGACGACGTCCTCGACCAGCATCTCCTGCTTGCCGCCGAAGCCGCCGCCCACGCGCCCGCACAGGACGCGGACGTGGTGCGCGGGCAGGCCGAACAGGTCGGCCAGGCCCTGGCGCACCAGGAACGGCACCTGCGTGGAGCTGCGCACCACGAGCCGGTTCTCCTCCATCCAGGCGATGGCGCAGTGGGTCTCCATCGCGGCGTGCTGCACGCGCTGCAGGTCGCAGGCGATCTCCTCGACGTGGTCTGCGGCCGCGAAGCCGGCGTCCACGTCGCCGTGCCGGCCGTGCACCCTGGCCACGACGTTGCGGGCGGGGTCGGCGATGCGGCTCGCGGGCTTGTCGTGCAGCACCGGGGCGCCGGGGCGCATGGCGGCGTCCGGGTCGAACACGGCGGGCAGCACGGCGTAGCGCACGGCCAGGGCGCGGCAGCCGGCCTCCGCGGCGGCCTCGGTGTCGGCGACCACGGCGGCCACGCGCTGGCCCACGAAGCGGACCACGTCGTCCAGCAGGCGCGTGTCGTCCGGGTTGGCGCGGAAGTCCTCGTGGCGGGCGGAGGAGTAGAGCCGCGACGGCGCGTCCTCGTGGGTGAACACCGCCACCACGCCGGGCAGGGCCAGAGCGGCGGTGCGGTCGATGGCGAGCACGCGGGCGTGGGCGTGGGGCGAGCGCAGCAGCTTCATGTGCAGCAGGCCCGGCACGTCCACGTCGAGGGTGTAGGGCGCGGTTCCCGTCACCACGGCGCGCGCGTCGGGCGCCGCGTGGCTGCCGGGCAGCACGCCGACGTGGCGCACGCCGGCGACGGCGTCCCCGATGGCGCGGTAGCCGGTGCAGCGGCACAGGTTGCCCTTCATGGCGCGCGGCAGGTCGCGGGACTGCGCGGGCGACAGGCTGCCCGCGGTGAGGATCATGCCGGGGGTGCAGAAGCCGCACTGGAAGGCCTGGGCGTCGAGGAAGCCCTGCTGCACGGGGTGCAGGCCGTCTCCGTCCGGCGCGGCGAGGCCCTCGATCGTGGTGATCTCGCGCCCTTCCGCGCGGAAGGCGGGGTAGAGGCAGCTCTGCACGGCCTGGCCGTCCAGCAGCACGGTGCAGGCGCCGCAGTCGCCGGAGTCGCAGCCCTTCTTGACGCCGAACCAGCCGAGCGCGCGCAGCTGCGTGCGCAGGCACTGGCCCGGCGCGGGGTCGCAGGTCTGCTCCGTCCCGTTCACGCGCAGCACCGTCATCCCAGCAGCTCCCCGTGCAGCTCCGCCGCCAGCCGTCGCGTCATGTGGCGCCGCCAGGCCGGGGCGCCATGGACGTCGTCGAACCAAAGGTCCGGCGCGAGCGACGCGACGTGGTCGTCCAGCGCCGCGGGCGTGGGCGGCTCCGGCCAGGCGGCGTGCACCGGGCGCGTGGTGGAGGCGGTGATCGTCAGGGCGAAGCCGTCCGGCCCGATCGTGGCCACCAGCAGGGCGGCCGAGCGCCCGTGGGTCGTGAGCGACGCCTGCCGCACGGCCGCCCGCCGGCGCAGCGCGGCCGCCGGCAGGTCGACGTGGCGCAGAAGCTCGCCCGGGGCCAGTGCGGTGCGCTGCGGGCCCGTGGCGAAGGCGGCCATCGGCACGGCGCGTTCCGTGCCGTCGGGCCGCCACAGCCGCGCCGTGCCGTCCAGCGCCACGCACAGCGCGAGCATCGGCGCGGCCGGCAGGGCGAGGCAGAGGTTGCCGCCCACCGTGGCCACGGCGTGGACCTTGAACGAGCCCAGCAGCGCGCGGCAGCAGGCGGGGAACAGCGGGGCCGCGCGCCATTCGGCGGGGGCCTCGAAGGCGTCCAGCGCCGCGAGCGTGCAGGTCGCGCCGATGCGCAGCCCGGCCGCCGACGGCTCCAGCGCCGGCCAGCCCAGCCCGGCCAGGTCCACGAGCGTGCGCAGGCCCGGCTGCGGCTCGGAGAACAGCCAGGTGCCGCCCGCGAGCCACGCGGACCCCTCGGCCACGGCGGGCAGCTCGTCGCGGGCGCGGGGGCGCGCTACGGCGCGGATCTGCGGCAGGTCCATGGGCTAGGGCTCGCCGGCAAGGAAGCAAGCGAGTTCTTTCTTGAAAGAAAGAACCAAAGAACTTTGCCCATTGGGCCTGTGCCAGCCGGGTGGCGCAGGTGCCAACGTGCAAAAGTCTTTTTGCTTCTTTTTCTTCAGAAAAAGGAGGCCTTGCTGCCTGCGGGCCATGGCGGCCCCTAGCGGCCGACCACGCACTCGATCTGGCCGTGCGGCTCGTCGGTGGCGATGAACACGGTGTTGTCCGAGGACATCCCGAACGGCTCCAGCCGGGTCGGCAGGTAGTGCTTGTTCGGGCAGGCCATGCGGATCGTCGCGAGTTCGGGGACCGCGGCGAGGGCGGCCTCGCCCATGCGGAACAGGCTGTCCTGGACGCCGCGGCTGTAGGTCGTGGCGAACACCTCCAGCATCGTCGAGAGCACCAGGGCGTTGGCGGCCTCGTAGTCCGGCGGCGGGGAGAGCCAGGTCCACTGCGCGTCCATGGCGGTGGCGGCGACGCGGTCGGCGGTGGGCGGCAGGGTGGTGTAGTCGTCCATCACGAAGTCCACCCAGCCGGAGCCGGTGGACTTGAGGAAGGTGTAGCCGGCGATCCCGGAGGTGACGGAGGGGGCCGCGCCGCGCGGCGCCACGACGGTCGCGGTGGGCTTGCCGTTGGCGTCGAGCACGAAGCTGTGCGGGTGGGGCCTGCCTGCGAAGCTGGCGCGGGTCCAGCGGGTCTCGTGCAGCGACACCGTGGCCTGCGTCACCTGGTCGTAGCGCTGCAGGAAGCGCGCGGCGATCGCCTGGCCGTAGTCCTCGACGGAGGCGGTCAGGGTCTCGCGCGCGACGATGTAGGCGATGTTCTTGATGGTGTCGGTGGCGACCACGGTGCGGTTGTCGCCGTCGGTGAAGGAGGCGGCGAAGTCGCCGTCCAGCATGATCTGCACGCCGGTCTCGCGCACCTCGTTGTAGTCGCCGTCGCGGTGGATGCGCATGACCCGCACGCGGGCCTTGCCGTAGGTGTGGCTGATCAGCGGCATGGGGCGGCTCCTTGGTCGTCAGGCATGGTCGGGCTCAGGCATGGTCGGCGATGACCAGGGGGGCGGCGTGCGCGTCCGTCGCCAGCTCGCCGGGGTTGAAGAACACGTTGAGCGCGACCGCGACCACGGAGGCGAGCAGGATGCCGCTGTCCAGCACCGTCCTGAGGAACTCCGGCGCGGAATGGAACAGCGTGGGCGCGACCAGCGGGATCATGCCGAAGCCGATGGAGACGGCGACAACGAACACGTTGCCGCGGTGGCGCTCGTAGTCCACGCCCGCGAGGATGCGGATGCCGGTGGCGGCGACCATGCCGAACATCACCACGCCCGCGCCGCCCAGCACGCACTGCGGCACGGACGCCGCGATGAACGCGAGCCTGGGCACCAGGCCGAGCAGCAGCATGACGCCGCCGCCGACGACGCACACCATCGGGCTGGTCACGCCGGTGACGCCGACCAGGCCGACGTTCTGGGAGAACGAGGTGTAGGGGAAGGTGTTGAAGAGGCCGCCGATCAGCGTGCCCACGCCGTCCGCGCGCAGGCCGCGCGCGAGGTCGTCCTGCGTCACCGGGCGGCCGACCATGGTGCCGAGTGCGAGGAACATCCCCGTGCTCTCGATCATGATGACGACCATGACCAGGCACATGGACAGGCACGCCACGGGGTCGAAGGTCGGGATGCCGAACTGCAGCGGCGTCACGATCGCGAGCCACGGCTGGGACTCCAGGCCGGCCAGCCCGCCCCAGCCCAGCAGCAGCGTCAGCAGGTATCCCGCGACGATGCCGATCAGCACGGCGGTGTTGCGCACGAAGCCGGTGCCGAAGCGCAGCAGCAGGAGGATCACCGCGAGCACCAGCGCCGCGACGCCGAGGTAGCCGGGCGCGCCGAAGTCCGGCGCCGTGGTGCGCCCGCCGCCGATCCAGTTGATGCCCACGCGCATCAGCGTGATGCCGATCACCGTGATGATCGAGCCCGTGACCACAGGGGGGAAGAAGCGCAGCAGGCGGCTGATGAACGGCGCCACCACGATGCCGAACACGCCGGCCGCGATCACCGCGCCGAAGATCGCGCGCAGGCCGAGCGCCGGGTTGTTCGCCATCGCCAGCATCGGCGAGAGCGAGGCGAAGGTCACGCCCATCATCACCGGCAGGCGGATGCCCACCGGGCCCACGCCGTACGCCTGGACGAAGGTGGCGATGCCGCAGGCGAACAGGTCGGCGTTGATCAGCAGCGCCACCTGGTCGCGCGGCAGCTTCAGGGCGGCGCCCAGGATCAGCGGCACCGCGACCGCGCCCGCATACATCACCAGCACGTGCTGGATCGCCAGGACGAGGAGGCGGAGCGGCGGGGGCGTGGCGGACGACAGCGTCGGCTGCGGCAAGGGGGCCTCCCTGTTTGCGCTTGCATCGCCCACGCAACTGTCATGCCATGCGCGGATGACGCAACAATCGCCGGCGCTGTGGCTGCGCAACCCCCTGGCCGTGCTGGGCGAGGCGCCGGGCGGCGTCGTCGTGCAGGACGGGCGCATCGTCGAGCTGGTGGCGGCGGGCGGCGTGCCCGCGCGGCCCGCCGTGGCCTGGGACGCGAGCCGGCACGTCGTGCTGCCCGGGCTCGTGAACACGCACCACCACTTCTTCCAGACGCTCACCCGCTGCCTGCCGGCGGCGATGGACCGCTCGCTGTTCGGCTGGCTGCAGGCGCTCTACCCGGTGTGGGCGCGGCTCACGCCGGACGCGCTGGAGGCGGCGGCGACGGTGGCCATGGCCGAGCTGCTGCTGAGCGGCTGCACCACCACGACGGACCACCACTACGTCTTTCCCCGCGGGCTGGAGGACGCCATCGACATCGAGGCCGCCGCCGCCGCGCGCCTGGGCATCCGCGCGGTGCTGACGCGCGGCTCGATGGACCTGTCGCAGCGCGACGGCGGCCTGCCGCCCGACAGCGTGGTGCAGGACGCGGACACGATCCTGGAGGCGAGCGAGCGCCTGGCCGACCGGCTGCACGATCCCGCGCCGTTCGCGATGCTGCAGGTGGCGCTGGCGCCGTGCTCGCCGTTCTCCGTCACCACGCGGCTGATGCGCGAGACCGCGGCGCTGGCGGAGCGGCGCGGGCTGCGGCTGCACACGCATCTCGCCGAGACCGCGGACGAGGCGGCGTTCTGCCAGGCGCGGTTCGGCTGCAGCCCGCTCGACTACCTGGAGGACTGCGGGTGGCTGCGGCCGGGGACGTGGCTCGCGCACGGCATCCACTTCAGCGCGCCCGAGATCGCGCGTCTCGGGCGGGCGCGGGTGGGGGTCACGCACTGCCCGTGCTCCAACCAGCTGCTGGCGTCGGGCACCTGCCCGGTCTGCGCGCTGGAGGCGGCGGGCGTTGCGGTGGGGCTGGGCGTGGACGGCTCGGCGTCCAACGATGCGTCGAACCTCATGCAGGAGGTGCGCGCGGGCTTCCTGCTGCAGCGCGGGGCGAACGGGGTGGAGGCGGTGGGCCACCTCGACGCGCTGCGCTGGGCGACGCAGGGCTCGGCCGACTGCCTGGGGCGGCCGGAGCTGGGGCGCATCGCGGTGGGAGCCGCCGCCGACCTCGCGCTGTTCACGCTGGACGCGCTGCGGTTCTCCGGCGCGGGCGATCCGCTGGCGGCGCTGGTGCTGTGCGGCGCGCACCGGGCGGACCGGGTCATGGTCGCCGGGCGCTGGGTCGTGGAGGACGGGCGCATCCCGGGCCTGGACGTCGCGGCGCTCGTGGCGCGGCACGGGCTGGCGGCCGGGGCGCTGGCGGCGGGGTGAGGCGGCGGCGTCCGTTGCGGACCCGCAAGGGAGGCGGGGTTGGTGGCCGGGCGGCGCGCGTTGCGGCGGTTCTTGTTTCACCTGCCGTCCGAACGGTCGGAAAGGAGGCATTCGCCGGTTGGGTCCTTCTCGCGCCTGCGAAAGCGGCAGCCGTGCGCGGCGCGTGCTTGTTTCGGGGCCGTTCCGCCATCACGCCGCCTTCCGTCGATGGCGCTTGGGAGGGGGGCCGTGGCGGTTGCGTCACGTTCGCGCGACGCGGCTCACGTTGCTGGCATGGTGTTTGCTGCTGTCGCTGCGCAATCACGCAGCCTTCCTCGGAGCAGCACGACGATGACACTTGCCCGGACAGCGATGGCCGCAGCGGTTCTCGGGTTCCTGGCGCTGGCGCCCTGCAGGTCGTTCGCCTGGGGCATCGACTACCAGGACACCTACCTCAGCATCCGCGAGGTGCCGGAGAACAAGCAGCCCGGCTATGCCAAGGACGCGAACGAGGTGGCCGGCAACATCTCCTACGCGAACGGCTGGACCTACGGCTCCAACTTCGCCAGCATCGACTTCGAGGATTTCGACCACCGCGGCGACCCGGCGAACACCGTGTTCGGCCGCGCCGACTCCGACTCCGCCGAGGTGTATGCCCTGTTCCGCTCGGTGATCAGCGGCAACAAGGTCACCGGCAGCAAGATGTTCTCGTTCGGCCCGATCCGCGACGTCGGCCTGCTGGCGGGATTCGACTTCGACACGCAGAACGACGCGTTCGCGTCCTACAAGAAGCTCGTCACCTTCGGGCCGCAGTTCTCGTTCAACCTGCCGCGCGGCTTCCTCAACGTCACGCTCGGGCTGTCGAAGGAGTGGAACACGAACGGGTTCCTGGCGAACGGCAACGGCACCAACTTCAGCCCGGCCTTCACGATCGAGTCGGCCTTCGCCTACCCGTTCGCGATCGGCAACATCCCGCTCAACTTCACCGGCTTCGCCAACCTGATCACGCCGAAGAGCGCCGGGGCGACGGGCGACTTCGGCCACGGCGTCGAGATCCTGCTGCACCCGAAGCTGCTGGTCGACGTCGGGTCGCTGCTCGGCTACACGCCGAAGAAGCTGGAGGCGGGCGTGGGCTTCGAGTACTGGCACAACAAGTTCGGCGACATCCCCGCGTTCGTCCCGGGCACGGAGCAGAAGTCCGTGTTCGTCGAGGTCGGCTACCACCTCTGACCAGGCGGCGCCCGCGGGCGTTGCGGTGCAACCCCGCGGGCGCGGCGTCGTTGGTGTTGCCGGCCCGGCCAGCGCGGGCACGCGTCCCGTTGGGCGGCACCTCCCCTTTCCTAGGATCCTGTCGGATGTCCATGAGAAATCTGCTCGCCGCCGCCCTCGCGCTCGGTCTCGCCTCGGGTGCGGTCTCGGCCCAGACGGCGGCTCCCGCGGCCGGGACCGAGGTCGTGCGCGATCCCGTCCTGGGGACCAAGGGCAGGCACGTCCGCAAGGCGCGGCCCAGCGCCGAGGCCCAGGCCAAGGCCGACCGGCAGCCGCCCGGCACCGAGAACGGCAACCAGCCGGACCGTGCCGCAGCCGGCGGCGGCGGCCGCTGACCCGGGTGCCGGCCGGGCGCGCCACCCGGGCAGGCCGCCTGCTCGGGGCCGCGCTGGCGGTGGCAGCGGCAGCGGGCTGCACGCTGCCGCCCGCCGAGACGGAGGCGTCGCGGCCCGACGAGGCCGTCTGCCGTGCGCGCGCCGCCGCGTCGGGCGCCCCCGATGCGCCCGGGACGGCGAAGGAGCAGCGCGCCCTGGCACGCTCCGACGTCGTGCTCGCCACCGAGGCAGGCGCCGGGCCGGCCGGCACCAGCAGCCCGCCGCCGGCCCTCCCGCTGACGCGGCAGATCATCTATGCACGGTGCATGGAGTCCGGGCGCGGCTGAGGAAGGAAGGCCTTCTTTTTCTGAAGAAAAAGAAGCAAAAAGACTTTGCACATTGGTTTTTTGACGCGTGACTTGCCTTGTCTTGTGGGTGGAAGTTCTTTGGTTCTTTCTTTCAAGAAAGAACTGCTTTCTTACTTGAGGTCAGGCGGCGCCCAGAAGCCGTCCTGCAGCCGGGCGGCCTCCTCCTCCAGCAGGGGGCCGACCACCTCGACCGGCCGCTGCCCGGCCGCGAACACCACGCGGCACTCCAGCGCCAGGGTCGGGTTCTCGGGGTGGTCGCCCGTCCGGCGCTTCAGGTCCCGCTCCGACTGGCCGAACACCACGCGCCCGATGCCGGCCCAGTAGATGGCGCCCGCGCACATCGCGCACGGCTCGGCCGAGACGTAGAGCGTGCAGCCGCGCAGCAGCGCCGACCCGAACCGGCGCGAGGCGGCGCCCGCCAGCAGGCGCTCGGCGTGCGCGGTCATGTCGCCGCCGTCGGTCGCGAAGCCGTTGCCCTGCTCGAGCCAGACCGCGCCGTCCGGGCCCACGAGGACGGCGCCGAACGGGTGGTTGCCGGCCTCGCGGGCGCGACGCGCCACGTCGAAGGCCAGGCGCAGGCGTTGCAGGTCCTGGTCCATGGCGTGCGTGGCCTTCCTTGCCGCGTGCGGGTCGCGTTCGTTGCGAAGTGGGCCGGATGCGGGCAGGCGACGCAACCGTGTTTCGCGGATTCGTGCACGACGCCTGCGCGACACGTTTGCGTCAGGGCTGGCACACGAGTTGCGTAGCATGGGACGCGACAGATCTGGTCCCGAGCGGAGAACCCCCATGCAGCGCCGCGACTTCGCCCGTCTCCTTGGAACCGGCGCGGCCTTGTCCGCCCTCCCCGCGCTGGTTCGCGCCGCGTCGGCCGCCGAGCCGCTCAAGGTGGGCTTCATCTATCTCGGGCCCGTGGGCGACTTCGGCTGGACCTACCAGCACGACACGGCGCGCAAGGCCGCGGACGCGCACTACGGCGACGCGATCAGGACCACCTTCGTCGAGAGCGTGCCGGAAGGGCCGGACTCGGAGAAGGTGATGAACGACCTCGCAGCGTCCGGGCACAGGCTGATCTTCGCGACGTCGTTCGGCTACATGAACTACGTCGTCAAGGCGGCGAAACGGAACCCGAAGGTGCTGTTCGAGCACGCGACGGGGTACAAGCGCGAGGCGAACCTCGCCACCTACAACATCCGGTTCTACCAGGCGCGCTACGTGCAGGGCGTGATCGCGGGGCGGCTCAGCAAGGCGGGGCTCGCGGGCTACGTGGGCTCGCTGCCGGTGCCCGAGGTCGTGCAGGGCATGAACGCCTTCATGCTCGGCATGCAGTCGGTCAACCCGAAGGCGCGGCTGAAGTTCGTCATGGTCAACTCCTGGTACGACGCGCCCAAGGAGGGCGACGCGGCCAAGGCGCTGATCGACCAGGGGTGCGACATCATCACCCAGCACACCGACTCCCCCGCCCCGCTGCAGGCCGCCGCCAGCCGCGGCGTCAAGGCGTTCGGGCAGTCCACCGACATGGGCAAGTTCGCGCCGGGCGACCAGCTCACGGCGTCCACCGACATCTGGGCGCCGTACTACATCCGGCGCATCGGCGAGGTGCTGGGCGGCACCTGGAAGAGCACGGACGTCTGGGGCGGCTTCGACAGCGGGATGCTCGCCATGGCGCCGTTCGCCAACATGCCGCCCGACGTCGCGGCCCAGGCGGGCGCGGTGCAGGCCGCCATCGCCGCGGGCGCCAACCCGGTGTTCGCCGGGCCGATGGCGGATCAGGCCGGGGCGGTGAAGGTGGCGGCGGGGACGAGCATGGACGACGCCGCGCTGTCCTCCATGCAGTGGCTGGTGCAGGGCATCGACGGCAAGCTGACCTGAGCGGTGGCGGCGGTGCAGGCGGGCGTCGTGCCGGGCGTGGACGGGGGACTGGCGCCGCCCGCGGCCGGCGTGCAGGCGGCGGTCCCGCTGCTGCGCATGGAGGGGATCACCAAGCGCTATCCGGGGTGCGTCGCCAACGACGGGGTGTCGCTCGTCGTCGGGCGCAACCAGATCCACGCGCTGCTGGGCGAGAACGGCGCGGGCAAGAGCACGCTGGTCAAGATCATCTACGGCCTGGTCCGTCCCGACGCGGGCCGCATCGTCTGGGACGGGCAGGAGGTCGCCATCGCCTCGCCCGGCCAGGCGCAGCAGCTCGGCGTGGGGATGGTGTTCCAGCACTTCTCCCTGTTCGAGTCGCTGACGGTGGCCGAGAACATCGCCCTCGGGCTGCGCACGGCGGCCGAGCGCGAGGGGCTGCGCGGCCGCATCGTCGCGATCTCCACCGAGTACGGCCTGCCGCTGGACCCGGACCAGCTGGTGCACGACCTGTCGGTGGGCGAGCGCCAGCGCGTCGAGATCGTGCGCTGCCTCCTGCAGTCGCCGCGGCTGCTCATCATGGACGAGCCGACGTCGGTGCTGACGCCGCAGGAGGTCGCGCGGCTGTTCGTCACCCTGCGCCGGCTGGCGGCGGAGGGGTGCTCGATCCTCTACATCAGCCACAAGCTGGAGGAGGTGCGCGCGCTGTGCTCGGCGGCGACGATCATGCGCCTCGGCCGCAACGTCGCGCGCGTCGTGCCCGCCGAGCGCACGGTCAGGCAGCTCGCGGAGATCATGATCAGCGCCGAGCTGCGCGCGCCCACGCCCCGCCCCCCCATTCCCGGCGACGCGCCGGCGCAGCTCGTGCTGGACCGGCTGACCGTGCGCTCGCCGTCGCAGTTCGGCACCGACCTGCACGACATCTCGCTCAGCCTGGCGGGCGGCGAGATCCTCGGGCTGGCGGGCATCGCCGGCAACGGGCAGGCCGAGCTGATGGACGCGCTGTCGGGCGAGATCCTGGCGGGGCGGCCGGAGACCGTGGTGATCGCGGGCGTCGCCGCCGGGCACATGGGGCCGATCGAGCGGCGCCGGCTGCGCGGCTGCTTCGTGCCCGAGGAGCGCAACGGGCACGGCGCGGTGGTCACCATGTCGCTGTCGGACAACGCGCTGCTGTCGGGGTTCCTGCGCGCCTCGCTGCTGCGCTTCGGCTTCATCGACCGGCGCCGCACCGACGCGTTCGCGCAGCGCATCATCGACGGCTTCGACGTGCGCACCACGGGGCCCGCCGCCGAGGCGCGCTCGCTGTCGGGCGGCAACCTGCAGAAGTTCCTGGTCGGGCGCGAGGTGATGCAGGACCCCGCCGTGCTCGTGATCAACCAGCCGACCTGGGGCGTGGACGCCGGCGCGGCACTCGCGATCCACGAGGCGATCATGGCGCTGGCGCAGCGCGGCGCGGCGGTGGTGATCATCTCGCAGGACCTCGACGAGATCCTCGTGCTCGCCGACCGCATCGCCGTCATCGCGGGCGGGCGCATGTCCGAGCCCATGCCGGCACGCGACGCCACGGTGGAGGCGATCGGGCGGCTGATGGGCGGCGAAGGCGCGGCCAGGGAGATCCAGGGGCCATGAAGCAAGCAAGGCCTTCTTTTTCTGAAGAAAAAGAAGCAAAAAGACTTCTGCACGTTGGCACCTGTGCCGCGCGGCCGGCACCGGACCCAATTGGCAGAAGTTTTTTGGTTCTTTTTTTCAAAAAAGAACTCGCTTCCTTTCCTGGCCGGTCCCCCCGTGTTTAGGATCGAGCCGCGCGGCGCGGAGTCCCGCTTCTGGCGCGCGGGCTCGCCGGTACTGGCGCTGGTGCTGACGACGCTGCTCTCGGCGCTGATCTTCGCGGCCATGGGGCGGCCGCCGTTCGGCACGGTCCGGGTGTTCCTGGTGTCGCCCCTGCTGGCGCCCGGCGGGCTGGAGGCGCTCGTGGTCAAGGCGGCGCCGCTGGTGATGATGGGGGTGGGGCTGTCGCTCGCCTACCGCGCCAGGGTGTGGAACATCGGCACGGAGGGGCAGTTCACCCTGGGCGCGATCGTGAGCGGCGGCGTGGCGCTGGCGCTGCCCGACGCGCCGGCGTGGCTGCTGCTGCCGGCGCTGGCGGCGGCGGGGCTGCTCGGCGGCATGGTGGCGGGCGGGCTGGTGGCGTGGCTGCGGGTGCGGTTCAACGCCAACGAGATCCTGACCAGCCTGATGCTGACCTACGTGATCCAGTACCTGCTGATCTACCTGGTGACGGGGCCGTGGCGCGACCCGCAGGGGTTCGGCTTCCCGCAGACGGCGCTGTTCCCGGACGCGGCGGAGCTGCCCCGGCTGGTGTCGGGCACCAACGTCCACCTCGGCGTGGCGCTGGCGCCGCTGGCGGCGGTGGGCGTGTGGCTGATGCTAGAGCGCTCGCTGCTGGGCTTCCAGCTCCGCGTGCTGGGGCAGGCGCCGCGGGCGGCGCGGTTCGCGGGGTTCAGCGAGCGCCGGCTGGTGTGGGCCGCCATGATGATCAGCGGCGGGCTCGCGGGGCTCGCGGGGATGCTGGAGGTCACGGGCACGATCGGGCAGCTCACGACGGTGATCTCGCCGGGCTACGGGTTCGCGGCGATCATCGTGGCGTTCCTGGGGCGGCTGAACCCGATCGGCGCGATCCCGGCGGGGCTGCTGCTGGCGCTGTCCTACCTGGGCGGCGACGCGGCGCAGATCCAGCTCGGGCTGCCCAACGCGGTCACGGGCATCTTCCAGGGCATCCTGCTGTTCTGCCTGCTCGGCTGCGACGTGCTGCTGCACAACACGATCCGCTGGCGGCCGGCCGTGCGGGGCGCGGCGTGACGCAAGGAAGGTCGAGGCTCTGCCTCGAGCTCCGCCAGGGGGAGCCCCCCTGGACCGGCCTCCCTGGGTCATGCCGGTCCAGGGGCGAGGCTGGCCAAAGGTTCCGACAGCCCGTTTGGGCTGTTGGAAGGGCCAGACGAGGGGGCTCGCCCCTGGCGGGTCCGGGCAGGGCCCGGGCTTGCTTGCTTCTTGATTGCTCCCGGGGGTCGGCATGATGGGGCAGATCGTCGTCAGCGCCCTGGTGAGCATCCTGGCCGCGTCCACGCCGCTGCTGCTGGCGGCGACGGGCGAGCTGGTGGTGGAGAAGGCGGGGGTGCTCAACCTCGGCGTGGAGGGGATGATGCTGGCCGGGGCAATCGCCGGCTTCGCCACGGCCGAGGCGACGGGGTCGACCTCGCTCGGCCTGGTGGCGGCGCTGGGGGCGGGGATGGCGCTGGCGCTGCTGTTCGGCGTGCTGACGCTGACGCTGCAGGCGAACCAGACGGCGACCGGGCTGGCGCTGACGATCTTCGGGCGCGGGTTCAGCGCGCTGCTCGGCGCGGGCTACGTGGGGATCGCGGCGCCGACCCTGCCGAAGCTGCGCATCCCCGTGCTCTCGGGGCTGCCGGTGGCCGGGCCGGTGCTGTTCGGCCACGACGTGCTGGTCTACGCGGCGCTGCTGATCCTGGCGGCGGTGGCGTGGGGGATACGGCGCACGCACGCGGGGCTGGTGCTGCGCGCGGTCGGCGACTCGCACGGGGCGGCGCACTCGCTGGGCTACAAGGTGGTGCCGATCCGCTACGCCGCGGTGCTGTTCGGCGGCGCGATGGCGGGGCTGGCGGGGGCGTACATGTCGCTGGCCTACACGCCACTGTGGGCGCAGGACCTGACGGCGGGGCGCGGCTGGGTGGCCGTGGCGCTGGTGACGTTCTCGGCGTGGCGGCCGGCGTGGCTGCTGGCGGGGGCGTGGTTCTTCGGGGCGCTGATGTACCTGTCGCTGTACGTGCAGGCGCTGGGCGTGCCGATCCCCTCGGCGCTGCTGTCGGCCCTGCCCTACCTCGGCACGGTGGTCGTGCTCGTGCTGATCTCGCGCGACGTGCGCCTCATCCGGCTGCACCGCCCGGCCATGCTGGGGCTGCCGTTCCAGCCCAGGAGCTGAGCCGGCCCGGGCGCGGTCCCCGCCGCGGGCGGCCGCATGACCGGGACACGGGATTGGCCGGGGCCGGGATATGGGTGAACCTGTGGCGCGGGATCGGCCTTGCCTGCCTCAACCCCCGCGGCGAAGGACCGGGTGAAATCATGTCCAACACGGTGCAGAGGCTCTGGGCCGAAGGCAGGCCGGCGGTCAACGGCTGGCTCGCCATACCCGACGGGTTCTCGGCCGAGGTCATGGCGCAGGGCGGCTACGACAGCATCACCGTCGACCTGCAGCACGGCGTGCAGGACTACCGCTCGATGGTGGCGTGCTTCCAGGCGATGCAGGGACGCCCCGTGCTGCCGATGGCGCGCGTGCCCTGGAACGAGCCCGGCATCATCGGCAAGGTGCTGGACGCAGGCGCGTACGGCGTGATCTGCCCGATGGTCAACACCGCCGACGAGGCCGCGGCGCTGGTCGCGGCCATGCGCTACCCGCCGCTCGGCCGGCGCAGCAACGGGCCGATCCGGGCCGCGATGTGCGGCCCCGGCGACGGGGGCGCAGGCTACGGGGGCACGAGCTACCAGGCGCGGGCGAACGGCGAGGTGCTGTGCATCCCGATGATCGAGACCCGCGAGGCGGTGGAGAACCTGGACGCCATCCTGGACGTGGAGGGCGTGGATGCCGTCTACATCGGCCCGAGCGACCTCGGCTTCAGCATGGGCCTGCCGCCGCTGCTCGACCGCGAGGAGCCGGAGATCCTCGCGGTCTACGAGACCGTGCTGGCAGCGACCGCCCGGCGCGGCCAGCACGCCGGCGTGCACTGCGTGTCGCCGGCCTACGCCGTCCGGATGCTGGCGATGGGTTTCAGCCTGGTCACGCCCGACACGGACAGCGGCCTGCTGCTCGGCGCGGCCAGCGCCGCGGTGCGGGCGGTCCGTGCCGGCCACGCCGGGTCGCCGGCGTCCTGAGGGCCGCGCCGGAGCGCATCGCACCACCGTGACGGGCGGCCCCGGCCAGGCGGCCGATGCGGCCGTGGCGCCGGGGGTGTCGGGTTCGGCGCAACGCCACGGGCTTTCCCGCACCCGTCACGCAGCGGTTCGATCCGGCCTGTCGGCAGCTGCCAGGAACCTGGGGGGACGCGTTCGGGCTCGGGGCTGTCCCGGACCGGCGGCAACCGCGGGCGCTGCGGCGTCGGGCGCGGCGCAGGCCCGCGACGAGGCGGGCGATGCCGACGCCGGATTGTCGACGCAGCCTCGTCTCCTCGCTCCCGACGTCCTCACTGGAACGGCGAGAACCGCAGGCTCGTGAACACCATGTTCTCGTTGGTCCCGGTGCTGCCGCCGGTGCCGCTGAAGATGTCGCGCCGGGTGTAGGAGTACTGCACGCCCGCCTGCACCGTGCCGAAGCCGCCGTGGTAGAATCGCCACCAGCCGCCCAGGGTGCCCTGGGTGATGCCCGAGGTGTTGGCCACGCAGGTCGCCGCCGCAGACAGCTCCACGCCGCACCCGCCGTTGGCGTAGAGCGGGCTGCCGTAGCCGTAGCCCTTGCCGCCGGCGGCGAAGGCGTTGCGGCCGACCTGCTCGGTGCCGGCGTAGCCGTAGAGGTCGAAGTCCTTCGCGGGGTGGCCGACCAGGCCGACCAGGACCTGGAACTCCGCGAGCGGCGAGGGCTCGCCGGTGGCGGAGGTGGTGGCGTCCGGCATCTGCCCGGACCCGTAGCGCCCGATGCCGTAGCCGGCCAGGCCGCTGGCCTGGAAGTCCAGCCTGCCCTTGACGAGCGGCAGGATCATGCCCGCGCCGCCGCCGCCGGCGAGCACGGTGCTGCTGTGCCCGCTGCCCGCGACGCTGACGCGGTCGTGCAGGAAGCGGGCGAGCCCGTAGGCCTCGAAGTGCCCCCATCCCGGGTCGAACGCCGCCTTGACGATCACGTCCGGCGCGATCTCGTCGCTGTAGGTGTTGCCGGAGTAGAACCCGGAGCCGCCGGGGTTGTTGACGTTGACGGTGCCCTCGGACGAGCCGCTACCGTTCGGCCCCTGGTAGTAGCTGGTCTGCGAGCCCTCCACGGAGGCCGCGAGCCAGATGCGGTGGTCGTCGAAGTCCTTCGCGATGCGAAGCTGCGGCTGGCGCGCCCAGTTGAAGCCGGGCACGTACTGCGCGTCGATGCTGAGCGGGATGTCCTCCTGGCGCGGCGTGATCCCGACCTTGTTCAGCGTGAGCAGGCTCCAGGACTGGCCGGCAAGCACGTGCAGCCCGGACTCGCGGCCGTCGAAGGTCGCGTAGTACTGGCGCAGGCGCGGCGTGTAGCTGTCGCTCTCCAGCGAGTTGGCGGTCGGCGCGGCGCCCAGGAAGTCCGCCTCCAGGTAGGCCGCGAGGTGGGCCTGCGGCGTCGGGTCGTCGGCCACCAGCAGCGACACGCGGCTCTGCCGGGCGGAGAAGCGGAACTCGTGCTCGTGCGCGGCCTGCGACTGCCCCTCGGGGATGCCGATGTAGGTCGAGCCGATGTCGGCCGTCTCGTTGCGGCTGCGCAGCACGCTCTCGAGCGCCACGAAGCCGCCGAAGGAGACCGTTGCGTTGCCGACCTTGAAGGTGCCGAGCGGCCCGCCGGAGGTTGCCGCCTGCTGCTGGCCGATCGAGCCGGGCGTGTTGAGGTTGACGCCGTTCCCCGCGCCGGTCGCGCCGAACTCGCCGCCCTCGCCCGGCCGCGCGGCGAGGCGCGCGGGCCGGCCCTGGCCGCCGGGCCCTGCGCCGCCACCCGACGGCATCCCGCCCGGGCCGGAGGGGTCCTGCGCGAGGGCGTCGCCCCGCCCGCGCGTCCCGCCCTGCGACCCGGCGGCGACGCGGCTGCCCGTGCCGGCGACCGCCCGGGCGTCGGCGCGGGCCTGGGCCGCCTCGGCACGCGCGCTGCGCACCTGGGCGTCGCGGGCGGCGAGGTCGTGCCTCACCTGGCCGAGCTGGGTTTGAAGCGCCCGGATCTGCGCCTCGATCGCACCGAGCCGGGGATCGTCGGCCGCACGCGCCTCGCCGTTCGTGCCGCAGCACCAGGCGATCGCAGTGGCCGCAAGCAGCGCCACGCGCGGACTCAGACGATGCGACATGGTGTTCCCCGGCAATCAGCCGGCCGCACCCTATGGGGCCCCGTTCCAGGGCTCCGGCTCGGAACGATGACGTTTCGTCAGCGAGAAGATCGATGCGCAGGCCGGAGCGGGCGCGAGGTGCAGGCGTTCGAGCGGCGCCGGGTCATTGCGGGACGGGGCGACCCACGTTCCAGCGAGTGGTCGCGGACGGTCCGCAGGGATGCCGCGCGGGCGTGAGGTGGCTGCCGCCGGCCTCCAGGAACGGCGCCGTCCGTTCCCGGCTCCTGTTGCGCACCGTGCCTGGCGCTGTACTTGCGCCCCCCGCACGGTTCGGCAGGAGCAGCAGGTGCAGCGGGTAGCTGGGGACGGTGCAGGACGGGATCATGCGTTGTCTCACATGTGACGGTGGCGTCTACACCGGGCGAGCGGTCGGAAGTGCAAACTTGGCGTGACATTCCGCCGCGCCGCGCGACCCGGGGCGCCTGCATTCCGCCTGGCCGGCACGGCGCGGCAGCCCCCGTCGTCGCGGTGGTCCGCCGCAGGTTCGCGACCGCCCGGCCAGCGTGCGCGGGGCGCTGCGCCGAAGTGTCACGTCCTGGTCGCCGTAGCTTCACTGGTGAACGGGCCGGTGATGCCGATGATGCGCGCCGGCATACCCGCATACCGGCACCGGCTTCGGGAGCCGCGTCCATGCAGGGACGTCCGGAACGGTTCAAGGAACATCGCATGCTCGAGGGCGTCTCCACGGCCATCCGCAGCGCGCAGCAGCGCGGCGACGACGCGGCGGGCCGGTCGTTCCAGTCCGCCCTGGCGACCGAGAAGTTCGGCGTCGTGCCGCCGTTGCCGCCACGCCAGCCCGGGGCGGACCAGAACTGGCAGGCGCTGGCCGCGGACGTGGGCCGGAACCCCACGGCGGCGCTCGCGGCATCCGACCTTGCCAGGCCGCTCGCCGCCGCGCAGCTGCTCAGCCAGAACTGGGACAAGTGGGGCCTGCACGCCAACCACGTCGACTTCGGCAACCCGCCGGCGAGCCTGCCGCAGGAGGCGAAGGACACGCTGAGATACCTGGCGGCCAACCCGACCCTGCTCGACGCGATCAGCGCCGGCGGCGGCGGCACGCCCAGCAGCACGATCACCAAGGCCAACGTCGACGCCTACATCAAGGCCGCGACCGTGGACCTGTCGGCGGCGACGAAAGGCCTTGCCGGCACCGCGCTGTGGGACGGCGCCACGGCCGGGCTCGACCCGGCCTCGCGGCCCGGCGAGGCGGCGGCGCTCGACACACCGCTGGCCAATGCCGAGCTGGTCACCGCCAACTGGCACAGCTGGGGGCTGCACGACGGGATCGACTTCGCCAACCCGCCGGCCGACCTGCCGCCGGACGCGCGCGCCGCGATCCGGTATTTCGGCGACCACCCGACGCTGCTCGACGCGATCGCCACCTCGACCGGCGCCAAGGCCGGCGGGCCGGTCACCCAGGCCGAGTTCAACGCCTACATCGACAAGGCACGCGGCGACGCGAAGGGGGTTGCCGGCGGCGGCCAGTCCATGTGGGACGGCCTGACCCAGGGCGCCGGCGCGTCGGACCGCACCGCGCAGGAAGGCTCGCTCGATGCGCCGATCGCCGACGCGCAGCTGATCGCGGCGAACTGGACGAGCTGGGGCCTGCACGGCGGCATCGACTTCGCCCACCCGCCGGCAGACCTGCCGCCCGAGGCGCAGGCGGCCCTGCACGCGGTCGCCTCCAACCCCGCCCTGATGAAGGCGCTGGACGGCGGCGGCAGCGGCAAGGCCGACGGCACCATCACCCAGGCGGAGGTGAACGGGTTCGCGCGCCACGCCGCCGACGACGCGAAGGCCGCCGGCAAGTCCTATTCCGACTGGCTGGCGAAGAACCCGGACGCCGACGAGTCCTCGAAGGCACTGGCGAGGTCGGCCGCCCTGGTGATGGCGAACGCCACGCTGATCTCGGGCGCGGACCCGGACCACGGCGCCGGCGTCTCGGACTCCTTCACCGCCCGGGACCTCGCCGCGATCGCGACCATGCCGGGCGTCAGCCCCGACCTGGCGCAGGCGGCGGGGTTCTGGTCGCACTCCGCCACCTTCGCGATGCTCGACAACGGCGGCAGCAGCCCGGCGACAGACAAGCCGGACAGCATCTCGACGCGCGACAACATCGCGGGCTGGATCGACAGGCAGGCTCCGGCGACCAGCGCGGACTTCACCGCGATGATGAACCAGGCGGCCTCGGCCGAGACGGTGTCCGGCGTCGACACCTCGAAGGTCGGCAGCGACATCTTCTCCGACCCGAAGAACGCCGACGGCACCCCGAAGTACGACGCGGCGACGAAGGCGGCGGTGCTGCAGCAGCTGATCCGGACCGACACCGTCCTCTCCGCCGGGAAGTCCGGCAGCCTGTGGGAGGGCGACCACGGCCATGTCGGGCTGCAGGCCAACGAGGGCAGCGTGCGGCGCGACCTCGAGGACAAGATCAGCACCCTCTCGCAGGATCCCGCGGTCATCGCCTGGCAGACCCAGGCGCGGCCGGCGGCGCTGCAGGGCCTCGTCGGCAGCGACGGCGCGATCTCGGGCGCGGTGTCGGACCACTTCGGCAGCCAGATCGCCTCGGGCAAGGCGCTCGACACTCTGCTGGGGTCGAAGGACTCCTCCGGCAAGCCGGTGTCGGACGGCGCGGCGCTGCTGAGCTTCGCGTCGCAGTACCAGTTCTACGCGGAGGCGACCGGCACCGGCGGCAAGCCGGCGGCCAACGTGCCGACGCCGCAGGACATCGTGGCCCGCAGCAGCCAGGCCGGGCGGCTGAACAGCGAGTACGTCGACGGGATCGTCAGCGGCAAGGCGCTGCGCGACAAGCTCGCCGGCGGCGAGGACATCGGCACCGCGACGCAGGAGGTGAGCGTCGACGCCGCGGGCTTCGCCGCCGTGCTCGACCCCAGGGTGGTGAGCGACAACGCGGGCGCGCTGCAGTCGAACTACACCGACGCGATCAGCACCCAGCTTCTCGGCAAGGCGCCGGCCTCGGCGATCACCGACGCCGCCGGCGGCACGGGGGGCGGGCTCGACGACGGCAAGATCAACGCGATCCTGCAGCAGCTGCAGAAGCAGGATCCGGACATCTTCAAGAACGCCGACGGCTCGGCGGTCTCGATGGAGCAGGTGAGCAGCCTGATCAAGCAGGCCTGGGACGCGGCCGGGCGCCAGCCGGCGAAGGTGCTCGACGCGCTGGGCAAGATCACCGGCGACAAGCCGACCAACGCGCTCAACGCCCAGTACTCGAAGGGCACGCTGCACCTCGCGAGCGCGTTCTTCTCCGGCCTCACCCTGATCGGCAAGAGCACGGACGGGCCGAGGACGCCGGCGCAGATCGCCTCGGTGGCGGCGACCGGCATCCAGTTCGCGGGCCTCGTGCTCGAGGGCAGCGCCAAGCTCAGCAAGGACCAGAAGGTGACGGCCTGGGGTGCCGCGGACGTCAAGCAGATCGAGGCGCTCGGCAAGACGCTCGGCGGCGTCGCGAGCTCGGTCGGCGGCGCGCTCGGCATCGTCAGCGGCGTGCAGAGCCTCGCCTCGGGCGACAAGGTCGGCGCCGGCCTCAACCTCACCAGCGGCATCCTCGGCGTGGTGAGCGGCGGCATCGGCATCACCGACGGCGTGGTGAGCGGCTTCGGCATCGGCGGCGAGGTGCTTGCGGGCGCGCTGGGCCTTGCGGGCGGCATCACCGCGGGCATCGGCGCGCTGCTCGGCATCGGCATCCTGATCTGGCAGCTCGTCGAGCAGGCCAAGAAGCACAACCAGGACGAGAACACGTTCTACGGCCAGATCGATCCCGTGCTGCAGCAGTACGGCATCACCGGCGGCGGCTTCGCGCCGGATCCGGAACCGAAGCCGGCTCCCGACCTCGGCGGACGCGGCGGCGGGCACGGCGCTCTCGCCTAGACCCGGCCTGCCGTGGACGGGACCGCCGGGGTCAGCGCGCCGCGACCGGCGGCCAGAGCCGGTGGCGCAGGGTCCGCAGGCCTTCCATGCGCACCATCCTGCCGTCCTCGAACACGGTCCGCAGCAGGCCCTGCGCCTCCTGCTCGCGGGTCTGCATCTCGTGCAGGACGAAGCGGCCGTCCTCCTCCTCGACGCGCAGCAGGCCGCGGGCCGAGGTCTTGGTGCCGTTGTCGGTCTTCGGCGCCTTGAACAGCACCCGGTCCTCGCCGCCCACCACGCCGAAGGTGGACTTGATCGCGGTGCCGAAGCTGTCGCGCGTCACGTGCTGGTAGGTGTACGAGCCGATGCCGAACACCATGTTGCCCGACGCGAACCCCTTCGCCGCCAGCGCCTCCAGGATGCGCGCCGCGCGCTCGAGCGTGATGGAGTCGCCGTAGATCAGCCCGACCCGCGGGTGCAGCACGCGGTAGCCCCGGTCCGTGGTGGTGCCGCCGAAGACGTCCCACAGGCACTCGACCGCGCCCTTGCGCTCGGGGCTGCCGGGTGCCGCCTCCGGGTCGCCGGCGATGATGGCGACCGGGTCGCCGCTGTCGGGGCGGAACACCACCTTGGCGCGGCCCAGGGCGTCGGGCGTGCGGGCCAGGATCTCGGGCGCAAGTGCTGCGGCGTACTCGGTGACCACGCGCCAGAAGTCCCAGGTGTCGCTGACGATGCTGACGATGCCGGAGGGGTAGGTTTCGGTCACCAGGCGGCGGAACGTGCCGAGCTCGTCGTCCTCGCCGCCCATGCACATCACGGAGTGCTCGGTGGCGGGCACGGAGCCGCCGATCAGGGCGGGCTCGCCGTCGGGGTAGGCCGCCTCCAGGTAGTCGATCGCCGCGATCGTGTCGGTGCCGCGAAACGACAGCAGGTGCCCGGCGCCGCTGGCGGCCCCGTCGGCGATCCCGGACATGCCGCGCGCGGAGAAGTCGTGCCCGAGCCACGGCAGCATCGCCGGGTCGGCCCCGGTGCGCTCGGCGTAGCGGGCGAACAGCCGGCGGTACTCGTGGGCGATGGTCGCCGAGGTGATCGCCTTCCACAGCTCCGCGGAGAGCTGCGTCTCGACGTAGTTGGTCACCCAGAAGAAGTCCGGGTGGGTGTTGACCACGGTGAGCAGCGGGACGCGCATGTCGACGCGGCTGCCCTCGGGCAGCGCCTTGATGCGCAGGGGCAGGTGGCCGAGGTCGTGCAGGGCCTCGATGTGGGCGACGTCGACGGCGCCCTCGCCGAGGCAGAGGTCCATGCGGCGGCGGTAGGCGTCGACCACCTCCGCCCTGGGCTTGTGGAAGAACTCCTCGTTCCACGCGTCGATCAGCAGCCACTGCGCGAGGCCCTGCAGGCCGAAGAACACCACGCGGTGGTCGAAGTCCGGCGGCATCGCGGCGAGCCGGTCGCTGCGGCAGGTGAAGTTCGAGTACACCAGCGTGGTCCCCGCCGGGTACTGGCGGATGTGGCCGACCTTGTAGAAGTCGGTGGCGTGCAGAGGGGAGATGCGCATGGCGTCAGGCTCCTGTGCGCTGGACGAAGGGGGGCAGGTCGGCGGGGAAGGGGTTGGCGACGTGGATGCGGTCGATGTGCGCGGCCAGCGCGTCGAAGCCGGCGCTGAAGATGCCGTGGGTCACGTAGAGCCTGACGCGCCCCGTCGTCAGCGGGCGCAGCACCCTGGCCAGCTCGACGAAGGTGCGGCCGCCGTCGCAGATGTCGTCGACGATCAGGAAGTCCCGCCCGCCGATCGGCCCCGTGTGCACGACGGTGCCGGTGATGGCCCCGGTGTCGGTGCTGCGGGTCTTCTCCGCGCGGACCAGCGTGGCCCCGGCCAGGCGGGCGCAGTCCCCTGCCCGCTTCGCGGCACCCAGGTCGGGCGCCACCACCACGTCGCGCGGCGTCACGATCGGCGCGGCGAAGTCGCTTGCCGGCCGGTGGCGCACCCGGTCCAGCAGGGCGAGCGACACGTCGCTGTGCACGTCCCAGACCTCGACGGAGCGGTAGTTCTGGGCGTTCAGCAGCCGGCACGCCACGGCGGCGGACAGCGCCTCGCCGGGAAAGGCCACGCGGTCCTGCCTGGCGTAGGGCAGGTAGGGGCAGACCAGGTCGATGGCCGGGTCGGCGTAGTGCCGGCGCACCGCGTCGGTCAGCACGAGCAGGGCCATGAGCGTGGCGGAGTCGACGATGTCGGCGCGGATCGTCACGGCCGCCGCGGCAAAGGCGGGCGCCTCGATGCGTACCTGCACCTCGCCGCCGGGGAAGACGAGGCTGCGGAGCGGGACGGTTCTGTCGTCGACGGTCAGGCTGAGCCGCATGGGTGGCGCTCCGGGTGCGGGAGGCATTCACGCTTGCCTCCTTGCAGCGGATATCGCATACTTATTTGTATGATGCAAATTGACAATTAGCGGATGCCCGCGGACCCCTTCCCTTCGCCGATCGCCACGGTGGACGTGGTGCTGATGACGCTGCACCAGGGCGCGCTGTGCGTCGGGCTGGTGCGCCGCGACGTGGCTCCCTTCGCCGGCAGGCTGGCGCTGCCTGGCGGCTACGTCCACGTGCCCCAGGATCGCGATCTCGACGCGTGCGCGGCGCGCATCCTGCGCGCGAAGGCGCGCGTGGACTGCCGCCACCTCGAGCAGCTCGGCACGTTCGGCGGCGCCCGCCGCGACCCGCGCGGCTGGTCGCTGACCGTTGCCTACTTCGCCCTCGTGCCGGCATCGGAGCTGACGACCGCGGGCAGCGCGCTGCTGCTGCACCCGGCAGAGGGACTGCGCGCGCTCGCCTTCGACCACGCCGGCATCGTTTCGGCCGCGGTCGAGCGCCTGCGCGGGAAGTCCAGCTATTTCGCGCTGCCCGCCTTCCTGCTGCCCGAGCTGTTCACCATGGCCGAGCTGCATGCGGTCTATCAGCAGGTTCTCGGCACGCGGCTGGACCCGGCCTCCTTCCGGCGCAAGGTGACCGACCAGGACATCGTGGAGGCCGCGGAAAGCCGCCGCACCGGCACGCACCGACCTGCGGCCTTGTACCGCCTGCGGGCGGGCCGGGCGCACCGGTTCGAGCACCGCATCTAGGGAACCGTCCGGCCTGTCCGAGGCAGGCGACGGCGCGGGCGGGCGTGGCGGTGTCCCGGCCAGGCGGCGAAGGACGTCGAAGCAGGCCGGGTCGAGGGTTCGGCTTCCGGGCTCCGGTCAATGTCCCGTGCCGGGCAGCCACCGTCTGACAAGCGGGTGCAGAAGGCTTCGAGCCCCTTCCGGACCGCAACGGAGCGTGGCGCTGCCCGCCTGTCTCCCGGCGGCGAGCCGGGTCGCCCGGCGGGTCGTGTCCTCCTCCCCGCAAGGGCCGGCAGGAAACGCGAACAGCCCGGCCGGGTCGATCGAGAGCCTGGCGTGTTCGGGTGGCGGCGCCGCGTGCAGCCCGAGCAGCTCCCCGCCGTCGCCGCCGAGCGTCCAGCGCGTCCGCCACCGTCCCGCCTCGAACACGCTCCCGGCCCGCACCGCCGCGATCCCGCCCTCGGCGACGACCGCAACCCGCTCGGGATGGGCGAGTGCCACGCCGGGGGCGCCGTCCGCCAGGCCGACGCAGGTCGCGCGCAGCCTGGCCCCGTCCGTCGTGACGACGTGGCCGCCCCCGGCGCCGCGCACCGGAAGGCGGCCCTCCGCGCCGAGGTAGCGCGCCACGGTCGCCGTGGCCGGCGCCGCGTGCAGCGCCTGCGGCGTGCCGGCCTGCGACACCACGCCATCCTCCAGGACCAGGATGCGGTCCGCCAGCCGCCAGGCGTCCAGGCGGTCGTGGCTGACGAACAGCACGGCGCGGCCGTCGCGCCGCACGCTGTCGCAGATCAGCGTGCGCAGCCGGTCGCGCACCAGGGCGTCGAGGCTGGACAGCGGCTCGTCGAGCAGCAGCAGGTCCGAGCCGGTGGCCAGCGCGCGCGCCAGGGCCACGCGCTGCTGCTGCCCGCCCGACAGCATGTGCGGGCGCCGCTCGCCCAGGCCCGGCAGCTCGACCGCGTCCAGCAGCGCCGCCGCCGCCGCCTCGCGGCCCGGGGTGGCGGGCGGAAGTGCCAGCGCCACGTTGTCGCGCGCCGACAGGTGCGGCCACAGCGCGTGCTCCTGGAACACCATGCCCAGCCCGCGTCGCTCGGGCGGCACGAAGCGCCGCGCCCCGGGCCCGTCCACGTCGACGCCGCGCAGGCGCACCCGGCCGCCCCCCGCGCGATCGAGGCCCGCCGCGACCCGGAGCAGCGTCGTCTTGCCCGAGCCCGAGCCGCCCACCAGCACCGCGATCTCGCCGCGGCCGACCTCGACGTCGAGCCCGCGCAGCACCTCGCGGCCGCCCTGGGACCGGCGCAGGCCGTCGATCCGCAGCACCGGGCCGGCCCCCCGCGCCGCGTGCCCCGGCGGCGTCATCGGCGGGCCCGCGCGAGGAACAGCACCGCGGCCACGACCGCGCCGCACAGCAGCAGGGCCAGCACCGCCAGGCGCGCCTCGGCGGCGAGGCGCAGCGACTGCTGGAGCTGCACCAGCACCACGCCCACCGGCTCGCCTCCGGCCGGCGCCAGCATCTGCGACAGCGGCAGCTCGAAGAACAGGCGGCAGAACGCCAGCGACCAGGCCCAGGCCAGCGGACGCACCAGCGGCGGCAGGTGGATGCGCTCGATCCGCACCGCGAGCGCCAGTCCGTGCACCCGGGCCGCCTCGCCCGCCACCCCGCCCCCCGCCCGCAGCGAGCCGCCCAGGAGCAGGGCCAGCACCGGCAGCTGGGTCGCCGTCTCGGCCAGCAGCAGGGCCAGCGGCGTGCCGGTCAGCGGCAGCGGCGGGGCGTTGAACGCGATCACCACCGCGGCGCCCAGCACGATCCCCGGCACCGCCATGTTCACCATCGGCAGCCAGCCCAGCACCGCGGCCAGGCGCGAGGACGGCGGCCGCGCCACCAGCGCGCAGGCCAGGCACAGAGCCAGCAGCGACGCCACGAAGCCGTACAGCGCCGATGCGAGCAGCGCGTGCGCCGCGCCGTCGGGCAGGGCCGCCGCCTCCGGGGAGGCCAGGCCCGCGGCCAGTGCCAGCAGCGGGACCGCGCCGCCCAGCGCGAGCAGGACCACGGCCGCCGCCCAGCCGCCTGCCTGTCCGGCACGCGAGGCGGGGTGCGTCGCGACGGCACGCGGCCCTGCCCGCGTCGGCACCGCGCGTGGCAGCAGCGGCCGCAGCAGGGCCGGCAGCAGGGCGACCAGGACCAGCAGGTCGCCCGCCCGTGCTGCGCGCACCCACGAGATCGGCCAGTTCGCCAGGCTCGCGTAGATCTCCGTCGACAGCAGCGGCAGGCGCAGCCGCGCGCCCAGCGTGGTCGCGAGGCCGTATTCCTGGACCGTCTCGACGAACACGATCAGGAACGCGGCCGCGGCGAAGGGCAGCATCGGCGCCACGGCCGGCAGCGCCCGGCGCAGCCTGCCACGCACGTGCACGCGCATGGCGTCCTCGATCCGCGCCGGGCACTGGCTCCATCCGGCGCGCGCCGCCAGCGTCGCGACCGGCAGGCCCCTGAGCACGGACAGGCCTGCCAGGCCCGGCCAGCCGAGCAGCGCGTCGCGCAGCCACGGCGCGGCACGCAGCGCCGGCAGGCCCAGCACGATCTGCCATCCCGCCGCGGCGAGGTAGCCCGGCAGCAGGAACAGCAGCCACAGCGCGAGCGCCAGCACCCCCCGCCCCCGCCAGGCGCGCCGCTCCAGCATGAGCCCGAGCCAGACCGCCGGCAGCACCGCGCCCGCAGCCGCCAGCGTCGCGAGCCGCAGCGAGTTCAGCGCCGCCGGCCACAGCGCCGGACCCTGCGCCCGCGACGCGGCCACCTCCGGCCCCAGCCCCGGCAGCACGGGCAGCAGCAGGAACCGCAGCAGGGCGTAGCTCACGAGCAGCGCGAGCAGGCCGGGCAGCAGCCAGGCGAGCCGGATCGCATGCGCCGTCCAGCGCGTCCGGGCGGCCGCACTCACGGCGCGATCTCGCGGCGGAACCAGCCGATCTCCTCGCCCTGCCGTGCGCCCCATGTCGCCGCGTCCGGGTGCATCAGGTCGAGCCGCGCGAGTTCCGGCAGCTCCGGCGGCGCCGGCACGTCCCTGACCGGCGGCCAGGCCATGCCTTCCGCGGTCGACGCGCGCACCAGCCCCTGCCCTTCGCGCTCCAGCACGAAGCGGATGAACCGTCCGGCGAGCGCGCGTGCCGCCGGGCTGGCGCGTGCGCTCACCCCGATCACCTCCGGCATCAGTCCGGCGGGCGCGGGCACGGTCACGCGCAGTCCCGGGTCGCGCGCCGCCAGCGTGTACGCCGCCTCGCTCGGCAGCACGCAGAGCGCCACGTCCCCCGCACGGAGCCGGCCCAGGAGCAGCGGGTTGGTCGCGCCCACGACGAGGCCCGAGCGCCGCAGCGCCTGCAGCAGGGCGTGCCCCTGCGCCACGCCGCCCGCCGCCTCCATCATCGCCGACAGCACCGGGTATGCCGTGCCCGACGCCACCGGGCTGACCAGCCCGACCCCGCCCGCGCGGTCCGGCAGCGCCGCCCACGACGGCGAGGGCGCCGGCTGCGCGCGCCGCGTCAGGAAGACCCCCGCCAGCGTCAGCCCGGTCGGCAGGTAGGCGCCATCGGCGGGCAGAAGCGCGCGCGCGTCCGGCGTCCAGTCCGGGGGCGGCGCCTCCGGCCAGGGCGCCGGCCGCGCCAGCATCCCCGCCCGGTCCAGCGCCGCCATCGCCGCGTCGCCGACGAACCACGCCACCGTCCAGCGCGGCCGCGCGCCCTCGGCGTAGAGACGCGCCTGCAGCGGCCCGCCGCCCATGTTGACGTAGGTGACGCGCACCCCCGCCTGCTTCTCGAAGGCGCGGATCATCCCGCCGGGCGGCCCCATCGCGGAGTAGATTACCAGCGAGTCGCCGCCCGCCGGCCACAGCGTCGCGACCGACGCCGCCACGGCCGCCAGGAGCAGGACCGCAAGGCAGCGCGCCGGCGTCACCGCCGGCAGGCGGGGCCGGGCTCCGCGCGCACCCGGCAAGGGCCCGGCCGTCCGCGCAGGCCCGTGCGCCGGGCATGGGACGACCGGGGCGGGCCTGCGGTCGGGTTCGAGGCGGGGTCTCGGCGTCGCGCGCGGGGCCGCGCAGGGCGCCGTCAGAGCGGGACCGCGACGGAGGCGAACACGCTGCGCCCGGCCTGCACGTAGTAGAGCGGCGTCTGCTTGCTGCCGGCGTAGAGGTCGAACTGGTCGATCTTGCGGCTGTCGAGGAGGTTGTCGAACTGCAGCCGGAGCGCCACCGGAGGCACGCCGGGACGATGCACGGTGTAGGCGATCGCGGCGCCGAGGTTGTTGAACGGATCGAGGCCCTGGCGCAGCCCGACGTCGCCGTAGCGGCTGCCCACCCACTTGTCGAGCAGCGAGGCGTAGATGGCGCCGTGCACGTAGATGACGCCGCCCGCGGCCGTCGCCTCCGGCGCGTTGGCCACCGGCTGCCCGGTCGCGCGGTTGCGCGCCACGTTGCCGCTGCCGTTCGCGTACAGGCTGACGCCGTGGCCCACCGCCAGCGTGCCTTCCGCCTCGACGCCGTAGTAGTCGACCGCGCCCTGGTTGAAGTAGATCGTGTTCACCCCGACGGCGCGGCTCGCGATCATGTTCGAGAAGTCGATGTAGTAGAGGTCGCCGGAGATCGACAGGCGCGGCGTCTGGTAGGTGGTGCCGACCTGGTAGTTGTTGGTCTGCTGCGGGCTGACGTTGGTCTTGGTCGGGTCGGCGTTCTGGATGTAGTTCAGCTGCGGGGCGAGGAAGCCCTTGGCATACTGCAGGTACGCCGCCCAGCTCGGGGTGAGGAGGTAGTGGGCGGTGACCGCCGGCAGCGGCGCGGCGTACGACTTGTCGTAGGAGAGGGGCTGCCCGGTTCCGACGTTGACCTGGGCGTTCAGCGTCCTGCGGAAGAAGTCGTACTTGACGCCGGGCGTGATGGTCAGACCGGGGAGCGGCCGCAGGTCCAGCTCGAAGTACGGCTGCAGCGTCAGGAGGTCCTCGTGGTCGAGGTAGGTGAACGCCTTGAAGCTGTTCGGGCTCAGGATGTTGCCGCGCGTGAGGTCGATGTTGGCCTGGCTGTAGGCGTTGGCCTGGTTCTCCACCCAGCCGCCGACCTTGACGTCGCCGTGGGGGAAGCTGCGCGTGACCTGGAACGTGTCGCCGAACGCGCGGTACTGGTTGTTCTGCGCGGTGCCGGGGATGTCGTTGCGCCCGTAGGTCGTGCCGGGGAACGTGGAATTGGACACGTCGATCGCCCGCACGCCCTTGAGGTCGTAGCCGTAGGTGTAGACCTTGGTTTCGAACACCCAGTCGTCGGACAGCTCGGAGCGTATGCCGGCGTAGTCGAAGTCGGAATGGCTGCGGTTCTTGTTGTAGAGGTAGTAGTTCTGCAGCTTCGGGTCGTTGGAGAAGCCGTAGTTCGGCCCGAACCGGGCGATCTGGGCGCGCGAGGCGCCGCGGTCGAAATACTGGTCGGTCGTGTTGTACATGCCTTCCACCGTCAGCACGGTGCGGGGCCCGAGCGGCATCACGTACTTGCCGAAGAGGTTGGTGCGCGCAGCCGCCGCGTAGCTCAGCGCACCGTCGCTCGCGGTGTGCTCGCCGTCGATCACCAGCGCGCCGCCGCCGGGCAGCGGGCCGGTGTCCAGCTCGGCGCCCTCCAGCGTGGTGTTGAAGCTGCCTCCCGCCGCGTACGGCGTCAGCAGGGTGCGCGTTGCCGGCGCCTTGCTGTCGAGCGCGATGGTGCCGCCGAACGTCGCGTCCCCGATGGTGGACGCCGTGCCCGGCCCGCGGTCCACGGCAACCTGCGAAAGGTCGCGGTTCATGAAGTACGACGAGGTGTGGTGCGTGTAGTTGTTCGAGTCGCCGAACGGGATGCCGTCCAGCGTGACGTTGTACTGCCCGTCCTGGAAGCCGCGGATGCCGACCTCCCCGGAGAACGCGTTGCCCGGCCCGTTCTGCTCGATGGCGATCACGCTGGGCGAGAGCGCCACGATCTGCGCGTAGTCGGACTGCGGCGGGATGTTGTTCTGGATGTACTCGCTGCCGAGCACGGAGGTCGGCTGCGTGGCGCCGAGCGGTGCCCGCGTCGGCGCCTGCAGGATCGCGTTGTCGTCGGGGTCGTCGTGCGCGTGCACCGCGTCGACAGGCACGATTCCCTGGGCGCCCCCGGCGGTCGGGATCACCGCGCAGCACAGGGCGCAGGCGAGGCGGACGCGGGCCGCACGCCGCGGCGACGCCACGGGGCCGGGCGCATGAACATGGCCGCGGACAAGGAAGCGGGAGGCGGGACGCTGACGGGAAACTGACATGGGACGGCGTGATATGCGCGAAGGCGTGGTAGCGGGATGATCGTTTCGTGACGCGGGACCGCGGGCCTCTGGCGTCGTCCCGGCCCCCTGGCGCGGTGCCGGCGTCCGTGCTCCCTGGGGACCGCGCGGTGCCGGCCGCGCACGCCCACGGCCGTCGCCTCGTGAGATCCGGGCCAGGAGAACCGTTCCCGTGACGCAACATTTTGGACCCGCCCGGGCATGACCGCCGACGCGGTCTCCGCCGCCGCGACGGCCGGCGCCGCCTCGCTGGTCGAGTTCGTCGAGGCGCTGACGGTCGTGCTCGCGGTCGGCGCCGCGCGCGGCTGGCGCTCCGCCACGGCCGGCGTCGCCGCGGCGCTGGCGTTCCTGGCCGTCCTCGTCCTGCTCCTCGGGCCCGGGCTGCATCGGCTGCCGATCGCGTCCGCGCAGCTCGTGTTCGGCACGCTGCTCGTGCTGTTCGGCACGCGCTGGCTGCGCAAGGCGACGCGGCGCGCGGCCGGGATCATTCCCCTGCGCGACGAGGCCGCCGCGTTCGACCGCCACAGCGCCCGCATCGCCGGCATCGCGCTTCCGGTTCGTCGCTGGGATGTCCCGGGCCTTGCGGCCGCCTTCCAGGCCACCACGATCGAGGGGCTGGAGGTCGTGTTCATCGTGGTCGCGATCGGCGCCGGCGGCGCGGGCCTGCTCGGGCCGGCGATCCTCGGCGCAGGGGTCGCGCTGGCGCTGGTCGCGGCGCTCGGCGTGCTGCTGTATCGCCCGATCACCCGGGTGCCGGAGAACACGCTCAAGCGCCTGGTGGGGGCGATGCTGTCCGGGCTCGGCACGTTCTGGGTGGGCGAGGGCGCGTCGCTGCGCTGGCCGGGGGGCGAGGTGTGGATCGTGGCACTCGGCGCGGGCTTCCTGCTGCTCTCCTTCGCGATGGCGGCCAGGATGCGACGCGCCGCCGCGGCGACCGCGTCGTGAGGCTCCTGCGGCGCAGCCTGCGCGAGCTGTGGAGCCTGTTCGTCGACGACGGCACCAGCGCGGCGCTGGTGGTCGGCTGGATCGTCCTTGCCTGTGTCGTGCTCCGTGCGCTGCCCGGCATGGCCT
>JBPBQS010000321.1:0-40592 GCA_050920955.1 Janthinobacterium lividum | reverse complement strand
ACCGCGACTGGCAGCGGCTGGACAAGTGGATGTGGTGCGCGCGGATGCTGAAGGCGCGCGCGGACTGCGCCCGCCTCGTGGCCGACGGCGTGGTGCGCATCAACCGGCAGGCCACGGACAAGCCGCACGCGCGGCTGCGGCCGGGCGACGTGCTCACCTTCCCGCTCGGGCCGCGGGTGCGCGTGCTGCGCGTGCTCGCGCTCGCGGGGCGGCGGGGGCCGGCGCCGGAAGCGCGCGGGCTCTACGAGGAGGTGGCGGAGCCGGAGCCGCCAGGAAGCAAGGCCGGGCTCTGCCCGGACCCGCCAAAGGCCTGAGGCCTTTGGAAACCCGCTCCTTAAGCAAGTGGTTTCCAAAGGCGAGCCTTTGGCGGAGCTCGAGGCGGCGCCTCGACCTTGCTTGCCTTGCGCCTCGCCCGGAACGCCTTCATATGCCGCGTGCCTGGCAGGCGGGCCTGCCGAGGCACGGGTTTCATGCGAGGCGCCGCGGCGCTGGCCGGTCTGACGGCCGCTTTCCGGGAGATGGCGATGACCTACGTGGTCACCGAGAACTGCATCAAGTGCAAGTACATGGACTGCGTGGAGGTGTGCCCCGTCGACTGCTTCTACGTGGGCGAGAACTTCCTCGTGATCCACCCGGACGAGTGCATCGACTGCGGCGTGTGCGAGCCGGAGTGCCCGGCCGAGGCGATCCTGCCGGACAGCGACGACCGCGCGACGCCGTGGGCCGCGACCAACCGCACGTACTCGACGCAGTGGCCCAACATCACGCGCAAGGGCACGCCGCCGGCGGACTCCGACGAGTGGAAGGACAAGCCCGACAAGGGGCCGATGATGTCCACGGCCCCCGGCACGCCCTGACCCGCCTCGCCTGACCGCGCCTCGCCTGCCGCAAGCGCGGCGGGCGGGCGCGGGGTTTCTCCCCGGGCGGGGTCGCATGCGGGGATGTGCCGTTCCGGGTGCGGACGGTTCGCGTGGCCCGCGTGTGGGCGTCCAGGGTGGAAAGTGGGTCAAAACCGTGGTATGCGGGTCACACAGACCGGCGGCCGCACCTGACCACGAGGCCACCCATTCATCCAGGACGACACCGCGCGCGACACCGCGGGGAGCATGCGCTCCCGGCGTCGCAGGTGATCGGAACTCCACGGGAGCGGCCATGACCGATCAGCATATCCCAGCCCGGCAGGTTTCTGCCGCGGCGGTCGACGCGGGCGTGCCGGACAGCGCCAGGCCGTCCAGGGCGCGCGCGCCGAAGCCGGCCGCCAAGGGCGCACGCCCGGCGGACAGGGCCGACGCCGCGGCGGATGCGCCGGCCGTGGTGGACGATGCCGCGGCGGACGAGGCCGGGGCGCCGGCGCGCGAGGACGATGCCGGCGTGGCGTCGCCCGTGCGCGCGTCCGGGGCGGGGCTGGAGGATGCCGCGGCGGGTGGCGCGGACGACGGCGTCGCGGAGGCGGAGGGGTCCGGCGAGGACGCCCTGGCGGCGGCGGTCGGCGAGGCCGGCGACGAGCCGGGGGTCGAGGTCGGCGAGATAGGGGCGCCGGCCGTGGCCGACGAGGAGGAGGAGGAAGAGGAAGAGGAGGAGGCGCCGCGCACCGGCGCGCGCATGCCGGGCATGGGCGGGGGCATGGCGCGCCCGGGGATGCGGCCGATCTCGCCGCAGCTCGGCGGGCGGCCGACGCCGGCGCCGCGCATCCCGTCCAAGGCGGAGAACTTCGTGGAGGGCGACCACGTCGTCTATCCGACGCACGGCGTGGGGCGGGTGGAGCGGATCGCCACCGAGGAGATCGCCGGGCACAAGCTCGAGCTGATCCACATCACCTTCGAGGAGAACCGCATGACGCTGCGCGTTCCCGTCTCGAAGGCGCGCAGCGCGGGGCTGCGCAAGCTGGCCACGCGCAAGATGTTCGACGAGGCGCTGGCCGTGCTGCGCGGGCGCGCGCGGATCAAGCGCACCATGTGGTCGCGTCGCGCGCAGGAGTACGAGGCGAAGATCAACTCGGGCGACCCGATGTCGATCGCCGAGGTGGTGCGCGACCTGCACCGCAACGCCGGGCAGCCGGACCAGAGCTTCTCCGAGCGCCAGATCTACGAGGCGGCGATGGACCGGCTGGCGGCGGAGCTGGCGGCGCTCGACCAGACCGAGAAGACGGTCGCGGCGACCAAGCTCGTGGACTACCTCAAGACGGTTTGAGGCGTGGCAGGGCGGGCCGGCGCGGGATGCGTCGGCCCGGCGGCGGGGTTCAGGCGGGCAGCGACAGGTAGGCCGCCAGGACCACGACGCCGAACAGCGCCAGCGTGGCGTGCAGGCCGATCAGCATGACCGACGGCCTGGCGCGGCGCAGGCGCAGCGTCAGGATGAGGGCGCCCGCCAGGGCGGCGGCGCACAGCATGGCCGCGGCGACCGTGCCGAAGGAGCCGCCGCCCAGCGCCACGCCGCGCGGCGGGCCGCCCAGGGCCGCGAGCAGGACGCCGAGGCCGCCCAGCCCGAATGTCGCGTGGACCAGGCCGGGCCAGAGCGGCGGCGCGCGGCCCAGGCCGTGCAGCACGGCGAGGGTGAGGCCGACCAGGGCGCCGGCGCACACCAGCGACAGCGAGAGCGTCAGCATCGCGGGGCCTCGCTGCGGCCGGCGGCGGAGGGGGGGTGGGGCGTGTCAGGCCTCTTCCGGGCCGGTGATGCCGCTGTTCGCGGGCGGGTCGCTGGCGGGGAAGGTGTCCTCCATCGCGACGTCGACGCGCTCGTCGGCCGAGGCGCCGCCGCCGCCGAGCTCCTGGCCCGCCTGCTGCCAGAACTCGTCGTGGCGTCCGTCGGGCCGGCCGGCCTGCTCCCAGAGCTCGTAGGCCCGCTCGCGCTGCTGCTCGGTGTGGTCGTCGTCCGACATCGCTGATGCTCCCGTGGTGGCATGGGGCGGACGCGCGGGCCGGGCACGGGTTCCCTGGCCAGGCGCCGCGCGCGTCAACTCCGCAGGCGGCGCATCGCAGGAAGCGGGGGCTAGGTTCCGGACTCGCGGGCGGCGGCGAGCTGGCGGCGCAGGGTCTCGACCTCGGCGCGCAGGGCGTCGATCTCGGCACGCTCCGCGCCTTGTGATGGAGCGGGGGGCCGGGCGGGGTCCGTGGCGGCGCCGGGCTCCGCGCCGGGAGCGCCGTCGCGGTAGAACGGGGTGAACAGGTTCAGGGCGCGCTCGATCATGGCCATGTTCTGGCGGCCGATCTCCTCGAAGCCGGGCGGCATGAAGGTGCCCATGGTGTGCGTCACCGCGGTGCGCAGGCGGGACTGCTGCTCGGCGAAGGCGCCCATGGACTGCTCGAGGTAGCGCGGCACCAGGCCCTGGAGGTTGCCGCCGTAGAGGCCGATGAGCTGGCGCAGGAACGGCGTGGGGAGCATCGCGCCGCCCTTGCTCTCCTCCTCGACGATGATCTGGGTCAGCACGGAGCGGGTGATGTCGTCGCTGGTCTTGGCGTCGTACACCACGAAGTCACGTCCTGCGCGCACCATCTCCGCCAGGTTGTCGAGCGTGATGTACGAGGAGCTTTCCGTGTTGTACAGGCGGCGGTTGGCGTATTTCTTGACGACGACCGGGGGGGTCTGCGGACCGGCGACGCCGGGGGGCGGGGCTTTCGGCTGCGACATGGGACGCTCCGGCGTGAACAGGGCGAAAACATAGCATGTTTGCCGCGCCGCACAAAAGCCGGTGCAGGGCCGGCACGATCGCCACCCGGGGACGCGGGGCGTGAGCGGGGCTTGCGGCGCGGGGATGCCGGGTTCGGAGGCGGACGGCGAGGACGGGGTGCCGGCGCAGGACGGGGCGCTGGCGCGGGACTGGGCGACGGTCTGGCAGAGCGAGGCGGCGGCGCTGGCCACGGACCGGGAGCTGCGCGAGGCGTGGCGGGCCGGCGTGGGCGAGGCGTCCGGCGCGGGCGGGGGGGCGGAGGCGCCGCCGGGCCCGATGCGCCGGCGCGGGCCGCGGCCGCTGGCGCTGCACCTGTGGGCGGCGGGGGCGCAGGGGGGGCCGGATGCGGCGCTCGTGGCGGGGGTCGCCGCGTACCGGCGCCATCCGTTCCGGCGCGAGATGCCCGATCCCGCGTGCCTCTGGCAGGAGGGCGGCACGCGGCTGCTGGACTATGGCGCGCCGGGGGCGGGGGGTGTCGCGGTGCTGTTCGTGCCGAGCCTGGTCAACCGGGCGCAGGTGCTCGACCTGATGCCGGGGCGCTCGCTGCTGCGGTCGCTGGCGGCGCGTGGGGTGCGGCCGCTGCTGCTGGACTGGGGGTGGCCGGGCGAGGCGGAGCGGCGCTTCACGCTGACGGACTACGTGGCCGGGCGGCTGGAGCGCGCGGTGGCGGCGCTGGGGGGTCCAGTGGTGCTGGCGGGGTACTGCATGGGCGGGCTGCTGTGCACCGCGCTGGCGCAGCGGCGGCCGGAGCTGGTGGCGGCGCTGGCCCTGCTCGCCACGCCGTGGGATTTCCATGCCGACGACGAAGACCGTGTTGCCGGCGAAGGCGGGGCGGGGCGTTCGTGGACGCCGGACGCGGTGGTGCGGGCGCTGGCGCTGCTGGAGCCGGGGATGGCGGCGAGCGGGGCGCTGGGCGTGGACGCGCTGCAGACGCTGTTCGAGGGGGCGGCGCCGGGGGCGGTGGCCGCGAAGTACCGCGGCTTCGGGCGGGAGGAGCCGGACAGCGGGCGGGCGCGGTGCTTCGTGGCGATCGAGGACTGGCTGGCGGACGGGGTGCCGCTGGCGGCGCCGGTGGCGCGCGAGTGCCTGGGCGGGTGGTACGGCGCGAACAGCCCGGCGCGGGGGGCGTGGCGGGTGGCGGGGCTTGCGGTGGTGCCCGGGGCGTTGCGGCTGCCGAGCCTGGTGGCGGTGCCGACGCGCGACAGGATCGTGCCGGCGGGGAGCGCTCTCGCGCTCGGGCGGCTGATCGCGGGCAGCGTGGTGCTGCGGCCGGCGGCAGGGCATGTCGGCATGGTCGTGGGCAGCCGGGCGGAGGCGGAGCTGTGGGGGCCGCTGCTGGACTGGCTGCGGCGGCAGGGCTGCGGCTGAGCGGGGGTTCTTGCTTCCCAAGTGGATTCCAAAGGCGAGCCTTTGGCGGAGTCCAGAGGCAGCGCCTCTGGCCTTGCTTTCGCGTTCCGTGCGGCGTGATGCCGCGATGTTGATCTTGCCTGGCGTGCGGGCCAGGATGCGGGCGCCCAACCACCCGGCCGGCACCACCGGCCGCGGCGGAACACGCACATCCGTTACCAGCACAGGGGGGATCGGGCACATGGCTCGACATTGGATCGCGGCCGCAGCGCTGCTTGCGGCAGGGCTTGGGGTGCTGCCTGCCGCCGCGCAGACGCCGGCGCCGGCGACGGGCTCGGGGTCGGGCACGCTCGACGCGGTGCGTTCGCGCGGGGTCCTGTCCTGCGGCATCGACGGGGCGACGGCGGGCTTCTCGCTGCCGGACAGCAAGGGCGTGATGCAGGGCATCGACGCGGACGGCTGCCGGGCGGTGGCGGCGGTGGTTCTGGGCGACTCCACGAAGGTGAAGTTCGTGCCGCTGACGACGCAGACGCGCTTCACGGCGCTGCAGTCGGGCGAGATCGACGTGCTGATCCGCGAGACGACGTGGACGCTGGGGCGCGAGGCGAACCTGGGCCTGGTGTTCGCGGGGATCGACTTCTACGACGGCACCGGCTTCCTGGTGAAGACGGCGTCGGGGGTCAAGCACGCCAAGGAGCTGGACGGGGCGACGGTGTGCGTGCAGCCGGGGACGAGCACCGAGCTCGCCGACGCGGACTACTTCCGGCAGAACAACATCAAGTTCACGCCGATCGAGATCGACAACCTGCCGTCGCTGCAGCAGACGTTCCTGTCGGGGCGCTGCGACGCGTTCAGCAACGACAGCTCGGCGCTGGCCGGGTTCCGCGCGACGCAGGGCGAGCACAAAGAGGACTTCGTGCTGCTCCCCGAGCTGATCAGCAAGGAGCCGCTCGGGCCGGTGGTGCGCAAGGGCGACGACAAGTGGCTCGACCTGATCCGCTGGACGTTCTTCGCGCTGGCGTCCGCGGAGGAGGCGGGGATCTCGTCGAAGAACATCGACACGTTCTCGGCGTCGACCGACCCGACGACGCGCCGCCTGCTGGGCATGGAGGGCGATCTCGGCAAGGCGCTCGGGGTGGACAACAAGTGGGCGTACAACGCGGTCAAGCAGGTCGGAAACTTCGCCGAGATCTGGGACCGCGACATCGCGCCGCTCGGCATCCCGCGCGGCCTGAACAACCTGTGGAACAAGGGCGGGCTGATCTACCCGCCGCCGGCCCGCTGAGCGGGGACGCCGGGCGGGCGTTGCCTGCCCGGCGTCCGGTGGTGCGTCCCGCGGCGGTTCGCGGCGGGCGTGCGTTCCGGGCTGGGTGTTCCGGCGGCCAGGGGGGCAGGCGTCCCCGCGTGTCCGGCCGGTTCCGGGTGGGGCGGGGAAGTTGTTCCACCCCTGGTTGAAAGTGTTGCACGTGGGCGGGCACAGTCCAGAATAGTGGCGCGGGTTCCAGGGCGCGGCACTTCTTCGGGTTGTGCCCTGCGGCCGGGTCGAATATGACAGGCGGTATTCGGCGGGGCGGCGGCGCAGGACGATCTCCTGCGGCCGGGTCCTGCACGAGGCGGACGACACGGCCGAAGGGTCGCCACAGTTCCGCCAAAGTCCGGCCGCATCAGGTGCGCGATGCGCACCAGGCACGGTGGGCGGCGCTGGCGGTTGCCGGGTGCCAGACAGTCTGCCGTCGCGACAGCAACGGTTTCTTCCACGGGCTCCACCGCGTGCTGCCGCATGCGGGATGAGGCGGCCTGTCGACCAGACACAAGGACGATCTCATGAGCGGAACCAGCCAGACGGCGTATTCGGCGGCCAACCTCGCCGGCAGCCTCGGCGTCAACATCGACCCGACGGTGAGCGCGGCCATCACGCTCGCCGACCTCAGGGCAGTCGGCATCACCAACGTCCGCGTCATCGACGACGGCACCGCGGCCACGCAGGCCACGCTGAAGACGCTGGCCGCCGCGGGGATCAAGATCGACCTGGTGCTCGGGCAGACCGAGCAGGCGGACACGCTGATCGCCGACGCCAAGGCGCTGGACGCGGCGACGGCGAACTCCGTCATCTCGCTCGAGGGTCCGCAGGTCGTCGGGCACCCGAACTACACGTACACGCCGGACGCCGACGCCATCACGGGCGGCGGCAAGACCTACACGGGTGCGGCCGCCGGCGACCAGGCCGCCTACGACGTGTTCAACGACGCCCACCTGCTGGCCGCGAACGCGATCCTGGCGACCACGCCGGTCATCACCTACTCGCTGACCACGGCGGCGGGCGCGGTGTTCGGCGAGCCGGCGACGCTGGGCAACATCAGCCTGGGCAACGGTCCCAACACCAGCGTCAGCGAGCCGGCGCAGGCCGCGTTCAACGCGGCGCAGAGCGCGGCCGCCGGCGGCCCGGTCACGAACGGCGTCGCCAGCAACGGCACGGTGAGCGGCAAGGTGGTCACGCCGCAGTCGACCTACGTGCGCACCGTCGCGCAGGGGCCGATCGGCGTCACCAGCTACGCGGTGACGGAGCTTGGCGCGGCCAACGGGGCGCAGATCGGCAACCTCGTGTTCGACGCGAACTACGTCTACACCAACAACGGCCGCACCCCGGTCGCGGGCGCCGTCACCTACATCGACAGCCTGACGCCCGACGCGGTCGCCTCCGGCGTGGCGCCGGTGTCGCTGTTCAACGGCAAGACGTCGGGCTCCGCGCTGACGGTGGCGGGCACCGAGATCGCCAGCCTCAACTCGATCCTCGCCACGGGCGCCAACTCCACCGCGGCGGCGACGCTGACGCTGACCGTGCCGGCCTACCAGGCGGGCGTGCAGGCGGCCGACGAGGTCGCGGTGTTCAAGGGTCCCGGCGCCAGCGACAACATCGTGTGGTGGGGCGACGAGGAGGCCGCGAAGGTCACCGGCCACGGCGCCGCCACGATGAGCTTTGGCCAGGTGGAGGGCACGGTCACCGTGTTCGACCCGACGATGGGCACGACGGCGGTTGCCACGCTCTCCAACGTCAGCTCGCTGTCGATCGGCAACTTCGGCGACGGGCCGCTCGTGGTGCAGGTGTCCAACACCCTCGGCACGCTCGCGGCCGGCGCAAGCGCCACCGGCACCTACGCGGGCGTCAGCGCGACGGCGACCGGCGTCACGACGACGGTGGGCGCGTCGGGCAGCACGACCTTCACGACGCAGTCGGGCGGGCAGAACACCGTGACGACGACGGCGAGCGGCGCTGACGTGGTGATCAGCCAGGGCAACGACACGATCAACGCGGGCGGCGGCAGCCCCGTCACCGTGTTCGCGTCGGGCGCATCGGCCACGGTCAGCGGCGGCACGGGCAACCTCACCTTCGTCGCGGGCGGCGGCAACTACGCGGCCGGCGGCGGCGCGGGCGTGGACATCCTCTACGGCGGCTCGGGCAGCGACACGATGACCGGCGGCGGCGGGGCCAACTCCGTCCTGGTGTCGGGCACCGGCAACGAGACGCTGATCGGCGGCGCGGGCAGTGCCGCCATCATGTTCGGCGGCACGGCGTCGACCACGTTCATCGGCTCCACCGGCGGCAGCGACACCATGGTCGGCGGCGCGGGCCCGAACACCTACGTCATGACCAACGGCGACGTGGCCTTCGGCGGCCCGACCGGCCCGGACGTGTTCAGCACGGGCACCGGCAGCGCGCTCATCGTCGAGGGCGTCGGCACGACCCAGATCAACTTCGGCGGCGGCAACGCCACGGCGTTCGCCGGCACCGGCACCGACACCTACGCGGTCACCAAGGGCCTCGGCGGCGTGGACAACATCATCGGCTTCAAGGCCGGCGACCACATCACCCTGGGCGGCGGCTTCACGGCGACGGACGCGTCCAACGCGGTGAGCCAGGCCAACACCGGCTCGTTCGGCACGCAGCTGAACCTGACCGACGGCACGCAGGTCAACCTGTTCGGCGTGACGCTGACGGCGAGCCAGGTCACCTCGATCTAGCCTTCCCGAGACGGGGAAAGGGGCGCCGGCGTCATGCCGGCGCCCTTTTTTTGTCCGGAGCGAAGGAAGGCCAGGGCTCTGCCCTGGACCCGCAAAGGGTCCGAGGACCCTTTGATCCCCCTACCTAAGTGGCGCGTTCCAAGGGCGCAGCCTTTGGCGGAGTTTGAGGCGGAGCCTCAACCTTGCTTCCTGCCTCAGTGCCGCGCCTCGTCCATGAGCTGCCGCATGCGCCGGATCGCGTTCGGCAGGCCGTCGAGGATGGCCTCGCCGATCAGGAAGTGGCCGATGTTCAGCTCCACGACCTGCGGCAGGGCGGCGACCGGGGCGACGTTGTCGTAGGTCAGGCCGTGCCCGGCGTGGCACTCCAGGCCCAGCTCCGCGGTGAGCGCCGCGGCGGCGGCGAGGCGTTCCAGCTCGCCGTCGCGGCCGTGGGCGTAGGCGCCGGTGTGCAGCTCCACGATGTCGGCGCCGACGGACAGCGCCGCGCGGAGCTGCGCCTCGTCGGGGTCGACGAACAGGGAGACGCGGATGCCGGCGGCGGACAGGGCGGCCACGATCGGGCGCAGGGTCGCGTGCTGGCCGGCGGCGTCGAGGCCGCCCTCGGTGGTGACCTCGGCGCGGCGCTCGGGGACGATGCAGCAGGCGTTGGGGCGGGTGGCCAGGGCGATGCGCGCCATCTCGTCGGTGGCGGCCATCTCCATGTTGATCGGCAGCGCGATGGCGTCGCGGATGCGGGCCAGGTCGGCGTCGCGGATGTGCCGGCGGTCCTCGCGCAGGTGCAGGGTGATGCCGTCGGCACCGGCGGACGCGGCGGCACGGGCGGCGTCCAGCGGGTCGGGGTGGAGGCCGCCGCGGGCGTTGCGGACGGTGGCGACGTGGTCGATGTTCACGCCAAGGCGCAGCGGCTTCATGGGTCGGTCCTGGGGTGGGGGTCGGGGCGCGCGCGGCCGGTGTGGGGAACCCGCCGTCCGGGGCATGGTTTCCCTGGCGCCATCGTGTGGCGCGTGCGGCAAGGGGAAGCAAGGTTGAGGCTCCGCCTCAAACTCCGCCAAAGGCTGCGCCCTTGGAACGCGCCCTTAAGGAAGGCCAGTCCAGGGCGAGGCTGGCCAAAGGCTCCGATGGCCCGCCTGGGCCATTGGAAGGGCCAGACGAGGGGGCTCGCCCTGGCGGGTTTGGGCGGGGCCCATGCCTGCCTTCTCAGGCCGCGCGGTGGGCGGCGATCGTCTCGGCCATGCGCAGGGCGGCGAGGAGGCTGGCGGGGCTGGCGGCGCCCTGGCCGGCGATGTCGAAGGCGGTGCCGTGGTCGGGCGAGGTGCGCACGATCGGCAGGCCCAGGGTGACGTTGACGCCGCCGTCCATGTCCACGGTCTTGAGCGGGATCAGCGCCTGGTCGTGGTACATGCAGATCGCGGCGTCGTAGGACGCGCGGGCGCGGGGCGTGAACATCGTGTCGGGCGGCCAGGGGCCGGACACGGACAGGCCGTCGGCGCGCAGGGCGTCGATCGCGGGCTGGATCAGGGTGCGCTCCTCCGTGCCCATGGTGCCGTCTTCGCCGGCGTGGGGGTTGAGGCCGGCGATCGCGAGGCGGGGGTGCGCCACGCCGAAGTCGCGGCGCAGGGCGGCGGCCGTGGTGCGCGCGACGGCGACGATCGTGGCGGTGTCGAGGGTGTCGAGCGCGCGGCGCAGCGAGACGTGGATCGTCACGGGGACGACGCGCAGCTCCGGGCAGGCGAGCATCATCACCTCGCGGCCGGGGACGCCGGTCAGGGCGGCGAGGAACTCGGTGTGGCCGGGGTGGGGGAAGCCGGCGCGCTGCAGCACGGACTTCGCGATCGGGCAGGTGACGACGGCCGAGGCGGCGCCGGACTGGCAGAGGCGGACGGCGCGCTCGATCGAGGCGACCGTGGCGGCGGCGTTGGCGGGGTCGGGGCGGCCGGGGTGCGCGGGGGCCGCGAGGGGGACAGGGATCACGGCGATGGCGTCGTCGAAGGTGGCCTCGGCGGGGTCGGCGACGACGCGGACGGGGACGCCGTGGGCGGCCAGCCAGGCGGGGTCGGCCAGGGCCACGAAGCGGGGGGCGCCGGCGCGCCAGGCGGCGGCCGCGATCTCGCCGCCGATGCCGGCGGGGTCGCCCATGGTGAGCGCGAGGGGCATGGGGGGACTCCGGGAAAGAAGCAAAGTTGAGGCTCTGCCTCAAACTCCGCCAAAGGCTGGGCCTTTGGAATGCCTTCCTTAAGGGAAGGGTTTCCAAAGGGCTCGGCCCTTTGGCGGGTTCGGGCAGAGCCCGACCTTGCTTGCTGTCTGGCTTGGCTGCTACCCGGCGCGTCATGCCCGATCTTGTTCTGGAGTCGCAGTACGGCGGCCGTGTCGCGGGCGTCGACGAGGTGGGGCGCGGGCCGTTGGCGGGGCCGGTGGTGGCGGCGGCGGTGGTGTTCCCGGGCGGGGTGCCGGGCGCGCTCGCGGGGATGATCGACGACTCGAAGAGGATGTCGGCGGCGGCGCGGGAGGCGGCGTGCGCGGCGCTGCTGGCGTCGGGGGTGGCGGAGGTCGCGGTGGGGGCAGCGTCGGTGGGCGAGATCGAGCGGCTGAACATCCTGGGGGCGAGCCTGCTGGCGATGCGGCGCGCGGTGCTCAGGCTGCCGGTGGCGCCGGACTTCGCGCTCGTGGACGGGAACCGGGCGCCGGCGCTGGCGTGCCCGGTGCGCTGCGTGGTGGGGGGCGACGCGCTGTGCCTGTCGATCGCGGCGGCGTCGGTGGTGGCCAAGGTGGTGCGCGACCGGGGGATGGCGCGGCTGGGAGCGCGTTTCCCGGAGTACGGGTGGGGGCGGAACGCGGGGTACGGGACGATCGCGCACCGCTCGGCGCTGCTCAGGTGCGGGGTGACGGCGCACCACCGGCGGGGGTTCGGGGCGGTGCGGGTGCTGCTCGCGGGGGGCGAGGCAGGGGCTTTGGCGGCGGGTCGCGACGGGGTTCCTTGACGCGGCTTCGTCGGCTTCGCCACGATGCCGCCCCGCCGGCCCGGCGCGCCTCCGCCGCCTTCCCGTCTGCGCCGCTGCGCGTCATGAACCAGGACACCCGTTTGGATCTCGCCCGCGAACTTCCGCTCGACCAGGTGCTGCGCGGCGACTCCGTCGAGATGATGCGGATGCTGCCGGCGGCGTCGGTGCACTGCGTGTTCGCGGACCCGCCGTACAACCTGCAGCTGCGCGGGGAGCTGCGCAGGCCGGACGACAGCCTGGTCGACGGGGTGGACGACGACTGGGACCGGTTCACGGATTTCGCGGCGTACGACGCGTTCACGCGCGAGTGGCTGGGGGAGTGCCGGCGGCTGCTGCGCAAGGACGGCACGATCTGGGTGATCGGGGCGTACCACAACATCTTCCGCATCGGGGCGATCCTGCAGGACCTGGGGTTCTGGGTGCTCAACGACGTGATCTGGCGCAAGTCGAACCCGATGCCGAACTTCCGCGGGCGGCGGTTCACCAACGCGCACGAGACGCTGATCTGGGCGGGGCGGGGGCGGGACAGCCGCTACCGGTTCAACTACCAGGCGATGAAGTCGCTCAACGACGACCTGCAGATGCGCTCGGACTGGCTGATCCCGCTGTGCACGGGGGGCGAGCGGCTGCGCAACGCGCACGGGCTCAAGCTGCACCCGACGCAGAAGCCGGAGGCGCTGCTGCACCGCGTGCTGCTGGCGAGCACGGCGCCGGACGACATCGTGCTCGACCCGTTCCTGGGCAGCGGCACCACGGCGGTGGTCGCGCGCAAGCTGCACCGGCACTTCATCGGCATCGAGCGGCACCCGGCGTACGTCGAGGCGGCGCTCGGGCGGATCAGGGACGCGCGGCCGATGCCGGACGGGGGGCTGGCGACGCGGGCGAACCCGCGCGAGGCGCCGCGGGTGCCGTTCGGGTCGCTGGTGGAGCGCGGGCTGGTGCCGGCGGGGAGCACGCTGATGGACCGGCAGCGCAAGGTCGTCGCCGTGGTGGCGGCGGACGGGACGCTGACGTGCGGGGCGCACGTGGGGTCGATCCACAAGGTGGGCTCGCTGGTGCAGAACGCGCCGTCGTGCAACGGGTGGACGTTCTGGCACGTCGAGCGGGAAGGCACGCTGGTGCAGATCGACACGTTCCGGAGGGAGTAAGGCCGGGCTCTGCCCGGACCCGCCAGGGGCGAGCCGCCCTGGACTGGCGCTACTTGAGTGGCGCGTTCCAAGGGCGCAGCCTTTGGCGGAGTTTGAGGCGGAGCCTCAACCTTGCTTCGCTTCAGTGGTCCGACGGGTTGGCGGGCGGTGCGGCGCCGGGGACGGCGGAGGTGTCGCCGGTGATCTTGTCGGCGCGGACGACCATGGTCTGGGTGTGGCAGTCGGTCAGCTTGCCGGAGTCGAGCGTCTTGCCGTCCTTGAAGGTGACGGAGATGTGGTCGAGGCAGCCCTTCTGGTCGGTGCCGAAGTTCTGCGCCTGGTTGGGTTGGATGGCGCTCTGCGAGGTGACGAGGTCGACCTTGTCGTTGCTCATGTAGGCGTGGGCCTCGGTGATGACTTTGCCCGACATGTTGCGCAGCGTGTAGGAGCGCAGGTTGCTGCTCGCGGGCTTGGGCGGGTTCGAGCTGGGGGTCGCGGTCTGCTGCTGGGCGCGCGCGGGGGCGGCGCCGAGGAGGAGCCCTGCCGCGAGCCCGGCCGCCATCATGTCACGCCACATCGTCGTTCTCCGCTTCGGGTGGCGTGATAACCGGGCGCACCGCCTCGGGTTGCAGGGCGACGGGTGGGGACGGCGGCGGCGGGTCGAGGGCGGCGAGGGCGAGGTCCACGCAGCGGCGCATCACGCTGGGCAGCGCCTGGTCGGGGAGGGCGGCGGTGGCGACCAGCGTGCCCTCGGCCGTCACGGCGGGGAGGGCGGCGGCGTAGACGGCGAGGCGCAGCTCGAAGTGCGTCAGGCCGTGGCGGACCTCGCCGGCCAGGCGCCAGGAGGCGGAGGCTGGGGCGGCGGCGAGGGCCTCGTCGCGGGTCCAGGGCGCGTCGCGCCAGGGGGTGCCGGGCAGCTCGGCCATGCCGCCGAACAGGCCGGTGGGGGGGCGCAGGCGGAGAAGCACGCGGCCGGCGGCGTCGCGCAGGAGGAAGGCGGCGCCGTGGCGGACCGGGCGGGCCTTGCGGGGGAGCTTGCGCGGCAGGGTGGCGGCGATGCCCCGGCGGCGGCCCTCGCAGCCGGGCATCCACGGGCAGATGCCGCAGGCGGGGCCGGTCGGCGTGCACACGGTGGCGCCGAGGTCGAACAGCGCCTGGGCGAAGTCGGAGGGGCGGGCGCGGGCGTCAGGGTCCGCGCCGAGGCGGGCGGCGGCCACCGCGACCAGCGGCCGCGAGGCGGGCAGGGGGGTCTCGATGGCGAACAGGCGGGAGGCGACGCGCTCGACGTTGCCGTCCACGGGGACCACGGGCACGCCGAACGCGATCGCCGCCACCGCCGCCGAGGTGTAGGCGCCGATGCCGGGCAGGGTGCGCAGGGTTTCCACGTCCGAGGGGAAGCCGCCGCGGGCTGCGACGGCGCGGGCGCAGGCCAGGAGGTTGCGGGCGCGGGCGTAGTAGCCGAGGCCGGCCCAGGCGGCCATCACCGCCTCGTCGGGGGCGGCGGCCAGGGCGGCGACGTCGGGAAAGCGCGCGAGGAAGCGCTGGAAGTAGGGTATGACCGCGGCGACGGTGGTCTGCTGGAGCATGATCTCGCTCAGCCAGACGCGGTACGGGTCGGGCGCCTCGCCGGGCAGGGCGCGCCAGGGCATGCTGCGGCGGTGGCGGTCGTACCAGCGCAGCAGCGCCGCGGCGGGCAGCGCGTCGGCGGTGGGTGTTTCAGGGGGCACGGCGCAGGTATGGCGAAGCGGGCAACCCCGGGCAACACGACGCGCAAGGCCGCCGCCACCGGCGGGCCCGCGATGGCCACCTCCGCCACGCGGCGCACCGACGCCCTGCTCGCGGGGTCCAAGGCGAAGGCCGCGGTCGTGGACGCGCCCGCCGTGCCTCGGGCCGCCGAAGTGGCGCGCCATCCGTACGGGCCGCGCCCGCTCGCGGCGCTGATGCCCGCGATCACCAGGCCGGCGTTCAAGCGGCGCTCGCCGGCGACCGCGCAGCTGCTGCTGGACTGGGCGGAGATCGTGGGGCCGGCGATGGCGGCGGCCGCCGTGCCGAAGCGGCTGGTGGGGACGACGCTGACGCTGGCATGCTCCGGGCCGGCGGCGCTGGAGCTGCAGCACCTGTCCGCCGTGCTGGTCGGGCGCATCAACGGGCACCTCGGGCACGCCGCCGTCGAGCACCTGCGCTTCGTGCAGGACGGCGCGCCGCCGCCACCGCCGCCACCGCCGCCGCCCAGGCCGCCACCGGTGGCAGTCGCAGGCCTGCCGGAGGGCGCGCTGCGTGACGCGCTGGCGCGGCTGGGGGGGGCGATCGCGGGGCGGAAGAGCTAGGAAGCAAGGCCTTCTTTTTCTGAAGAAAAAGAAGCAAAAAGACTTTGCACGTTTGGCGCCGGTGTTCCCCGGCCGGGACGAGGCTTCGTGGGCAGGGTTCTCTGGTTCCTTCTTTCGGGAAAGAACACGCCTGCTTGCTTTGCAGGAACCAACGGGGCGGCTGGGCGTCGGGGTCCGCGTTGGGTTTTGGCACGACGGGGGCGACGATGAAGCTGTTCTGGGGACCGCATACCTGCGCGATCGGCATCCACGTGCTGCTGGAGGAGATCGGGCGGCCCTACGAGCTGGAGGAGGTCGACGTGGAGGGCGGCGCGAGCAGGAAGCCGCCGTTCACCGACGTCAACCCGAAGGGCAAGGTGCCCGTGCTGGTGCGCGACGACGGGTCGGTGCTGACGGAGTACGGCGCGATAGCGACGTGGCTCGCGCGCACCAGCCCGGAGAAGGACCTGCTGCCGCACGATCCGGAGGCGGAGGCGCGGTGCCTGGAGGTGATGGACTACGTGGTGGGCACGCTGCACGGGCAGGGGTTCGCGCGCATGTTCATGCCGGCGAAGTTCGAGCCGCCGGACCTGGTGCACGCGACGCTGGGCGTGGGGGCGTCGAAGGTGAAGGCGCAGGGGCGCGCGATGGTCGAGGAAGGGCTGCGCATCCTGGAGACGGCGATGACGGGCAGGCGCTACGTCGCGGGGGAGCAGTTCACGATCGCGGACACGGCGCTGTTCTTCGCGCTGCGCTGGGCGCCGCAGGCCGGCATCGCGCTGCCGCCGGCGCTGGCGGCGCACTACGCGGCGATGCGGCAGAGGCCCGCCGTGGTGCGGGTGATGCAGCGCTGGGGGGAGCCGGACGCGCCGTGAGGAAGGAAGGCCAGAGGCGCTGCCTCTGGACTCCGCCAAGGGCTGCGCCCCTGGAACGCTTCCCTAAGTAATGGGATCAAAGGGTCCTCGGACCCTTTGCGGGTTTGGGCAGAGCCCATGCTTGCTGCCCCGCTTGACCTTCGGGCCCGATGGCGGCCTTGCTTCCGCAGACGCTCCATCTCCCGCGAGGCCAAGGTCCCCATGCCGATCACCCGACGCCGCCTTCTCGTCGCCTCCGCCGCCGTGCCGCTGCTGGCCCGTGCCGCGGTTGCGGCGCCCGCCGCCGACCCGAGGATGGCGGACCGCTCGCTCGGGCCGGCCGACGCCAAGGTGGTCGTGCAGGAGTGGTTCTCGCTGACCTGCACGCACTGCGCGGCGTTCTCGCGCACCGTGTTCCCCGACGTGCAGAAGCAGCTCATCGACACGGGCAAGATCCGCTACGTGTTCAAGGACTTCCCGCTGGACCAGGTGGCGCTGTCGGCGGCCATGGTGGCGCGCAGCCTGCCGGACGAGCGCTACGTGCCGTTCGTCGAGGCGCTGCTGGCGAGCCAGGACCGCTGGGCGTTCTCGCGCACCAGCAACAGCACCGACGAGCTGGCCAAGATGGCGGCGCTGGCGGGCATGGGGCGCGCGGCGTTCGACGCCACGCTGGCGGACGAGGCACTGAAGACCGCGATCCTGATGGAGCAGGACGCGGGGACGAAGAAGTACACCATCAACGCGACGCCGACGTTCGTGTTCGGCGACACGCCGCACTCGGGGGAGCTGTCGTTCGACAGCTTCGCCAAGCTCGCGGGCGCCTGAAGGAAGCAAGGCCAGAGGCGCTGCCTCTGGACTCCGCCAAGGGAAGCCCCTTGGATGGCTTACCTTAAGTAATGGGATCAAAGGGTCCTCGGACCCTTTGCGGGTTCGGGCAGAGCCCGACCTTCCTTGCTGCCCTCGCGGCGAATCGGGCCGCGTGGCTATGGTGTGGCGATGGCCGCCACCTTCGCCCGACTCCACATCGCCGGATTCAAGAGCTTCGCCGAGCCCGCCAGCGTCCTGATCCTGCCCGGGCTGACCGGCATCGTCGGGCCCAACGGCTGCGGCAAGTCCAACGTGGTGGAGGCGCTGCGCTGGCTGATGGGCGAGACCTCGGCGCGGGCGCTGCGCGGCGGCGAGATGGACGACGTCATCTTCGGCGGCACGGCGCACCGGGCGTCGCGCAACATCGCGGAGGTGACGCTCACGCTCGAGGGCGCGGCGGGGCTGGCGCCGGCGCCGCACGACGCGGACGCGGAGCTGCAGGTCACGCGGCGGCTGGAGCGCGGGGCTGGGTCGAGCTGGCGGGTGAACGGGCGCGAGGTGCGCGGGCGCGACGTCTCGACGCTGTTCGCCGATCTCGCCAGCGGGGCGCGGTCCTCGGGGCTGATCAGCCAGGGGCGGGTGGGCGCGCTGGTGGGCGCGCGGCCGGAGGAGCGGCGGCAGCTTCTCGAGGAGGCGGCGGGGATCACCGGGCTGCACGCGCGCAGGCACGAGGCGGAGCTGAAGCTGCGCGCGGCGGAGGCCAACCTGGGGCGCGCGGAGGACCTGGCGGGGCAGCTCGGGCAGCAGCTGGACGGGCTGCGGGGGCAGGCGAAGCAGGCGGCGCGCTACCGCGTGCTGTCGGCGTCGGTGCGCGAGGCGGAGGCGGGGTGGCTCGCGGTGCTGCACGGGCGCGCGGCCGAGGCGCGCGAGGCGGCGGCGGCGGCGCATGGGGTGGCGCTCGGGGAGGAGCAGCGGCGGCGGGCGGCGGCGGCCGGGGCGGCGGGGCGCGACGCGGCGGCGGGGGCGGCGCTGCCGGCGCTGCGCGAGGCGGAGGCGGGGCTGCGCACGGCGCTGGAGCGGCGGCGGGTGGAGAGCGAGCGGCTGGCGGGGGAGGGCGCGCAGGCGGAGGCGGCGCTGGCGGCGGCGGAGGAGCGGCTGGCGCAGACGGCGCGCGACCTCGGGCACGCGCGGCTCGCGCACGGGCGGGCGGTGGAGGACGTGGCGGCGCTGGCGACCGAGGCGGCGCGGCTGGAGCGGACGGCGGAGGCGCTGCCGGGGCGGATGGCGGCGGCGGAGGCGGAGGGCGCGGCGGCCGCGGGGGCGGTGGAGGCGGCGGGGCGCGCGGCGGAGGCGGCAGGGCGGCGGGCGGCGGAGGCGGAGGGCGCGCTGCGCGGGGCGGAGGCCAGGCTCGGCGACGCGCAGGCGCGGGCGGCGCGGGCGGGCGAGGCGCACCGGCAGATCGTCGCGGAGCACGCGGCGGCCTCGGGCGGGACGGTCGCGCCGGAGGTGATGGCGGCGGCGGAGGCGGCGGCCGGGGCGGCGGGGCTGGGCGTGCGCGACGCGGAGGCGGGGCTGGGCGTGGCGGCGGCGATGCTGGCGGCGGCGGTGGAGGGGGCGGCGCGGGCGCGGGGGGACCGCGACGAGGCGGCGCGGGCGCGACAGGCGGCGGAGGCGGCGCTGGCGGCGGCGCGGCGCGAGGCGGACCGGCTGGGGCAGCGCCACGCGGAGACGCTGGCGGCGCAGGCGGAGGCGCGGGCGGAGCGGCCGGGCGCAGGGGAGCTGGAGGGGGCGCGGCGGCGGGAGGTGGCGGCGGCGGAGGCGTTCGGCGCGTGCGCGGCGGCACTGGAGGTAGCGGACGGCGCGCGGGTCGCGGCGGAGGCGGCGTTCGCGGAGGCGCGGCGGCAGGAGGTCGCGGTGGCCGGCGAGCGCACGCGGGCCGCGGCGGCGGTGGCGGAGGCGCAGGTGCGGCTGCGGCGCTGCACGGAGGGCTTGGCGGCGGCGGAGGCGGAGCTGGCGGCGGCGGAGAGCGCGCGCGTGCCGGCGGCGGACCGCGACGCGGCGCGCGACGGGGCGGAGCACGCGGACGCCGCGGACGGGCACGCGGCGCGGGCGCTGGCCGGGGCGGATGCGGCGCGTACGGCGGCGGAGGCGGCGCTGGCGGCGGCGGTGTCGCGGCAGGCGGGGCTCGACGCGGCGGTGTCGCAGGCGGCGGCGGAGCACCGGGGGCTGCGCGAGGCGCTCGGGCCGGAGGCGGAGGCGGGGGGCACGCTCGCGGACGTGCTGGACGTGCCGCAGGGGCTGGAGCTGGCGGTGGGCGCGGCGCTGGGGGCGGGGCTGGAAGGGGCGGACGGGGCGCATCCGGAGGCGGCGCGGCACTGGCGGGTGCTGCCGCCGCTGGGGGACGCGGCGGCGCCGGCGGGCACGGCGGTGCTCGCGGGGCTGCTGTCGGCGCCGGCGGAGCTTTCGCGGGCGTTGTCGCGGGTGTTCCTGCTCGACGAGGGGGCGGAGGCGGGCGGCGGGCTGCAGGCGGCGCTGCGGCCGGGCGAGGTGGTGGTGTCGCGCGACGGGGCGGCGTGGCGCTGGGACGGCGAGGTGGTGCGCGCCGGCACGCCGACCGCGGCGGCGATGCGGCTGCGGCAGAGGGCGCGGCTGCGGGAGGCGGGGCTGCGTCTGGAGGCGGCGCGGGCGGCGGCGGCGGACCATGCGGGCACGCCGGCGCAGGCGCGCCATGCCGCGGGGCGGGCGGCGGCGGCGGCGGCGGACGCGCGCACGGCGCGGCGGACGGCGGAGGAAGGGCGCGCGGCGGCGGCCAGGCGGGTGGCCGCGCTGGACGCACGGGATGCGCAGGCGAGGGCGCGGTGCCTGGTGCTGGCGCCGCAGCGCGACCGTCTGGGCGTGGAGCGGCGGGAGGCGGAGGCGGCGCTGGCGGCGGCGCGCGCGGTGCTCGACGCCCTGCCGGACGCGGCGCCGGCGGCGGGGCGGGATGCGCTGGGGCAGGCGGAGCGCGGGGCGGTGGAGGCCAGGGCGGCGCGCGGCGAGGCGGAGGCGGCGCTGGCCGAGGCGCGGGGGGTGCTGTCGCGGCTGGAGCTGCGCGAGGTGTCGGCGGCGAACCGGCTGCTCGCGCTGGCGCCGCAGGAGGAGCGGCTCGCGGCGGATGTGGCGGAGTCGGGGGCGGCCTGCCGTGCGGCCGGCGAGGCGCTGGACGCGCTGCCGGGGCTGGCGGGGCTGGAGGCGGCGCTCGGGGCGGCGGAGAATGCGCGGGCAGAAGCGGCGCGGGGCGAGGCCGAGGCGGCCGGGGCGTTGCGGGAGGCCAGGGCGGCGGAGGCGGAGGCCGTGGGACGGCGCGACGCGTTGGCGGCGCGTCATGCGGCGGCGGCGGCGCGGCTGGAGGCGTTGGCGCCGCAGATTGCCCGGCTGGAGGCGGAGGCGGAGGGGTCGGGCGTGGCGCTGGAGGCGGCGGGGCGGGCGCTGGCGGCGTTGCCGGACCTGGAGGCGCTGCGGGGGGAGGCCGGGGCGGCGGGACAGGCGCTGGCGGAGGCGCGCGAGGCGGAGGCGGTCGCGCGGGCGGTTCTGCGCGGGCTGCGCGAGGAGCGGGAGCGGGTGGCGGCGCGGCGCGCGGAGATCGCCGGGAGCCGGGCGGAGGCGGGGCGCCTGGCGGCGGCGGAGGAGCGGGCGGGGGAGCTGGAGCGCCGGCTGATCGCGGAAAGCGTGGCGCGCGACGCGCTGGCCGCGGCGCCGGCGCGGGCGGGCGGGCGGGCGGCGCAGGCCCGCGCGGTGCTCGGGGAGGCGGAGGCGGCGCACGCGGCGGCCGCGGCGGCGCTCGCGGGCGCGGAGGAGGCGGCGCGGCTGGCGGCGGCGGCGCACCACGCGGGGCAGGCCGGGGCGGCGGCGGCGCGCGAGGCGGTGCTGCGTGCGGAGGGCGCGCTGGCGCAGGCGGTGGCGGCGCTGGACGCGGTGGCGGGGCGGGTGGTCGAGCGGCTGGGCGAGGGGGCGGAGCTGCCGCCCGCCGCGGCCGGCGCGGGGGCCGCGGAGGAGGAGCGGGCGCGGCGGCGGCTGGACCGGCTGGCGGCGGAGCGCGAGGCGATGGGGCCGGTGAACCTGCGCGCCGAGGCGGAGGCGGAAGCGGCCGGCGCCCGGCTCGACGCCATCGCCCGCGAGCGCGAGGAGATCGTCACCGCCGTGGCCCGGCTGCGCGGCGCGATCGGCAGCCTGAACCGCGAGGGGCGCGAGCGTCTTGCGGCGGTGTTCCAGCAGGTGGACCGGGAGTTCCGGCAGCTGTTCGCGCGTCTGTTCGGCGGCGGGCGGGCGCACCTGGCGCTGGTGGGCAGCGACGACCCGCTGGAGGCGGGGCTGGAGATCTACGCCCAGCCGCCGGGCAAGACGGCGGCCACGCTGTCGCTGCTGTCGGGCGGCGAGCAGGCGCTCACCGCGCTGGCGCTGATCTTCGCCACGTTCCGCTGCCAGCCGGCGCCGGTCTGCGTGCTCGACGAGGTCGACGCGCCGCTCGACGACGCCAACGTGGCGCGGTTCTGCGCGCTGCTCGCGGACATGGCGGCGGAGACGGGGACGCGCTTCCTCGTGGTCACGCACCACGCGGTGACGATGGCGCGCATGGACCGGCTGTACGGCGTCACCATGCAGGAGAGGGGGGTCTCGCGGCTGCTGTCGGTGGACCTGACGCAGGCGGCGGGGATGGCGGCGGAGTGAGGAAGAAAGGTTGAGGCTCTGCCTCAAACTCCGCCAAGGGAAGCCCCTTGGATGGCTCTACTTAAGTAAAGGGATCAAAGGGCCTCGGGCCCTTTGCGGGTTCGGGCAGAGCCCGACCTTGCTTGCTAGATGTGGGCCACGGCGACGCCGGTTTCCGCGGCGACCATGTCCGCGACGATCGTGCGGTGGCAGGTCGCGTGGTCGCGCTCGAAGCAGAACAGGCAGCAGCGGCGTTGTGTCGCCACGGTGGCGAGGGTCGCCAGGTCGTGGCGGGCGGGGTCGGTGGCCATGTGGGCGGCGAAGATGCGGTGCAGCTCGGGGGTGTTGCCGGCGCGGGCGGCGATCCTGCCGGGCTTGGGTGTGCCGAGGCCGCGCAGGTGGAGGTAGCCGATGCCGTTTGCCTGGAGCGTGGCGGACAGGAGGGTCTTGGAGAAGCCGGGCTTGCGGGACTGGGCGATGGCGCGGACGTCGACGAGGAGCCCGACGCCGTGGCCCAGCAGGCGGGCCAGGGTGGCGTCGAGCGTCTCGGCCTCGTAGCCGGTGGTGAGGAGGCCGGCCTGGGTGTTCAGACGTGGCGGCCGATGCGGCCGACGATGTAGCCGATGGCGGCGGCGATGAGGACGGCGACCAGAGGCTGCTCCTGGATGCGGCCGCCGAGGGTGCCGGCGGCATCGCGGGCGGTGGCGGCTGCGTCGCCGGCGGTGGTCTGGACGGCGCGCGAGGTCGAGCCGGTGCTGCGGTAGCGGTCGGCCAGGTTGCGGGCGGTCCTGTCGTAGGTGTCGTAGGTCATGGCGTGCTCCGGGATTCGTGGTGCCGGGAAGAACCTTGCGCGGGGCCGGGGGTTCCCCCGGGGGCTGGAGGGGTGATGGCGGTGGGGGCGACGAGCTGCGGGGTTCTGGTCACGGACGGGGTGCTGCTGCTGTTCGGCCATGCCACGGGGTCGAAGCGCTGGGACATCCCCAAGGGGCTGGCGGAAGGGGACGAGGCGTTCGAGGCGGCGGCGCGGCGGGAGCTGGCGGAGGAGACGGGGCTGGTGGCCGGGGTGCTGCTGCCGCTGGGGGTGCACGCGTACCGGCCGGGCAAGCGGCTGGCGCTGTTCGCGTGGCGGGTGGAGGCGGTGCCGCGGCCGGAGACGCTGGCGTGCGCGTCGCTGTTCCGGGACCGGTGGGGGCGGGAGCGGCCGGAGTTCGACCGCTTCGGGGTGTTCGGGCACGAGGCGGCGCTGGGCCTGGTGGGGAAGGCGATGGCGGGGGTGCTGGGGCCGATCCTGGCGCGGGGGGACTGAGCAGCCTGACTTTTGTGTGCCGGTCCAGGGGCGGCTCGCCCCTGGCGGGTCCGGGCAGGGCCCGGGCTTGCTTCCTTCAGAGCCCCGAGGGCTGCAGGGGCTGCGGACGGGCGGAGACGTGGCGCAGGCCGGCGGTGAGGTAGTCCCAGCCGGTGATCAGGGTGAGCGCGGCCGCGACCCAGAGCATGGCGCCGCCGATGTCGGAGACCGGCAGCCAGTCCAGCCCGAGGAGGTGGGCGGTGGTGTCGCCGGCGAGCAGGGTGCCGAGGGCGCCCATCTGGAAGCCGGTCTTCCACTTGGCGAGCTTCGTGACGGGGAGGCGGACGCGCAGGCCGGCGAGGTACTCGCGCAGGCCGGAGACCAGGATCTCGCGCAGCAGGATCACGATGGCCGGGTAGAGGCCCCAGAGCGCCAGGCGGCCGGTGCCGACGAGGACCATCAGCGAGGCGCCGACGAGGAGCTTGTCGGCGATCGGGTCGAGCATGCGGCCCAGCTCGGACAGCATCTGGCGGTCGCGGGCGATGCGGCCGTCGAGGTAGTCGGTGATGCCGGCCAGGGAGAACAGCACGCAGGCGCAGAGGTCGGCCCACGGCGCCTGCACCATCACCAGCGCCACGAGCACCGGGATCGCCGCGATGCGCGACAAGGTCAGCACGTTGGGGAGGTCGGTGAGCATGCCGGCGGAGGATAGAGCGAAAGCGGGGGAGGAAGGAAGGTCGGGCTCCGCCCGGACCCGCCCCTGCTTCAAGGTGGGGGCGAGCCGCCCCTGGACCGGCCTTCGGAAGGAGGTTTCCCGGCCGTGGCTTCAGGTGTTCATGGCGTCGAAGAAGTCCTGGTTGTTCTTGCTGTATTTCAGCTTGTCCAGGAGGAAGTCCATGGCGTCGGTCGGGCCCATCGGGTTCAGGATGCGGCGCAGGACCCACATCTTGCTGAGCGTGCCGCGCTCGACGAGCAGCTCCTCCTTGCGGGTGCCGGACTTGGTGATGTCGATGGCGGGGAAGGTGCGCTTGTCGCTGATCTTGCGGTCCAGGATGATCTCGGAATTGCCGGTGCCCTTGAACTCCTCGAAGATCACCTCGTCCATGCGGCTGCCGGTGTCGATCAGGGCGGTGGCCACGATGGTGAGGCTGCCGCCCTCCTCGATGTTGCGGGCCGCGCCGAAGAAGCGCTTGGGGCGCTGCAGGGCGTTGGCGTCCACGCCGCCGGTCAGGACCTTGCCGGAAGAGGGGACGACGGAGTTGTAGGCGCGGGCGAGGCGGGTGATCGAGTCGAGCAGGATCACCACGTCGCGCTTGTGCTCAACCAGGCGCTTGGCCTTTTCCAGGACCATCTCGGTGACCTGGACGTGGCGGGTGGCCATCTCGTCGAAGGTGGAGGACACGACCTCGCCCTTCACGGTGCGGGCCATGTCGGTGACCTCCTCGGGCCGCTCGTCGATGAGCAGGACGATGAGGAACACCTCGGGGTGGTTGTGGCTGATCGCGGTGGCGATGTTCTGCAGCATCACCGTCTTGCCGGTGCGCGGCGGCGCCACGATCAGGGCGCGCTGGCCCATGCCGATCGGCGCGATCAGGTCGATCACGCGCGAGGTGACGTCGCGCGGCATGCCCTTGCCGGCGGGCTCGCGCGCTTCCAGCTCCATCTTGAGGCGGCGCTCGGGGTAGAGGGGCGTCAGGTTGTCGAAGTTGGTGCGGTTCTTCACCGCCTCGGGCGGCTCGAAGTTGATGTTGTTGACCTTGAGCAGCGCGAAGTAGCGCTCGCCGTCCTTGGGGGCGCGGATCTGGCCCTCGACCGTGTCGCCGGTGCGCAGGCTGAAGCGGCGGACCTGACTCGGGCTGACGTAGATGTCGTCGGGGCCCGGCAGGTAGTTGGACTCGGGGCTGCGCAGGTAGCCGAAGCCGTCGGAGAGGATCTCCAGCGTGCCCTCGCCGTGGATGGCCTGGTCGCTCTCGGCGAGGTTCTTCAGGATCGCGAACATCATCTCCTGCTTGCGCAGGGAGGACGCGTTCTCGACCTGGAGCGACTCCGCGAAGCTGAGCAGGTCGGCAGGGGATTTTGCCTTGAGTTCGGCGAGATGCATCTGTGGCCTCGGAGAGGAGGGGGACGTCCAGGTCGGAAGTCCGTCGCCCGGCGCGCAAAGGTGGCCACCAGGAGGCGGCACGCACACGGGGATCGGGGAGGCGAAAGCCCTGGGCATAGGCCCGGAGGGTTCCGCGGGGAGGCACGGCAGGGCGCCGTCACGCAACAGGTGGCACAGACGGGGGGCGGGATCAACCCGTATGGAGTGCAGGAAGGCCAGGGCGCCGCCCTGGACCCGCCAGGGGCGAGCCGCCCCTGGACCGGCACATGGAAGACAGTAGGGGTTTCCAAAGGCGAGCCTTTGGCGGAGCTCGAGGCGGAGCCTCGACCTTGCTTCGGTCAGAACGGCTTGACGATGACCATGACGACGATGACCAACAGGAGCAGCGTCGGCGCCTCGTTGGCGATGCGGTAGAAGCGGTGGGTATGGGTGTTGCGGCCGTGCTCGAAGTCGCGGCGCCAGCGGGCGCAGGCACCGTGGAAGCCGAACAGCAGCGCCACGCACGCCAGCTTCACGTGCCACCAGCCCGCCGACCAGTCCATGGCACCGGGAGTCAGCACCAGCAGCGTGCCGAACAGCAGGGTCGAGATCGCGGCGGGGTTCATGATGCCGCGCAGCAGGCGGCGCTCCATGCTCTGGAAGCGCTCGTCCTCCGCGGAGCCGGGCGCCATGTCGCAGTGGTAGACGTAGAGGCGCGGCAGGTAGAACAGCCCGGCCATCCAGGCGACCATCGAGATCACGTGGAACGACTTGGTCCACAGGTAGAACGGCGCCAGGGCGTCGATCGTCATGCCGCCGTCCGCATCGCCGCGCGCGCGATCGGCGCGACCTCGTCGAGCGAGCGGATCACCCGCGCGCCCAGGGCGGCCAGGTCGGCGCCGTCGCCGTGGGGCGCGAGGCCGAGCACGGCCATGCCGGCGGCGACCGCGGCCTGGGTGCCGGGCACGGAGTCCTCGACGACCAGGCAGGCGGAGGGGGGCACGCCCTCGGCCGCGGCTGCGAGCAGGTAGACGTCGGGGGCGGGCTTGCCGCGGGCGACGTCGCGGGCGCTGTGGATGCGGCCCGCGACCAGCGCGTCCAGGCCGCAGCGGGGGAACTTCACCGCCATCTCGGCGTGCGACGAGTTCGACGCGATGCGGAACGGCAGGCCCAGCGCCGTGACCGCGCGCAGCGTCGCCGCGGCGCCGGGCATCGGCTCGACCTCGCGGGCGAGGACGTCGAGCATGCGGTCGCGCAGGGTTTCGGACCAGCCGGGGGGGATCGGGCGGCCGAGGTGGCGCTCGATCACCGGGACCATGTCGCGCAGGGTCATGCCCATGAAGTGGCCGAGGCTCTCCTCGGTGGTCATCGGCCAGCCGAGCGCGGTGATCTCGGCTGCGCACAGGCGGCTGGCGGCGGCCTCGCTGTCCACGAGGACGCCGTCGCAGTCGAAGATCACCAGGCGGAGGGGGTCGGGGGTCATCGTCGGGACCTGGGGCAAGGGAGGAAGGAAGCAAGGTTGGGCTCTGCCCAAACCCGCCAGGGCGAGCCGCCCTGGACTGGCCTTACTTAGGGGATGCGTTCCAAGGGCGCAGCCTTTGGCGGAGTTTGAGGCGGAGCCTCGACCTTGCTTAGCCCCGGACCGTGGCGACCAGCTCGGCGACGTGGTCCGGCGGGGTGTGCGGCAGGATGCCGTGGCCGAGGTTGAAGATGTGGGCGCGGCCGCGCAGAGCGTCGCGGACGCCGAGGGCCTCCTCGCGCAGGGCGGCGCCGCCGGCGACCAGGGCGAGGGGGTCGAGGTTGCCCTGCAGCGCGACGTGCTCGGGGACCTCGACGGCGGCGCGGCGGGGGTCGGTGACGGTGTCCAGGCCGACGCCGTCGACGCCGGTGCGCTCGGCGTAGTGGCGCAGCAGGGTGCCGGCGAGGCGGGGGAAGCCGATGATCGGCGTGCCGGGGTGGCGCAGGTTGAGCGCCTCGACGATGCGGCGGGTGGGGCCGACGACGTGCTTGCGGAACTGCATCGGCGAGAGGACGCCGGCCCAGCTGTCGAACAGCATCACGGTCTCGGCGCCGGCGTCGATCTGGGCGGAGAGGTACTCGACGGTGACCTCCTCCAGCAGCGCCATGATGCGGCCGAACAGCTCGGGCTGCGCGTGGGCCATGGTGCGGGTGGCGGCGAAGTCGCGGCTTCCGCCGCCCTCGACCATGTAGCAGGCAACCGTGAAGGGGCTGCCCGCGAAGCCGATCATCGTGGCGGTGGGGGGCAGGGCGGCGCGGACGCGGCGCACGGTCTCCAGGATCGGCTGGATGGCGTCGGAGAGGCGGCCGCGGTCGAGGGCCTCGAAGCCGGCCTGGTCGCGGATCGGGGGGAGCTCGGGGCCCTCGCCGGAGACGAACTGCAGGCCCTGGCCCAGCGCCCAGGGGACCATGAGGATGTCGCTGAACAGGATCGCGGCGTCCATGCCGAAGCGGCGCACGGGCTGGAGCGTGATCTCGGTGGCGAGGTCGGGAGTCGTGCAGCAGCCGATGAAGTCGGACTGCACGCGGAGCGCACGGTATTCGGGGAGGTAGCGGCCGGCCTGGCGCATCAGCCACATCGGCGGCGGCCATACGGACTCCCCGCCCAGGACGCGCAGCAGGGGCTTCGCTGCTCCTGCCACGCCGGCCTCGCGCCCGTCGGCTCCCAGCTCGCCCATCGATTCCGCCCGCTTCTGCATGCGGCCTTGGTAGAGCCGATCGGGCGACGTGGGAACCGTGTCCGGGGGCTCCGTGACTCGCGAAGGGCGAAGGTGTTGCGGAGTCGCGCGACTCAGGGGGCGGGGCGCGACTCATGGCGTGCGAGGCGTCCACGCGCGGGCCTCTTCTCTCAAAAGAGAGTCTTAGAAGACTCGGGGAGGGGCAGAGGAGCCCTGTGGATGACGGGGTACCCGCTTTGCCCCGGGAGTACACAGGATTGTCCACAGCCTCCGGGGGTCGCAAGTCGTTGTGGCAGCTGGCGAATCCGGAACCGTCCCGAGTCGCGGCTCGACCCCCTGCGGATTCGTCCCGCGTACGGGCGTACGGTCGTACCGTCCCCGGCATTCGTCGGCGACTCTCCCAAGGCGGGTGCGCGGCGGAGTTATCCCCGCTATCCTCGCTTCCATGTCCGGCACACGCATCAACCTCCATCTCGTTTCGGACTCCACGGGGGAGACCCTGAACTCGGTGGCGCGCGCCACCGTGTCGCAGTTCGACGGCACCTCGATCCTGCACCACCGCTGGAGCCTGATCCGCACCAGGCTGCAGCTGCACCGGGTGCTGGAGGGCATCGAGGCGGAGCCGGGGCCGGTGCTGTCCACCGTGATCGACCACGCGCTGCGCCACGACCTGGAGACGACGTGCGCGCGGCTCGGCGTGTCGGTGGTCAACGTGCTCGACCCGGTGATGTCGGTGCTGACGGAGATGCTGGGGGCGCAGGCGGTGGCGCGTCCCGGTCGGCAGTACGTGCTCGACGCGGACTACTTCCGGCGGATCGACGCGATGCATTTCGTGCTCGCCCACGACGACGGGCAGATGCAGAAGGGCATCGCGGAGGCCGACGTGTGCGTCGTCGGCGTGTCGCGCTCGTCGAAGACACCGACGTCGTTCTATCTCGCGAACCGGGGGGTGAAGGCGGCCAACGTGCCGCTGGTGCCGGGGACGCCCGATCCGCCCGGGCTGGAGGAGCCGGCGTGCCCGGTGGTGGGGCTGACGCTGGACGCGCCGGCGCTGATCGAGATACGGCGCCACCGGCTCAAGCTGATCGCGTCGGGCGAGAACGCCGGGGTGATGCGGCAGAGCAGCGGCGACTACGTGGACCTGGAGAGCGTCAAGGCGGAGCTGCTCTGGGCGCGTAGGCTGTGCACGCGGCGGGGGTGGCCGGTGATCGACGTCACGCGGCGCTCCATCGAGGAGACCTCGGCCACGGTGATCCAGCTGATGGAGGCCTGGCACGAGCGGCGGCGCAAGGCGCGGCTGGGGCAAGGCAAGGAAGGTTGAGGCGCCGCCTCAAACTCCGCCAAAGGCTGCGCCCTTGGAACGCACCCCTTAAGTAAGGCCGGTCCAGGGGCGGCTCGCCCCTGGCGGGTTTGGGCAGAGCCCATGCTTGCTTCCTGGCTCTTTGGCCTGGGCGTTCCAATCTCGGGTGCATCCGTCGCCCGGAGATGCCGCGATGCCCAGCGTGCCCCCGCCGTCCGGCCTGAGCCCGCGCGTGGGCGGCCTGCTGCAGCATGGGCTGATCGGCGGGGTGCTGTCGGGCGTGCTCGGGGCGGCCTACCACGCCTGGCTGGTCGGGCATGCGCCGGACCATCCGGTGGAGGGCACGCACCAGACTATCGCGTTCGCGGCCGCGTTCCATGGGCACCGGATCGGCGAGCGTTTCGTGACGCCGGCGCAGCGCGCGTTGTGGTGGGCGCTGCTGGTGCCGGCGGTGGCGGCGCTGGTGCTGCTGGTGGCGGGGGTGGTCTGGATGGGGGTGCGCACGGCGCGGGGCGGGCGGCGGGGCGGCTGAGGGCCTTGCCTGCGTGGCGCGCATTGCCTACGTCGCGTGCCATGACAATACGCCCCATTCGCACCGAACAGGACCTCGAGGCGGCACGCGCGGAGATCGCGCGGCTGCTGGCGCTGGACCCCGCCGCGGGCAGCGACGAGTTCGACCGGCTCGACGTGCTCGCCACGCTGGCCGAGAGCTACGAGGCCCGGCACAGGGACGGGCCGCCCGCGGACCCGATCGACGCGGTGTGGGAGAAGATGGGCGAGACCGGCATCAGCCAGCGCCTGCTCGCCGCGATCTCGCGGATCCCGGAGCCGGAGCTGGCCGACGTGCTGGCCCGGCGGCGGCCGATGGGGGCGGCGATGATGGGCGCGCTGGCGCCGGCGCTGGGACTGCCGCTCGAGGTGCTGATGCAGCCGGCCCGCCCGTCTTCGTCGCGCGACTGACCAGGAGCCTGTCCATGATCCAATCGTTCGGCTTCTCGCGGGCGACGCTGCTGGTGCTGGGCGCCTGCGTGGCGCTCGGGGCGTGCAGCTCCAGCTTCGGCAGCGGGGGCGGTTCCTCGCCGGCGCCGACCTACGTCGTGATGCCCAACGGCGAGACGGTTCCGGCCAGGCCGGCGCCCTGAGGCTGCGCCCCGGCTAGCCGGGGTTCGGGGCGATGCGGCAGAGGCCCTGCGCGCTTCCGGCGATCCGGTTCATGACCTGGCCGGCGAGCACCACGCCGGCGGCGGACACGTCCAGGCCGGACGCGCGCAGGGCCTGGGTCGTCCAGGTGTTGCAGGTGTGCAGGCCGGAGTAGCCCAGGGGCGAGGCGTAGAACACGCTGCCGGGGAAGCCCGCGCCGAGGGGTTTCGGCGTGCCGTCGGGGTTCGAGGCGAAGCTGCGCCAGACGAAGGCGGACAGGCGGTCCGCGCCGCCGGGGGGCAGGCGCAGGGTGGCCACGGTGCCGTCGCGGTAGGCCGTGGCGGGGGTCGTGGTGATCGCCGCGACCTGGAGGGCGCCGGAGCCGGGGAGCGGGCCGGTCAGCAGGTCGCCGGAGGTCTCGACCGGCGCCATCATGAAGGAGCGGCGGCCGTAGCCGACCATCAGGGTCTGCAGGCCGGGGAAGGTGGTTCGGAAGCGGGCCATGCCGCCGCGCAGCGTGGCCGCGGGCAGGCCGAGGTCGGTGTGCCAGCCGTGCGAGACCACGTAGACCACGTCGGGCGCGGGTGCGGTGGCAACGCAGGCGGGCGGGGCCGCGGCGCAGGCCTGGAGGCAGGCAGCGAGCAGGCAAGGCCGGGCTCTGCCCGGACCCGCCAAAGGCCTGAGGCCTTTGGAAACCCATCCCTTAAGTGAAGGATTCCAAAGGCGAGCCTTTGGCGGAGTTTGAGGCAGAGCCTCAACCTTGCCTGCTGCTCCTCAGAAGAGGCCCTCGATCAGGCCGTCGGCGTCGAGGCCGATGCCCTCGGCGGAGGGGACCTTGGGCAGGCCGGGCATGGTCATGATCTCGCCGCAGACCGCGACCACGAAGCCGGCGCCGGCGGACAGGCGCAGCTCGCGGACCGGGAGCACGTGGCCTGAGGGCGCGCCGAGCTCGGTGGGGTCGGAGCTGAAGCTGTACTGGGTCTTGGCGACGCAGATCTGGAGGTGGCCGTGGCCGGCCTTCTCGATCGCCTCGAAGCGCTTGGCGATGGCGGGGGTCAGCGCGATGTCGGAGGCGCGGTACATCTTCTGCGCGATGGTGCGCAGCTTGTCGGCGAGCTTCATGTCGTCGGGGTAGAGGGGGGCGAAGTTCGCGGTGCCGGCGTCGAGCATCTCGCGCACGGCGTCGGCCAGGGCGAGCGTGCCCTTCGAGCCGTCGGCCCAGTGGGTGCAGACGACGACCTTGACGTCGTGGCGGGCCATGCCGTCGCGGATGGCGGACAGCTCGCCCTCGGTGTCGGAGGTGAAGTGGTTGACGCAGACCACGACGGGCAGGCCGAAGCCCTGCATGTTCTCGACGTGGCGCTCGAGGTTCACGAGGCCGCGGGTGACGGCGTCGATGTCCTCGCGGCCCAGGGCGTTCTTGGCGACGCCGCCGTGCATCTTGAGCGCGCGGGCGGTGGCGACGACGACCACGGCGGAGGGGGCGATGCCGGCCTGGCGGCACTTGATGTCGAAGAACTTCTCGGCGCCCAGGTCGGCGCCGAAGCCGGCCTCGGTGACGACCACGTCGGAGAGCTTGAGGGCGAGCTTCGTGGCCATCACGGAGTTGCAGCCATGGGCGATGTTGGCGAACGGGCCGCCGTGGACGAGGGCGGGGTTGCCCTCCAGCGTCTGCACGAGGTTGGGCATGAAGGCGTCCTTGAGGAGGGCCGCCATCGGGCCGTCCGCCTTGAGGTCGCGCGCGGTGATCTCGCTGCCGTCGCGGCGGGTGGCGACGACCATGCGGCCGAGGCGGTCCTGCAGGTCGGGGAGGTCCTTCGCGAGGCAGAAGACGGCCATCACCTCGGAGGCGACGGTGATGTCGAAGCCGTCCTCGCGCACGGCGCCCTCCAGGCCCTGGACGATGTCGCGCAGCTGGCGGTCGTTCATGTCGAGGCAGCGGCGCCAGGTGATGCGGCGGGCCTCGATGCCGAGCGCGTTGCCCCAGTAGATGTGGTTGTCCAGCATCGCGGCGAGCAGGTTGTTGGCCGAGGTGATGGCGTGGAAGTCGCCGGTGAAGTGGAGGTTGATCTCCTCCATGGGGGCGACCTGGGCGCGGCCGCCGCCGGCGGCGCCGCCCTTCATGCCGAAGCAGGGGCCCAGCGAGGGCTCGCGCAGGCAGATGATGGCGCGGGTGCCGGACGCGCACAGCGCGTCGCCGAGGCCGACAGTGGTGGTGGTCTTGCCCTCGCCGGCGGCGGTCGGGCTGATGCCGGTGACGAGCACGATCCTGCCGTCGGGATTGCCCTGCACGGAGCGGACGTAGTCGAGGCCGAGCTTGGCCATCTTCTTGCCGTACGGCTCCAGCGCCGAGGCCGGGATGCCGGCGCGCTCGGCGACTTCGGCGATCGGCTGCAGCGTGACGCCGCGCGCCACCTCCTGGTCGTGTGTCATCGCGTTGCCCCCTGTTGTGACGGCGTCATGGCGCGCCGGTCCCCGCCCCGCCTGCGTCGCCCGAACCGACGCAAAGTGCAAGGAGCGCGTTCGGGGCCGAGCAAGGCCAGAGGCGCTGCCTCCGGACTCCGCCAAAGGCTCGCCTTTGGAAACCCGGGGTTGGGGCCGGCGGCACGGGCCGTTGCGTCGGGCCTTGTGTGTGCCGGTCCAGGGGCGCTGCCCCTGGCGGGTCCAGGGCAGGGCCCTGGCCTTGCCTCGCCTGGCTTCCTAGAACCGCGTTCGCCACCATCGCGGACCCGTGCATGCCCCACATCGGCGTCGATTTCGGCACCACCAACAGCGTGGTCGCCGTGGCCACGGACGACGGCGCGCTGCACTCGGCGCGCATCGAGGCGCCGGCCGCTGAGGTCGAGGCGATCCGCAGCGTGCTGTGCTTCTGGAGCGCGAAGGGGGTGCTGCGGCATGCGATCGGGCCGGGGGCGGTGGAGCGCTACCTCGAGGACCCCGGCGACTGCCGGCTGATCATGTCGATGAAGACCTACCTGGCGCAGCGCAGCTTCACCGAGACGCGGGTGTTCGGGCAGGCGTTCGGGCTGGAGCGGCTGGTGGGGCTGTTCCTGCGCGCGCTGCTGCCGGGGGGGCTGGAGGGGGGGCGGATCACGGCGGGGCGGCCGGTGCGCTTCGCCGGCGAGCGGGCGGACGACGCGCTGGGCGAGCGCAGGCTGCGCGCGGGGTTCGCCGAGGCGGGGTGGCCGGAGGTGGACGTGGCGCTGGAGCCGGAGGCGGCGGGGTACCGGTTCGCCCGCACGCTGGGGGGGGCGGCGACGGTGCTGGTGGGGGATTTCGGGGGCGGCACCAGCGACTTCTCCGTGCTGCGCTTCGGGGCGGGCGGGGTGGGGGTCGAGGCGCTGGGCAGCGCGGGGGTGGGCATCGCGGGCGACAGCTTCGACGCGCGGATCATGGAGCGCGTGGTGGCGCCGCGGCTCGGGCGGGGGGACACCTACGCGGTGATGGGCCAGGATCTGCCGGTGCCGCCGGAGTTCTACGCCGGGTTCTCGCGCTGGCACCGGCTGTCGATGATGCGCACGCCGCGCACCCTGCGCGAGATCGCCGAGGTGGCGCGGCATGCGGCGCACCCGGAGCGGCTGCTGGCGCTGGCGCGGCTGATCGAGGACGAGGCGGGGTACGGGCTGTACGGGGCGGTGGCGTCGGCCAAGGCGGCGCTGTCGCGGGCGCAGAGCACCGTGCTGCGCTTCCGCCACGAGGGGTTCGAGATCGAGCAGGAGATCACCCGCGCCGAGCTGGAGGGGTGGATCGCGCCGGACCTGGCGCGGCTGTCGGCGACGGTGGAGCAGGCGCTGGAGCGCTCGGGGGTGGCGGCCGGGGGGGTCGATCGCGTGTTCCTCACGGGGGGCACCGCGCTGATGCCGGCGATCCGGCGGCTGTTCGAGGAGCGCTTCGGCGCCGGGCAGGTGTCGGGCGGGGGGGAGTTCGTGTCCGTGGCGGAGGGGCTCGCGCTGATCGGGCAGGCGCGTGGGGCGGGGGGTTGAGGCGGGGCCGAGGCCGCGCCGGGGGCGCCGTGCGGGGCAGCGCCTTCGGAATGCCTTAATCAAGAGGTGGCATCAGGGGGTTGCCGGAGCCTTCGGGGTCCGGGCGCAGCGTGCCGACGCCGCGATGGTCCGCCCGGGCCTTCCGGGGCGGAGGGAGGACACCGGCCTGCCTGCCCTGGCGTCGCGTTCCGCGGCGTGCTAGGGAGATTCCCACTCGAGCCTGCACCCTGTCGCCGACGGATGATTCCGGGGACACGGTTTCCGCCCGCCCCGTGCGGGATGGAACCTTCCGGTGTCTCGTGCGCCTTTGCAGGAAACGACAGTTCTCGCGTGCCACGGCAGCGGGGCGCCCATGACGGATCCGGGCCCGGATGCCGATCCCGTCAGACCCGATACTCCGGGACACCGCCGAGACAGAAGTTTCGGGCACCCCATCGCGGCTTGCCCGGCCGTCTCCGCCACACAGGATACCCTTTCGCTTGAGCAGCAACGAGACCAGCCGCGCCCCGGACCTTCTGGACACCGAGAAGCGCGACGAGGAGCGCATGCGCAACGCGCTCCTCGGCCTGGGCGGCGGAGGCGGCGGACGTTCGGGCCGCGGCCAGCGCTCCACCCCGCAGGCGCACGCGCCCGCCGGCCGCCACCGCTTCGCCCAGGACGGCGACGTGCCCGTCGTGCGGCTGTCGCTGGCGCGCACCGAGACGCGCGAGGCCAAGCGGCCGATGCCGGAGCCGGTCGCGGTCGTGATCGAGCCCATGGACCGCGTCCGCGCGGCCCAGCACGCCGCAGAGCGCGCGCTGAACGACATCACGGTCACGCTGCACGGCGTGCAGACCAGGCTCGGGCATGCGGAGCTCGACCTGGAGCAGGCGCTGGCGCAGATCCAGGCCCGCGACCAGGAGCTGCGCGAGCTGCGCGCCGAGCTGCGCGCGCGCGACCAGGAGCTGGCGGCGGCGCGGCGCGGCGGCGAGGGCGCGCGTCGGCAGGTGCGGGTGGAGCGGACCAGCGAGGAGCCGGAGGCGGTGCAGGCCGTGCGGCACCTGGCGGAGGCCGAGGCGCTGTTCGCGGCGGCTCCGCCTCCGGCGCAGGACGGCGAGGCGGGGGGCGTCACGCCCGAGCCCGTGAAGTGGTGGCGCGACTAGGCACGCGCCCGGCGCGCAGTGTCGTGACACGCGGGGCATTCCGTCGGCGCGCGGCACAGTGATACGGTTGCGGGATGGAGCTTCCCTTCGCGTTCCCGGACTGGGTGCCCTGGTGGGTGCAGACGCTGCTCGTGGTTGCGGGGGGCCTGTTCGCGCTGGCGTTCCTGCTGATGCCGTTCGCCGTCTTCGGGGTGAAGTCGCGGCTGGACAGCCTGGAGCTGCACCTGGAGGAGCTGGGGGTGGAGCTGCGGTCGCTGTCGCTGCGCCTGCCGGACCGCGGCGTGAGCCGGGACGTCGCCACCGACTGGACCGACCCGTCGCCCGAGCCGGCCACGCTTCACGACGTCCTGCCGAGCCGGCCGCCCATCCCGCCGGCGCCGCGCACACGCGACGTGGCCCCGGACCTGTCGGGGCGGCAAGGCGCACGGCGCGCGGAGCCGCGGTTCGACGCCCGGTCGGAGTAGCAGGCAAGCAAGGTTGAGGCGCTGCCTCAAACTCCGCCAAGGGAAGCCCCTTGGATGGCTTTACTTAGCAAGTGGGATCAAAGGGTCCTCGGACCCTTTGCGGGCTTGGGCAGAGCCCATGCTTGCTTCGTCCTCGTCGGCGGACGTCTCGCGCAGGGCGAGCACCGCGGCGAAGCTGATGGCGGCGGCTGTGGTGACGTACCAGCCGACCCAGGAGAGGCCGCCGTGTTCGGCCAGGCGCTGCGCCAGCGAGGGGGCGAGGGACGCGCCGAGGATGCCGCCCAGGTTGTAGGCGGCCGAGGCGCCGGTGTAGCGCACCTCCGGGGGGAACAGCTCGGGCAGCAGGGCGCCCATCGGCGCGAAGACGAGGCCCATCAGGCCCAGCTCGATCGCGAGGAACAGCAGGATGCCGGCGGGGCCGCCTTCGCCCAGGAGCGGGGGCATGAGGAAGCCTGAGGCGGCGGCGAGCGCCATGCCGGCCAGGAGCACGGGGCGGCGGCCGAAGCGGTCGGACCAGGCGCCGGAGAGCGGGGTCGCGGCGGCCATCGCCAGCACGGCGACGCAGAGCAGGCCGAGGAACTCGGTGCGCGGGATGTGGCGGGTGGCGGTGCCGTAGCCCAGGGCGAACACGGTGGACACGTAGAACAGCACGTAGGGCAGCATCATCGCCACGGAGCCGAGCAGCAGCGGCCGCCAGTGGCGCGACAGCACGGCGGCGAGGGGCACGCGGACGCGCCGGCCGCCGTCGAGCACGCGGGCGAAGCTCGGGGTCTCGTGCAGGCTGACGCGGACGTAGAGGCCGAGGCCCACGAGGACGGCGCTGCCCAGGAACGGCAGGCGCCAGCCCCAGGCGCCGAAGCGCTGCTCGCCGAGGCCGGCGTCGAGCAGCAGGAAGGTGGCGTTGGCGAGCAGGAAGCCGATGGGCGGGCCGAGCTGCGGCACCATGCCGAACCAGCCGCGGCGGCCGGGGGGCGCGTTCTCCACGGCGAGCAGGGCTGCGCCGCCCCACTCGCCGCCCAGGCCGATGCCCTGGCCGAGGCGCATGAGGCAGAGCAGCGCGGGGGCGAGCCAGCCGGCCTGGGCGTAGCCGGGGAGCGTGCCGATCAGCACCGTGGAGGCGCCCATCACCAGGAGGGAGGCGACGAGCGTGCTCTTGCGGCCGACGCGGTCGCCGAAGTGGCCGAACACCGCGGAGCCGACGGGGCGGGCGAGGAAGGCGATGCCGAAGGTGAGGAAGGCGCCGAGCGAGGCGACGCCCGGGGTGGCGCCGGCGAAGAACACCGGGCCGATCACGAGGGCGGAGGCGATGCCGTAGATGTAGAAGTCGTAGAACTCGACGGTGGTGCCGACCAGGCTGGCGAGGAGGACGCGGGCCGTGTCGCGGGGGGCGGGTGCTGCGGCAGGCTGGGGCATCGGCGTTCTCCCGGGCGCGCCCTGTCGCGGGCGAGGGGGACGTCCTACGCGAGACGGGCCGGCGCCGGGAGCCCTTCCGGGGCGCCTCGCGGCCCTGTAGCGTCGGGCGCCATGAACCTTTCCGTCCTTTCCGGCGCCTTGCGGCGTGCCTTGCTGCCGTTGTGCCTGCTCGCGGCGGGCGGGGGGCTGGCCGGCTGCGTCGGCACGGCGTCGCCGGTCGGGGTCGCCCCCGACGGCACGATCGTGGCGGGGCCGGGGCCGATGCCGCCGCCGCGCGCCGAGCGGGTGCCGCCGCGGCCACGGCAGGCGGAGCGGCTGGTGTGGGAGCCGGGGCACTACCTGCAGGACGAGGTCGGCTACACCTGGCACCCCGGGCGCTACGTCTCGCAGCCGCCGCAGCACCTGCGCTTCGTGCACGGGCACTGGGAACGGCGCGGGGCGGGATGGGGCTGGGTGCCGGGGCGCTGGGTCTGAAGCAGGCATGGGCTCTGCCCAAACCCGCAAAGGGCCCGAGGCCCTTTGATCCCTTTGCCTAGGGAAGCCATCCAAGGGGCTTCCCTTGGCGGAGTTTGAGGCAGCGCCTCATGCTTGCTTTCTTCCGGCGGGGGCTCACGCGGCCGTGCGGGCGTTGCGTGGCCTGCACCTCCATGGTAGGAGCCGCGCGATCGGCGCAGGTGCCGCCCCCCGACAAGCGACGGAATCCTCCCTTTGGCCGCAGACGTCACGACCCTGTCCCGCGGCGGCGGCCTCGCCGACCGTTACGCGGCGGCCCTCTACGGCTTTGCCGACGAGCAGAAGTCGCTCGACGCGACCGTGGACCAGATGGAGGCGCTCGGGCGCCTGATCGACGAGAGCACGCCCCTGCGCCGCCTGCTGGAGAGCCCGCTGGTGGACGTGCAGAAGGCGCGGGTCGCGGTGACGGCCGTGCTGGCGGGCCAGGGCTTCGGCAAGACCGTGCAGGATTTCGTGGGCGTGGTCGCCAACAACCGGCGTCTGTCACAGCTGCGCTCGATCGTGGTGGCGTTCGCCGCCCTGGTCGCGGAGAAGCGCGGCGTGGTGATGGCGCAGGTGTCCTCGGCGCACCGCCTGTCCGACGTGCAGCGCGAGCAGCTGCGGGCGCGGCTGATCGAGGCCGGTTATGGCCGGGTCAGCATCGACGAGCGTGTCGACGAGAGCCTGCTGGGCGGGGTCGTCGTGCGTGTCGGCGCCCGCCTCTACGATTCAAGCATAAAGTCCCGGCTGCAGCGCCTGCAGTACGCGATGAAGGGAGCCGCCTGACATGGAAATCCGTCCCGCCGAGATCTCGGAGATCCTGAAGCAGCAGATCGCGAGCTTCGACAGCGAGGCCAACGTGGCCGAGACCGGGCAGGTGCTCAGCGTCGGCGACGGCATCGCGCGCGTGTTCGGGCTGCAGAACGTGATGGCTGGCGAGATGGTCGAGTTCCCGTCCGTGGGCCTGCGCGGCATGGCGCTGAACCTCGAGACCGACAACGTCGGCGTGGTGATCTTCGGCGACGACAAGGGCATCCGCGAGGGCGACACCGTCAGCCGGACCGGGTCGATCGTCGAGGTGCCGGCGGGCCGCGGCCTGCTAGGCCGCGTGGTTGATGGCCTCGGGCAGCCGATCGACGGCAAGGGGCCGCTGGTCGACGTCAAGCAGATGCGCGTCGAGGTGAAGGCGCCGGGGATCATTCCCCGCAAGTCCGTGCACGAGCCGATGCAGACCGGCATCAAGTCGATCGACAGCCTGATCCCGGTGGGCCGCGGGCAGCGCGAGCTGATCATCGGCGACCGGCAGACCGGCAAGACCGCGGTGATCCTGGACACCATCCTCAACCAGAAGATCGCCAACCAGGGCACCGACGAGAGCAAGAAGCTCTACTGCATCTACGTCGCGGTCGGGCAGAAGCGCTCGACGGTGGCGCAGCTGGTGCGCACGCTCGAGGAATACGGCGCGATGGAGTATTCCATCGTGGTGGCGGCAACCGCGTCCGACCCGGCGCCGATGCAGTTCCTGGCGCCGTACACCGGCGCCACGATGGGCGAGTATTTCCGCGACAACGCGATGCACGCGGTCATCTTCTACGACGACCTGTCGAAGCAGGCGGTGGCGTATCGCCAGATGTCGCTGCTGCTGCGCCGTCCGCCCGGCCGCGAGGCGTATCCGGGCGACGTGTTCTACCTGCACTCGCGCCTGCTTGAGCGTGCAGCGAAGATGAGCGACGCGTTCGGCGCGGGCTCGCTGACGGCGATGCCGGTGATCGAGACGCAGGCGGGCGACGTGTCCGCCTACATCCCGACCAACGTGATCTCGATCACGGACGGGCAGATCTTCCTCGAGACCGAGCTGTTCTTCCGCGGCATCCGGCCGGCGGTCAACGTCGGGCTGAGCGTGTCGCGCGTCGGCTCTGCGGCGCAGATCAAGGCGATGAAGCAGGTTGCGGGCAAGATCAAGCTGGACCTCGCGCAGTATCGCGAGATGGCGGCGTTCGCGCAGTTCTCCTCGGACCTCGACGCCTCGACGCAGCAGCTGCTGTCGCGCGGCGCGCGGCTGACGGAGATCCTGAAGCAGCCGCAGTTCAAGCCGGTCCCGGTCGAGGAGCAGGTGGTGGTGATCTTCGCCGGCACCCGCGGCTACCTGGACAAGATCGAGCTGCCGCAGATCGGCAAGTTCGAGGCGCAGATGCTGGGCGAGCTGCGTTCGGGCGACACGGGCATCCTGGCGTCGATCCGCGACAACCGCGAGATCAAGAAGGACGTGGAGGCCAAGCTGGGCACGTTCCTGGACGGGCTCGTCAAGCGCTTCGTCGCCTGAGGGACGGGCGATGCCGAGCCTGAAGGACCTGCGCGGACGGATCAACAGCGTGAAGTCCACGCGCAAGATCACGTCCGCGATGAAGATGGTGGCAGCGTCCAAGCTGCGCCGCGCGCAGAGCCAGGCCGAGGCGGCGCGGCCGTACGCGCTGGCGATGGAGCGGATGCTGGCCTCGCTCGCGAACAGTGTCGCGGGTTCCCCCGGGGCGCCGCTGATGCTGGCGGGGACCGGGCGCGACCAGGTGCACCTGCTGGTGGCGATCACGGCGGATCGCGGCCTGGCAGGGGCGTTCAACTCGCAGGTCGGGCGGATGACGCGGGTGATGGCGCGCCGCCTCGAGGCCGAGGGCAAGACGGTCAAGCTGATGACCGTCGGGCGCAAGGGGCGCGACTACCTGCGCCGCGAGTTCGCGGGCAACATCGTGCACGAGGTCAGCTACGCCGGGATCAAGCGGGTCGAGT
>JBPBQS010000272.1:0-41944 GCA_050920955.1 Janthinobacterium lividum | reverse complement strand
GGGTCCTGCGCCACCAGCGTCGCGTACAGCGGCAGCACCATGAAGGGCAGGTAGGAGTAGGTGATGCCGATGCACACCGCGAGGTCGGTGTTCATGACGTGCAGCGGCCCGAGGCCGAACACGGCGAGCGCCTGGTTCAGCAGGCCCTCGTCCTTGAGGATCAGGATCCAGGCATACACGCGGATCAGGAAGCTGGTCCAGAACGGCAGCATCACCGCCATCAGCAGCGGCCCGCGCCGCGACGCCGGCGTGCGCGCGATGGCCAGCGCCACCGGGTAGCCGACCAGCAGGCACGCCAGCGTCGAGACGCCGGCGATCCACGCCGAGCCGAGCAGCGCGCGGGCGTACAGCCAGTCGCCGAACAGCTGCCCGTAGGTGTCGAGGTGCAGCGTCAGAGTCAGCGCGCCGTCCGCCCAGGCCCACAGCGGCGAGACCGGCGGCTGCGCCACGACGGCCTCGGAGAAGCTCATCCGCAGCACCACCAGGCACGGCAGCAGGAAGAACGCGCCGAGCCACAGCAGCGGCGTCCCCGGCACCACCGCGCGCAGCCAGCCCCGCGCCCGCCCAGGCCCGCTCACCGCAGCAGCACCGAGAGCGCCGCCGACGCCCACCCAAGCCGGACGCGCTCGCCCGGAGCCACCTCGGCGACCCCGGGCAGGCTGACGCGCAGCTTGTGCCCGCCCGCCAGCACCACCTGGCACAGCGTCTGCGGCCCGAGGCACGACACGTCCTCCACCACCCCCGCCGCCCCGTTCGCCTCCGCGGCCGCGCCGTCCTCGCGCACCAGGCGCACGTCCTCCGGGCGCAGCGCCACCCACACCGACTGCCCCGCGGCAACCTCGGTCGCCGGCGCGTGCAGCAGGCCGGCGTGCTCGCTCGCGACGACGCAGCCCTGCGGCCCCGCCTGCGCGACCCGCCCCGCCAGCAGGTTCACCGACCCCACGAACTCCGCCACCAGCCGGCTCGTCGGCCGCCGGTACAGCGAGACCGGCGTGCCGAGCTGCGCGATCCTTCCTGCGTGCATCACCGCGATGCGGTCGGCCATGCCCATCGCCTCCTCCTGGTCGTGCGTGACCATGAGGAAGGTGATGCCCACCGCGCGCTGGATCGCCACCAGCTCGCGCCGCGTCTCCTCGCGCAGCTTGCGGTCCAGCGCCCCCATCGGCTCGTCGAGCAGCAGCACGCGCGGCCGCATCACCAGGCTCCGCGCCAGCGCCACCCGCTGCCGCTGCCCGCCCGACAGCTCGTCCGGCCGCCGCCCCCCGAACCCCGCGAGCTGCACCAGCGCCAGCGCCTCGTCCACGCGGGCCGCCAGCTCCGCCCCGCGCACGCCCGCCTGGCGCAGCCCGTAGCCGATGTTGCGCGCAACGCTCATGTGCGGGAACAGCGCGTAGCTCTGGAACATCATGTTCACCGGCCGCCGGTGCGGCGGAACCCCGGCCATGTCCACGCCGTCGATCGCGATCCGCCCGGCGCTGGGCTCCACGAAGCCGGCCACCATGCGCAGCAGCGTCGTCTTGCCAGAGCCCGAGCCGCCCAGCAGCGCGAACAGCTCGCCGGCGGCCACGTCCAGGCTCACGCGGTCCACCGCGGGCACGTCGCCGTAGTGCTTGGAGACGGCGTCGATCGAGACGCAGGGCGCGGTCACGAAGGAAGGCCGGGCTCTGCCCGGACCCGCCAGGGGCGAGCCGCCCCTGGACCTGCTTCCCCAAGTAGAGCCAGTCCAGGGGGGCTCGCCCTGGCGGAGTCCAGAGGCAGCGCCTCTGGCCTTGCTTCCTTCGCCATCAGTGCCCCGTGGTCACGGTCGTCCACGCCCGCGTGCGCTCCCGCTCGTAGCGCGCCGAGACCTCGCTCCCGGGGAACAGCTTCGCGGCCAGCGCCGGCGCGGGGAACACGTTCGGGTTGTCCGCCAGCGCCGGGCGCAGCAGCGGCTTCGTCGCCGGCACCCCGTTGGCGTAGAACACGGTGTTGCTGATCCCCGCCATCACCGTGGGCTGGAGCACGAAGTTGATGAACGCCTCGGCGGCCTCGGGGTGGGGCGCGTCGGCGGGGATCGCCATCATGTCGAACGACTCGATCGTGCCCTCGCGCGGCAGGCGGTACTCGATGCCTACGCCGTTGCCCGCGTCGTGCGCCCGCTGCTGCGCGATCAGCACGTCGCCGGAGAACCCCAGCGACAGGCACACCCCGCCGTTGGCCAGGTCGTTGATATACTGGGACGAATGGAAATAGCGCACGTACGGCCGCACCGACATCAGCAGCGCCTGCGCGCGCTTCAGGTCGCCCAGGTCCTGCGACGCCGGGTCCAGCCCCAGGTAGCGCAGCGCCACCGGGAACACCTCCGCCGCGGAGTCGAGCATCGTGACGCCGCAGTCCTTGAGCTTCGCCGCGTTCTTCGGATCGAACAGCACCGCGAGGCTGTCCAGCGGCGCGTCCGGGCCCAGCGCCGCGCGGACCTTGGCCACGTTCTCGCCCAGCCCCGTGGTCGACCACGCCCAGATCGCGCCGTGCGCGTTGCCGGGGTCCGCGCCCGCGACGGCGGCCATCATCGCCGGGTCGAGGTTGCCCCAGTTCGGGATGCGCGCCCGGTCCAGCGGCCGGTACACGCCGGCCTTGACCTGGCGCGCGAGGAACGGCTCGGCGCTGGGCACCACCAGGTCGTAGCCGGAGTGCCCGGCCAGCAGCTTGGCCTCCAGCACCTCGTTGGAGTCGTAGACGTCGTAGTGCACCGTGATGCCCGTCGCGTGCTCGAACGCCGCCACCGTCTCCGCGCCGATGTAGTCGGACCAGTTGTAGACGTTGAGGACCTTCTCCTCGGCCCGCGCCGGCGCCACGCCGAGCGCCGACAGCACGAGCAGGGCACGCAGGAAGGGGCGGGGCATCGCGCGGGACTCCGAAGCAGCGGTTCCGCGATCTAGGGGCGACAGGCCGGCGATGGCAACTGGGCGCGGCGAGGCAAGGCCAGGGCGCTGCCCTGGACCCGCCAGGGGCAGCGCCCCTGGACCGGCGCAATGGAAGGAAGGCTCAGCGGCCGGTGGGGCCGACGGCCTTCAGCTCGCCGATGTGGCGCTCCACGATGCGGTGCGTCTCTGCGGCGAACGCCCGGAGCTGCGGCTCGGTGCCGGCGGTGGCCTCCTTGGCGAAGGCGGCGCCGTCCTTGGCGTGGATGTCCTCCATCGCGCGCAGGTAGGCCGCGTCGAACGCCTCGCCGGACAGGGCGCGCGCCGCGTCCAGCCTCTTCTGGAACTGCGCGTTCAGCGTGTCGCCGATCTCGATGCCCGCCGCCGTCGCGATCGAGCGCAGCTTGTCGCCCACGAGCTGGTGGTCGTGCGCCTCGGTGTTGCCCTGGTCGCGGATGTCCTGGCGCGAGCCCTGCTCCGCCCCGAGCTGCCCGAGCTTGACCTCGAACATGCCGCCCTGGCTCACCATGGCCACGAAGCTGCGGTCGGCCGCCGACACCGCGTCGGCCGCACGCACGACAGGGACCGCCAGAACGGCCAGGGCGGAGGCGAGAAGGAGCGGAGCATGGCGCACGGCGTGTCGTCCCCGATGAATGCGCAGGTGCAACACCGCCGCCGCGCGCAGGTTGCCGCCGCGCAGGCGACGCGGTGAGGCCCGTGCCGCACGGCGGCGAGGCGGCGGCGATCCTGCTCCTCCTGGCGCTGCCCGCCGCCCTGCTGTGCGCCTTCCTCGGCAACCCGGCGCTGGGCGCGGCCGTGGCCCTGGCCGCAGTGCCGGCCTTCGCGCTGCTGCGCGGGAGCGCGCCGTCCGGAGCAGGCGGGCGCGTGCTCTGGCTCGCCTCGGCGGCCGCGGCGCTGCTGCTCACCATGCTGGGCGGCGAGGGCCGGCTGCTGCCCGCGACCCCGGACTGGCTGGTGCGCGACGCCGTGCTCCACGACCTGGTGGCGCAGCGCTGGCCCTTTGCCTACCGCGTGGACGGTGCCGACCGCGTGCTGCGCGCGCCGCTCGGCCTCTACCTGCTGCCCGCGCTGGCGGGCAAGGCCGCCGGCCTGCGCGCCGCCCACCTGGCGCTCTGGGCGCAGGACACCGTGGCGCTCGCCGTCGTGCTGCGGGTGTTCTGCGCGAGCGGCTCGCGTCGCCGCTCCCTCGTGGTGCTCGCGGTGTTCTGCGTGTTCGGCGGCTGGGACATGGTGGGCACGCTGGCCGTCGCCGCCCGCCACACGCTGGGCGACGGCGCCCCCTTCGCCATCCCCGACGACATCCAGTGGTGGGACCGCCTGTTCCAGTACTCCTCGGTGCCGACGCTCGTGCTCTGGGTGCCGCACCACGCGCTGGCCGGCTGGTTCGTCGTCGCCCTCCTGCTGCTGCACGAGCGCGGCCGGCTCCGCGTCGGCGCGCTGATGGCCGGCGCCGGGCTCTCGCTGGTGTGGTCCCCCTTCGCCGCGATGGGAGCCGCCCCGTTCCTGCTCAAGGCCGGCATCGAGGCGCTGCGGGCCCGCGCGGTCCGCCCGCTCGACGTCGCGGCGCCGGCGGTGCTCGGCGTGGCGCTGCTGCCCGTGGCGCTCTACCTGGCCAGCGACGGCGGCGGCATCGCCCGCGGCTTCCAGCCGCTCAACACCGAGTTCCTCCTCCGCTACCCCGCGTTCCTGGCGCTGGAGCTGCTGCCCTTCGCGGCCGTCACCGCCTTTCCCGACCGCCACGGCGAGGGCCCGTCGCGCTCGACCTGGCTCGTGGCGGTGGCCTCGCTGGCGCTGATCCCGTTCTACCGGATCGGCGTGTCCAACGACTTCGCCATGCGCGCCTCGATCCCCGCGCTGGCCATCCTCGCCATCGCCACCGGCCACGCCGCCGCCACGGCCCTGGAGCGCGGCGGCCTGCGCCTCGCCGTGGTCGCCGGCGTCGTGGCGGTCGGCAGCCTCACCGGGCTCGACGAGGTCTGGCACACCCTGCGCACGCCCAACGGGGGCGCCAGCACCTGCGACTTCGTCCAGGCCTGGGACCAGTCGCCCTACAGCCGCCAGATGTCGGACGCCATCTATCTCGCGCGCCGCGACACGCTGCCGGGGCTCTTGCGGGCGCGGAATCCGCATATCCTGGTCACGGGGACGACGGCGGAGCGGTGCGTGGACCGGCGGATGTGAAGCAAGGTCGGGCTCTGCCCGAACCCGCAAAGGGTCCGAGGACCCTTTGATCCCATTTACTTAAGTATTGGATTCCAAAGGCTTGGCCTTTGGCGGAGTTTGAGGCAGAGCCTCATGCTTGCTTCCTCTCGGTCCGTGCCGCCGCCCAGACCTCGCGCGCCGCCCCCGCGTTCAGGGCGGCGATGCCCAGGCCCACGGCGAGGTCGGGCCACGCCGAGGGCCAGGCGGCGGTGAGCGCCCCGGCCGCGACGACGGCGAGGTTGCCGGCGACGTCGTTGCGTGCCGAGAGGAACGCCGCGCGCGCCAGGCTGCCGCCGTGGGCGCGGTGTCGGGCGAGCAGCGCCGCGCAGGCCAGGTTGACGGCGAGCGCGCCCGCGCCGGCCAGGGCGAGAGGCAGCGGCGCGGGGGGCGTGGCGGCGGCGGGGAGCCAGGGCGGGGCGAGCGGCGCGGCGAGGCGGCCGGCGGCGGTCCACAGCGTGGCGCAGGCGGGCAGGAGCAGGACGCCGGCCATCGCGCTGCCCACCGCGGCGCGGCGGCGGGGCGGCCAGGGGAGGGCGAGGAGGAGGAGCAGGCCGATCGAGGCGTCCTCGAGGAAGTCGACGCTGTCGGCGAACAGGGACACCGAGCCGGCGTGCAGGGCGACGGCGCACTCGGCCGCGAAACCGCAGAGGTTGAGGGCGACGACGACGCGCGCGGTGCGGCCGAGCGACGCCGTGGCAGAGGATGGGGCGTCGTCAGGCGAGGGCACGCCCCGCGCTCAGCTCCGCCACTGCAGGACCTGCTCGCGCAGCGGGTTGGCGAAGGCGCGGCGCTCGTCCTGGCTGGCCTGGTACTCCTTCTTGACGCGCAGGAACCAGCGGATCTGGGCATCGGCGTCGCCCACGAACATCGGCGGCGGGAAGGGGGCGCCGCCTTCCTGGAGCTGGACGGCGATGTCGTAGTCCTGGCGCAGGAAGTCGCGCGCCATCCAGCGCGCGGCGGGGCGCGCCGCAGCCAGCCAGCCCATGCTCCACCAGACGCAGTAGTGGACGTCGGTGGCCTCCGGGCCCACGGGCGTGGACATCGCGAGCACGCAGGCGGAGTGGCGGTCGCCCTGGATGTGCTCGATGCGCAGGCCGGGGAGCTGGATCGTCACGTCGACGTGGACGTTGGCGCCGAGCAGGCGGTACGGGTTGGCGCCGTGCTTCAGGTGGTGGCGCTTCATGCGGAAGCCGAGGGCGTCGGGCTCGAACGCCTTCTCCTTCGGGCGCAGCGAGGTGGACGGCTTGCGCTTCCACCAGCGCGAGGTGTGCACGAAGGCGGGATGGGCGGGGTCGATGAAGCCCATGGTCGCGACGTCGGCGGGGCAGGGGAAGCGCATCACGGCGGCGACCTGGGGGGCGACGCCGTCGAAGCCTGGGACGGCGGGGACGGGGGGCAGGTCGGCGGTGGCGTCGCCCGGCCAGACCCAGATGTTGCCCTGGACCTCGCGGCAGGGGAGGCCGCGCAGGGAGAAGCGGGTGGGGTCGATGGTGTCGCGCTCGGCGAGCGCAGGGATCGACGTGCAGCGGCCGTCGGTCGTGCGGAAGCGCCAGCCGTGGTAGCCGCACTGCAGGGCCTCGCCGTCGAAGGAGCCGTGGCGCATGGGCATGCCGCGGTGCGGGCAGCGGTCGGCGTAGGCGAACACCGTGCCGTCGCGCGCGCGGCCGACGAGCAGCGCCTGGCCGAGCAGGGTGGCGGGGACCGTGCGCCCTGCCGCGACGGCGCGGCCGGCGACCACGAGATACCAGAAGTTCGGCAGATAGGGGTCCATGCCCCCTTCTAGGCGATCGCGCAGGGGGAGGAAATCGCCCGTGACGGGGTGTCCTGCGGCGCAGGACGAGGGCGGCCTTTCCGTCCTGCCGCGCAGGACAAACGACGGCTTTCCTGTCCTGCCGCGCAGGACGAAGGGCGGCTTTTTCAGGCCTTTGTCCTGCGGCGCAGGACAGGGCGGGGCGGCGGGTGGCGCGAAAAGAGGCAGCGGCACGGGCCTGCGGGAGGTGCCGCCGGCCCCGTCGGGGTTTCCAAAGGCGAGCCTTTGGCGGAGTCCAGAGGCAGAGCCTCTGGCCTTGCTTGCTTCCTAGCCGCTGACCGCATCGGCGAGCTTCCAGGCGACGCCGGCCGCGCCGGTGTTGCGCTCGAAGGTCCAGACGTCGACCAGCTCGGTGATGCCGTCGACGCCGGAGACGGGGAGGCCGTCGGCGCCGGTGACGAAGCTGACCTGGGTGGAGGTGAAGCGCACGGTGATGTCGGCGAGGCCGCCCTGGAGGTGGGCGTCGGTGATCTCGGCCTGGTCGACGGAGCGGATCTCGCTGCGCTGGGTCTCGCCGGCGGCCTCGCGGGCGGCGATGGCGGACTCGAAGGCGGCGTAGGCGCCGTCGGCGAGGAGCTTGCGCAGGGCGACGCGGTTGCCGGTGGCGAAGCCCTCGACGATCATGCGGAAGGCGGCCTCGGCGCCCTGCAGGAAGCGCGCGGGCAGGAACGAGGGGTCGGAGGCGGCGATGCGGGCGAGGGTCTCGCCGAGCGGGGTCGCGGGGTCGGGCACGGCGCGCGTGACGGGGGCGGCCATCGGCTCGGCGCGGCCCTCGATGACGGGGGACGCGGCGGCGGCGGGGCGCGCGGGGGCGGCGGGCGTGCCCTCGAACCCGGTGCGCCGGCCCAGGATGGAGCGCAGGCGCAGCACGAGGAAGGCCGCCACCATGCCCAGGAGGATCAGATCGATCGGCACACCACCCGTGGCGTTCATGCATAGCGCTCCGCGGACGACATGGCCGCACCGCTCAGATAGGGCGGGCGGGCACGCGGGGCAATCGGAGGGGCGGGCGATGGCGCGCTCATGGGCGCTGGCCGTGCTGGCCACGCTGGGCGGGTGCGCGGCGCAGTCGCGGCCGGTCACGGTGGCCGCGGCGCTGCACGAGCTGCAGGCGCAGCTCCAGGCGGCGGGCGCGGTGAGTGCCACGGGCGCGGGGCCGGCGCGCTTCGCCGACGCCGCGCGGGCGGCGCAGTGCGAGGCGGGCGAGGCCGACCCGGTGGTGCCGGTGCTGCTGCGCGAGGTCACGGTGGATCTCTCGGGGAGCTTCACGGCGACGGGCGGCTTCGCGGTGGGGCCGTCGGTGGCGGGGGGCGCGCCGTTCGGGCTGACGGGCGGGGTGAGCCGCGGGCAGACCCAGGGGCTCACCCTGCCGCTGGCGTTCGCGGCGCTGTCGGAGCTGCCCGACGTGATCGCGGCGCAGCGGGCGGCGCTGTTCGCGGGGCTGCCGGAGGCCGCGCGCCGCGCCGGGCTGCGCCGCGTGCTCGCCGGGCGCGACGCGCTGCGGGCGCGCATCGCCCGGGCGATCGCGGGCTTCGACCCGGCCGCCTGCGCGGGGAAGGCGGCGGAGGCGGGCAGGCGCTGACGCCCGAGGAGGTCGCGGGCGGGTTCGGCGCCGGTCGGCGGCAGGCAAGGCCGGGCCCTGCCCGGACCCGCAAAGGGCCCGGGGCCCTTTGATCCCATGACTCAAGGCAAGCCGGCCCGGAGTCGTCCCCGTCTCAGTCGTTCCGGCGGTGGTGCCTCCCGATGAAGGACAGCAGGCCGGGCGCCACCCGGTCGGGCATTTCCGCGTGGGGGTAGTGGCCGGCGCCGTCGACCAGCAGGGTGTCGGCGCCCAGCGTGGCGGCCAGCCACTCGGCCTCCTTCGTGGCGTCCGGGAAGTCGGGGTCGCGCGTGCCCATGACGACCAGCGCCGGGACCCTGGTGCGGGACAGGATCGCGGCGGTGTCCGCCTTGGACAGGGCGAGCATCGAGCGCAGCGCGTCCATGCGCCCCGGCTCGCCCAGGTTGCGCCTGAGCGCTGCCCTGGCCTCGGCGTGGTCCGCCGGCCTGCGCGTCGGGAACAGGCTGTTCCAGTAGGTGGTCCAGAACCACCCGCGCCACGGCCCGGCGAAACCGACGGCAAGCGCGAGCCTCGCCATCGCCGACGCCGGCGGGTCGCGCACGATGGGGCCGAGCAGCACGACCCCGCCCACGCGCCGCGGCGCGTCGTGCGCCGCCCAGATCGCGGCGCCGGCCGCGAACGAGTTGCCGAGGATCACCGCCGAGGCCGCCCCCAGGTGATCCATCAGCGCCAGCGCGTCGCGGCCGACCGCATGGGCCGAGAGGTCGTCCCACCGCGCCGAGCTGTCCCCGAACCCGCGCACGTCCATCGTGACGACGCGGCAGCCGGCCTCCAGGAGGGCCGGGCGGATGTGGCGGTACTCCGAACGCAGGTCGCCCATGCCGGGGATCGCGATGACCAGGGCGCCGTCGCCGCCGGTGTCGTCGTAGGCGACGCGATTGTCGCCGATCGCGAGGAACCGGGTCTGCAGGCTCGAAGCGGGGACGTCAGCCATGATGGTCTCCACGAGGATGCGACAGGCACGATCAATGGCTGATCGACTTTGCGGGGGCGATTGGCCAATGCTGACCCGAAACCATGCATTCCTGCATGGCAGGGACGGGGTGCGGAAAGGCGTGGACCGCATCGACTGGTCGCTGCTGCGCTCCTTCCTCGCCGTGGTGGACGCCGGCTCGCTGTCGGGCGCCGCCGCGCGCCTGGCCATGACGTAGCCGACGCTCGGCCGCCACGTGCGCGAGTTGGAGTCGGTGCTGGGCGTGGCGCTGTTCACGCGCTCGGCCCGCGGGCTCGACCCGACGCCGGCGGCGCTGGGCCTGGTCGAGGACGCGCGCGCGATGGGAGCGGCGGCCGACGCCCTGTCGCTGAAGGCGCAGGGGCGATCGCGGCAGCTGGCGGGCACCGTGCGCGTCACGGCCTCGGTCATGGTCGCCAACCTGATGCTGCCGCCGATCCTCGCCGCGCTGCGCCAGGCCGAGCCCCGCATCCAGGTCGAGCTGGTCGCCTCCGACCTCGCGCAGAGCCTGCTGCGACGCGACGCCGACCTGGCGATCCGCATGTTCGACCCGACGCAGGATGCGCTGGTCGCGCGCAGGCTGGGAGACGCGCCGGTCGGCCTGTTCGGCGCGCGGAGCTACCTCGCGCGCCGCGGCCGCCCGGCCGCCGTCGCCGACCTGCCCGGCCACGACGTCATCGGCCTCGACCGCGGCGACGCGATGCTGCGCGCCTACGCCGCCCACGGCGTGCCGGTCACGCGCGACGACTTCGCCCTGCGCTGCGACGACCCGATGACCTGCTGGAACCTGCTGCTGGCCGGCGCCGGCCTGGGTTTCGCCCAGACCCTGCTGGCGTCGCGCCACCCCGAGCTGGAGGCCGTCGACGTCGGCCTGCTCCTGCCCCCGATGCCGGTGTGGCTGGTGATGCACGAGGAGGTCCGCGGCAATGCGCGCATCCGGCGCGTCGCCGACTACCTCTCCTCGGCCCTGGGCAGCGTGCTGCGCGCAGGGTGAGGCGCCCGGCTGCCGGCGAACCCGTGGGGCAGGCCGGCCCGCTGCCGGACGCCCGGGGACGTGGACACCCCGCGGCGGCAGGCCCATACACGCCCGCCCGGGCGCAGGCCGCAGCCCCGGTCCCCGCGCCGGAACGTCGCTGCCCGGGCGCAACCTCCCCCTGGAGCACATCGCGATGTCCGGACCTGACGCTGGCGCCACCGACCTCCGCCCGCGCCCGGCGCCGATCCCCGACGTGCCCGCCGTCGACGAGGCCGACGCGCCCACCGCCGGCGCCCCCGCCCGCGCCGCCGCGCGCCGCCGCCCCAGCCTGCGCCGCCGGGCCGCCGACCTCGCGTCCGGCCTGCGCTTCGTGGGCCGCGCGCTCGGCTCGCGCTACACGCCGCTGCTGGCCCAGGTCGTCGTCACGCGCCGCTGCAACCTGGCGTGCGGCTACTGCTCGGAGTTCGACGACCACTCGCCGCCCGTGCCGCTCGCCGAGCTGATCGCCTGGGTGGACCGCCTCGCGGCCCTGGGCACCGCGTCGCTCACGCTGACCGGCGGCGAGCCGCTCCTGCACCCCGAGCTGGACCAGGTCGTCCGCCACGCCCGCGGCCACGGCATGATCGTGACCATGATCACCAACGGCTTCAAGCTGACCCGCGCCTGGGTCGAGCGCCTCAACGACGCCGGCCTGCAGGGCATGCAGATCAGCATCGACAACCTCCGCCCCGACGCCGTCTCGATGAAGAGCCTGCGCTCCGTCGAGGGCAAGCTCGCGCTGCTCGCCGAGCACGCCCGCTTCAAGGTCAACGTCAACTCCGTCCTCGGCATCAGCGACGAGCGCACCCCCGACGTCGTGGAGGTCGCCCAGACCGCCGCGCGCTACGGCCTGCAGCACTCCGTCGGCGTGCTCCACGACGACACCGGCGTCCTCAAGCCGCTCAGCGCCGTGCAGATGGACGCCTACGCCCAGGTCACGCGCATCTCGCCCTCGGTCGTCCACTGGCTGAACTACCGCCTGTTCCAGGGCAACCTCATGCACGGCCGCCCCAACGACTGGAAGTGCCGCGCCGGCGCGCGATACCTCTACGTCGCCGAGGACGGCCGCGTGCACTGGTGCTCGCAGCAGCGCGGCTACCCCGGCATCCGCCTGCTCGACTACACGCGCGAGGACATCGTCCGCGAGTTCCACACCGAGAAGTCGTGCAGCCCCACCTGCACGCTCAGCTGCGTCCACCAGATGAGCATGTTCGACCGTTACCGCGGGAAGCAGCAGGCGTTCGCGCCGGCAAGCAAGCAAGGTTGAGGCTCCGCCTCAAACTCCGCCAAAGGCTGCGCCCTTGGAACGCGCGACTTGAGAAAGAATCCGGGTTCTGCCGACCAGGAGCCTGTCCCTGAACGATGCCGGAATGCCCGCCTCTGGTTGTGGGCAGACACGGACCCGCCTTGAGATGAGCGGCACTCCCGGCGTCGGGGAAATTCCCTCAACTCCGTGTGGAACGAGCAGTTCCGGGAACGCGGCGCCTGCCACCGCCGTGGCGCTCCGCCGTGGAAACCGGCTTCCCGCCACACCTTCCTTTCCGGGGCGGCTCAGGTCATCTCCGTCCCGTCCTCAAAGCGGGCCATGCCTTGACGCCGGCGGTCCACCACCAGCCGCGTCACGTCGGGACGGGCGTAGTGCCCGGCCTGGTCGAAGTTCTGCCGCTCCCGCCGCACCGCCCGGTGATCCAGCGTCGCGACCAGCAGCTCCTCCCGGCCGGTGACAGGCTCCACCACCCACTCGCCGTCCGGGCCGGCGATGCAGGAGCCGCCATCGGCCGGCACCGCCGGGCAGCCGCCTTCCAGCATCGCCGCCGCCGGGCTGCCGGGCGGCACGTCCTCGCGCCGCATCAGGCCCGACACGGCCAGCACGTAGCTGCGCCCCTCGCGGGCCAGGAAGCGCGTCGTGTCGGCCGTGTTGCGCCGGTTGCCGGGCCACAGCGCGACGTGAAGGTCCTCCCCCTGCGCATAGAGCGCGGCGCGGGACAGCGGCATCCAGTTCTCGTAGCAGTTCAGCCCGCCCACGGTGAACGGCCCGACCGGATGCACGCGCAGCCCGTGACCGTCGCCGGGCGCCCAGCTCAGCCGTTCCTCGTAGGTCGGCATCAGCTTGCGATGCACGGAGCCGATGACGCCGTCCGCGCCGACATGCACGCGCGAGCAGTAGACGCTGTGCCCGCCCCGGTCGGCAGGGCGCTCGATGATGCCGAGCATGACGGCGATGCCCAGCCGCGCCGCCGCGGCACGCACCCCGTCCAGGTGCCCGGCCTCCACCTGCACGGCCTGGTCGAGGTAGTGGGCGTGCATGTCCTTCTGCAACGGCGATTCGAAGCGGGCGCCGTCCGTGTGCTCGATCCAGAAGGGGTAGCCGGGCACGAGCGCCTCCCCGAAGGCGACGAAGCCGCAGCCGGCCGTGGCGGCGCGCGCGATCCACGCCTCCACCTTGGCCAGCGTCGCCGCGCGGTCGAGCCAGACCGGCGCGATCTGCGCCAGGCCCACCTTCAGACGATCCCGTTCCACCGCACCGCTCCGTTCCGCTTGCGGCATCTGACTGGGGCGGCCAGCATCGGTCCAACTCATGGTTCGGATGCCGCCCCATCTCCTTTCCTCATGTCAGCCTCGCCCAGCTCCGCTGCTTCCGGGCCGTGGTCGAGCACGGCGGCTTCGTCGCGGCCTCGGTTCACCTCCATCTGTCGCAATCCGCGGTCAGCCACGCGGTGAAGGCGCTGGAAGGAGCTCTTGGCGCACCGTTGCTGCTGCGCGGCCACCGGGGCGGCGTGACCCTGACCGCAGCGGGCGCGGCCGCCCTGGCCGAGGCGAGGCTGGCGCTGGCGGCGGTCGAGCGCATGGCGGCGGGGGTGGCCGAGACGGCCGGCTCGCGACGGCTGAGCGGGACGCTGCGCATCGGCGTGGTGCAGAGCGCGGCGGTGCACCTGCTGCCGGGCTGGCTTCGGCAGCTGCGCGCCAGCCATCCCGGCATCGCCGTGACGCTGCACGAAGGCACCGACCCGGAGGTGATGGACTGGGTGCGGGCCGGGGTGGTGGAGGTGGGCGTCACCAGCCGCACCCATGCGAGCCTGACGGCGCGGGCGATGCGGCAGGACAGCTACGTGGTGGTCGTGCCGGACGGCCACCCGCTCGCGGACAGGCCGAGCGTCGGGCTGCGCGAGCTGGACGGCCAGCGGATGCTGCTCTCGGGCGGCGGCTGCGAGACGCTGATCCAGGAGCTGCTGGCTTCCGCCGGCAGCAACCCGGAGATCGTCTGCCTGGTGCGTGACAATGCCGCGCTGGCCAGCATGGTGGCCGGGGGGCTCGGCCTGACCATCATGCCGGAGCTGGCCCTGCCGGCAGACCGGCACGGCCTGACCCTGGTCGCCCTGCACCCGCCCGTGCGGCGCACGCTGCACCTGCTGAGCAGGCCACAGGAAGCCCAGGGTCCGATGGCCCTCGCCTTCATCACCGCTGCGGAGCAGGGCAGGCGTCCGGCCCCATGAAGGCCTCCGCCATTCCGACGCGGCCCGGTCCCGAGCCTCGTTCCGCCCCCATGCCGCAGCGGACCGTGCAGGTGCATCGGGTTCGCGAGACGGCATCGTCCGCGGGAAAGCCGGAGCCCCTGCAGTCAGGGCGGGTCGAGGGGAGCCATTCCCGTCCCGACCAGGGACAGGCTCCAGGCGGAGCCGCCTTACTTAAGTAGCGGGATCAAAGGGCCTCCCGGCCCTTTGCGGGTCCGGGCAGAGCCCGGCCTTGCTTGCTGCCTTCCCGTCGCCCCCACACGAACAGCCCCGCGTAGAGCGCCGCCGTCGCGACAACGACGAGCCCGAGCTGGAGCCGCGGATCGCTGCCCGCGAGCGGCCGGGCGGCGAGCACCACGGCGGCCATGGCGGCGATCCCGGCGGCGGGCGCGGCGACGGCGCGGGCCAGGTCGGCGGCGGGGAGCGACCAGGTGCTGCGCAGGTAGCGGGCGCCCCAGGCGAGCAGCGCCGGGTAGATCGCGAGCCAGACGGCGGCGACGGCGGCGATGCCCGAGCGGGCCGGAGCGAGGCTGGCGGCGAGGGCGACGCCGGCGGCGAGCAGGGCGAGCATGGTCGCGGACAGGCGGGCGGCGGCGCCGGGGCGGCCGGTGGCGATCATGACGGTGAGCAGCGGCTGGGCGGCGACGCGGAGCAGGGCGGCGGCGGCAAGCAGGCGGAGCGGCGTGGCGGCGGCGGCGTAGCTGTGGCCGGCGCCGTCGTGGAGCAGCGCGGTGAGCGGGGTCGCGGCCAGCATCAGGCCGGCCGCGAGCGGGGCGACGAGGCCGGCGCTGCGGGCGAGCGCCCAGGCGAGGATGGGGGCGACCTGGGCGGGCACGGCGGCGGCGCGGGCGAGGACGGGGAGGGCGGTGCGGTTGATCAGCGTGGCGACGGCCATGGCGGGCTCCATCGCGATGTCGAAGGCGACGCGGTAGAGGGCGAGGGGGACGGCGCCGTAGAACCAGCCGACCAGCAGGTAGTCGACGTTGCGGAACATCTGCTCGGCGGCGTTGGCGGCGGCGGCGCGCAGGCCGAAGCGCGCGAGCGGGCGCAGGGCTGCGGCGTGGAAGCGCGCGCGGGGGCGGAACGGGCGGGCGACCAGGGCGCCGAGCAGCGTGAACGCGCCGGACGCGACGTAGCCCGCGACCAGGGCCCAGGCGCCGGCGCCGGCAGCACCCAGCGCCAGTCGGGTGAGGGCGGCGGCGATGGTGGCGCACACGCCGACGGTGGCGAGGCGGTCGTACTGGAGGTCGCGGTTCATCAGGGCGAGCGGGACCACGGCGGCGGCGACGAGGGGCTGCTTGGCGGCGATGGCGAGCAGGAAGCCGGCCATGGGGGCCACGCCGTAGAGCGCGGCGATCGGGGCGGCGGCCAGCGCGCACAGGGCACACACGGCGAGCGAGGCGCCGAGGACGTACCAGAACACGGTGTCGAGCTGCAGCCTGGTGACGGCGCGGGCCTGGATCAGGGCCTCGCCGGTGCCCAGGCCGTTGAGCGCCTCGACCACCGTGCCGAGCGAGACGGCGATGGAGGCGACGCCGACCTGCTGGCGGGTGAGGAACATCAGCATCGCGAGGATGGTGGCGAAGTCCACGGCCTTGGCGATCACGGTGGCGCCGCCGAGCCAGTTGAAGCCCTGCGCGAGGCGTCGGCCGTGGTCGGCGGGGGCATCGTCCACGCGCGATGCGCCGGTCAGGGGGCGGGCGCCGGGGCGGCGGCGCGCGGGGCCGTGGCGGCGGGCTGCGGGGCTGCGGGCGGGGCGGGGGGGAGGACCCAGGAGCGGGTGCGGAGCAGGTGGCGCAGCCAGAGCCCGGACCCGCGGCGCCAGGCGAGCGACTGCGCGCGGCCCCAGCCGGGGGCGGGCGGCGGCGCGGCGTCGGCGAGGCGGGCAGCGAGGAGGGCGGCGATGGTGCGGGCGCGCGCGGTCCAGGTCAGGTCGCGGCTGTCGGCCAGGGCCTGCGTCGCGAGGCGGTCGGCCAGCGCGGGGTCGCGGGCGAGGGCGTCGAGCGCGTCGGACAGGGCGGGGGCGTCGTCGGGGCGGCACAGCAGGGCGTTGTCGCCGTGGCGCAGGACCTCGCGCACGTCGGGCGTGTCGCCGGCCACGATCGCGCGCCCGGCGGCCAGGTAGAGGAACAGCTTGAGCGGCAGCACGGTGGAGCCGAACTCGGCCAGCGGCTTCCACGACGGCGGCACCAGCAGCACGTCGGCGGCCAGGATCCAGGCGGCGAGCGCGTCGGGCTCCTGCCAGCCGACCACGCGGACGTTGGGCACGGCTGCCGCCAGCGCCTCGATGGGGCCCTCGCCGGTGGAGCCCACGAGGAGGAACAGGTGGTCGGGGCGCAGGCGCGCGGCCTCGACGACGAGCGCCAGGCCTTTCCGGTGGTTCAGGCGGCCCGTGTAGACGACCGTGCGCCGCGCGGGGTCGAGGCCGAGGGCGCGTTTCGCGGCGTCCACGGGGGGGCGGGCGCGGAAGCGGGCGGGGTCGAAGCCGTTGCGCACGCGCACCAGTTTCCCGGGCGCCAGGCCGAGGGCGAGGTATCTGTCGCGCGTGTAGTCGGAGTGGCAGACGTTGACGAGGAAGCGGGGGTGGGCGAGCAGGGCTGCCACCAGCGGCTGCAGCGGCGGGACCTGCGCGGCCCACGGGCGGTAGTGGTCGAACGCCACGCGCTGGCCGCACAGGATGGCGACGAACGCGATCCACAGGTTGCGCGTGTAGACGAGGTCGGCCTCGCGGAAGGCCCGGCGGAACGGCAGCGTCAGGCCGCAGCACAGGTGGCGCAGGGCGGCCGGGCGCAGCGGCGCGCGGGCGCGGACCACGGGCATGCCGGCCAGCGACTCCGCCGCGGCCTGCGCCTCGTCGGTGGCGGGGAGGGGGACGTGCAGCCACGCCTGGCGCAGCAGCGGGGCCAGGTGGCGCGCGGTGGAGACGAACACCTCGGCGTCGGCCTGGCGGCTCGGCAGGGGGTTCTCGAACGCGAACAGGACCTTTGCCCCGCCGGGCGCGGGGGAGGCGGGCGGCGCGGCGGCGGTCACGGGCGGTCCGCCTCCATGCTCGGCGTGCGCGCCGCGCGGGCGGGCACGGGCTGCGGGGCGCCTCCCTTAGCGCGCGGGCGGCGCGGTGAACAGCAGCAGCGCGCCGGTCATGCGGAGGCGCCGCGCGCGGCGAGGCCGGGCACGCAGTCCGCGGCCAGCGCGCTGTAGAGCTGGCGCCCGCGGTCGGCGGCGACGCTCCCGGGCGTGATGTCCGCGACCAGCGCGCGGGTGCGCACCGACGCGTACCAGTGCACGGCCCGCGTCTGCGCGCACAGCGCCAGGTCGAGGCGCGGCGCGGCGCGGCCGGTGCGGAACCAGTGCTCGGAGACCTCCGGCGGCAGCGGCGAGAACACGCGCGGCGCGTGCACCACCAGGCCCTCCTGCCGGCCCGCCGCGACCACGCCCTGCAGCAGCGCCGGGCCGAGCGCCGTGCGCTGCGCCAGCCGCGCCTCGGGCACGGCGGCCATGGCGCGCAGGCACGCCTCCATCAGGGGCGCGCCCGCTTCCGCGCCCATCGCCGCATTGTTCACCGCGCAGGGGAAGGCCCCCTCGACGTGGCGGAACGCCCGCCAGCCGCCGGGCGCCCGGCGCATCGCCTTGCGCGCCAAGTCCAGCGCGACGTGGCGCGCCAGCAGCGCCGGCGAGCGCGAGTCGCGCGCCCACTGCGGCCAGACGATGCGCTCCGTGCCCACGAACTGCCGCGCCGCGCACAGCGGGCGCAGCGAGGCCACGGTCAGCGTGTCCAGGTCGAGGTAGATCCCGCCGTCGCGGTGCAGGATCGCCGCGCGCAGCACGTCCGAGCGCTGCGCCGCGTCGCCCAGCCGCGCGTACAGCCGCGCCAGGGCGTCGCCGAGGCCGAGCGCGCGGCCGCACTCGTCCAGGCGGTCCAGCGGGTCGGCGCGCTCCAGCCGCACGCCGGCGGCGGCGCGCAGGGCGCGGACGGGGGCGTCGTCGGCCAGGGCGTCGGTGTGGTGGAGCACGACCTCGTCGAGGCCGGCGCGGGCGGCGGCGGAGAGCACGGCGAAGGCGTACGCCCAGGGGAGGCGGGGGCCGATCCAGCAGAAGTGCAGGCGGGCGGGGATCGTCATGCGGGGGCCCCAGGAAGGCCAGGGCCCTGCCCTGGACCCGCCAGGGCGAGCTGCCCTGGACTGGCTTTACTTAAGCAAGGGTTTCCAAAGGCGAGCCTTTGGTGGAGTCCAGAGGCGAAGCCTTTGGCCTTGCCTGCTTCCTTCAGCGCGGCGTGACCGAGTAGAGCGTGCTGTTCCCGTCGTGCCACTGCGCGACGAGGCGCGGGTTCCGGTATCCGTCCGGCAGCGCGGTGTCGATCAGCCACAGGTCGTCGATGCCGTCGAAGGGCACGGCTGCGAGGGCGTCGTGGATGGTGGGTTGGCGGTGCGCGAGGCCGCCGCAGGTGCCGGGCCAGACGTACTGGGAGGGGTCGTCGAAGAACGCGGGCGAGGGGCGGTAGAGGATCTGCAGCAGGTGGGCGCCGTCGACGTCCCACTGCGCGTTGGTCCAGGCCCTGCGGAACACGATGGCCAGGTCGCCGACGTGGTCCAGGCGGTCGCCGCGCCAGTGGCGGGCGAAGGAGCACTCGCGGGTGTTCAGCACGAGGACGCGGGCGTGCTCGGCGATGCGGGGCAGGGCGGCCATCTCCGCGCGGTAGCTGGCGTCGTAGGCGACGAAGCCGGCGGCGGTGGCGGCCAGGCGCACGGCGAGGAGCGCCAGGCCGCACAGGGAGACGGCGCGGGCGAGGCGGGGGCGGACGCCGCTCCAGTCCTGGGTGGCGAAGGCGAGCATGGGCAGCAGCGGGAGCAGGCGCTCGTCGGCGTAGGAGGAGCCGCTGAGCGAGGAGGGCATGACCGCGAACAGCACGCACAGGGCGAGCAGCGCGGGCGTCACGGCGGGATGCGGGCGGGCGCCGCGCCGCCAGCCGACGATCAGCACGGCGCAGGCCAGGCAGAGGGAGGCGACGTCGAGCGCCATGTCCTGGTCGCGCAGGATCATGAGGATGGCGTCGCCCTTGGCGCGCAGGCTGATGCGGTTGCGCCCGGCGAAGGAGGCGGCGTCCAGGCGCCAGGCCACGAGGATGGGCAGCGCGCACAGCAGCGGGCGGACGCGGCGCAGCAGGGGCGCGAGCCTGCGCCAGCCGTCGCGCGAGCGCACGAGGGCCAGCGCGCGCAGGCCGCCGAGGGGTGCGATCTCGCGCGATCCGGCGAGCAGGACGAACAGGCAGCCGGCGACGACGTGGCACAGGAACAGCAGCGGCACGTAGGCCCAGGTCGCCGCCTCGCGCAGGCGGGGGCGGCCGTCGAGGCGTATCCAGGCGGACAGGCCGAGCAGGGCGCCGGCGACGCCGAGCATGTAGTTGAGGAACCCGGTGTTCAGCGGGAAGCACCAGACGAACACCAGCGCCCAGGGCGCCGCCGCCGCGCCGCGCGGGTTCAGCGTGCGGGCGAGCAGCAGGATGCCGGCGGCGAGCAGCGCGGGGATGGCCGCGGCCACGACCCGGACCGCGAGGGAAACGCCGAGCGCGCCCTGCAGCGCGGCGACGGCCAGGTCGGTGCCGAGGTTGGGCACGAGGTGCCAGCGGAACGCGAAGAGGCGGCCGAGCGCCGGGTCGTCGCCGGCGTGCGCCGCGATCGTGGCGGCGGCCATGTGGCCGGGCACGTCGGTCAGCGGCGGGATCGCGGCGAGCAGGAACGGCGCCGCGAGCAGGGCGCAGGCCAGCAGGGTGGGGACGGCGCGGGTGAGGTCGGGGAAGGCGCGCGCGGGCAGTCCGTCGTGTCTGCGCAACCGTCTCTTCCAGGGTGTGGGCGCCCAGATGGCGCAGGGCGGGCGAGAAAGCAAGCATGAGGCTCCGCCTCAAACTCCGCCAAGGGAAGCCCCTTGGATGGCTTCCCTAGGTCAAGGGATCAAAGGGTCCTCGGACCCTTTGCGGGTTTGGGCAGAGCCCATGCTTGCTTGCTTAGAACAGGGCGCCGCGGGTGCTGACCGGCCAGAGGCACTCGACGTGGTCGCGCCGGATGCCCACGAACCAGTCGTGCAGGTTCACGGTGGGGTCGACGTGGCCCGGGACGATGCGGATCTTCTCGCCCACCGCGGGCACGGCGTTGCCGGTGACCTCCAGACGGCCGTGCTCGTCGTTGGCCTGGACGTAGGCGACGCCCTCCATGCCCCAGACGACGGGCATGCCGGAGTCCGTGGACAGCGCCTTGGTGCCCGCGTCGACGACGCGGCGGCCGGGCACGGTGCCGCTCATCACCGTTGCGAGCACGAAAAGGGAATTGGCGAAGTCGGAGACGAACTGGCCGTCGCGGTCGCGGTTGCGGCCGTAGTCGGCGTCCATGAACACGTAGGAGCCGGCCTGGACCTCGGTGTAGAGGCCGGAGGCCAGCTCGAACTCGTGGCTGCCGGTGCCGGCGCCGGCGATGGTGGCGCAGGCGAGGCCGTGCGACGCGAGCAGGTCGACGGCCGCGCGGGTCTTGGCGGTGGCGGCCTCGATGGCGGCGCGGCGCTCGTCGCGGGCACGGAAGTGCTGGGCGGGGCCGTGGTAGGCCTGGATGCCGGAGAAGCGCAGGCCGTCGTGGGCGGCGATCGCCTGGGCGAGGAGCAGGACCTCGTCGATGGTGTCGACGCCGCAACGGTTCGCGCCGACGTTCAGCTCGACGAGGACGTGCAGCGTGGTGCCGCAGCGGGCGGCCGCGTCGGCCAGCTCGGCGACGTTGGGCAGGGCGTCGACGCAGACGGAGACCTTCGCGTGGCGCGCGAGGGCGGCGAGGCGGGCGACTTTGGGGGCGCCCACGATCTCGTTGGTGACGAAGACGTCGCGCACGCCGCCGGCGACCATGATCTCGGCTTCCGAGACCTTCTGGCAGCACACGCCGATGGCGCCGGCGTCGAGCTGGAGCCCGGCGATGGCGGTGCTCTTGTGGGTCTTGGAGTGGGGGCGGAAGGTCACGCCGGTGCCGGCCACGCGCTCGCGCATGCGGGCGATGTTGGCCTCGAACGCGTCCAGCTCGATGATGAGCGCGGGGGTGTCGACGTCGCGGACGTGCATGCCGACGGTGGCGGGGGGCTGGATCATGCGGGGTTCCTGGGCGCGGGGTCCGGGGGGATGTGCAGCGTGCCGGCGGGCTGCACGGTGACGGCGAAGGTGATGCCGATGGCGTCGGGCTCGAGGGTGACGCTGAAGCTGTCGGGGCCGGTGTAGCCGGGCTGCGGCGTGTAGGAGATCGACGCCTGGCGGCCGAGGGTGATGAGCTCCGCGGTGGCGTGGCCGTGGGCGGGCGGCGTGGTGACGAGGGCGGCGCTGAGCGTGGCCTGGAGCGCGGGGTTGAGGATGGTAAGGGTGCAGGCCTGGCCGGTGTCCTCGACGGCGAGGCTGGCGTTCACGGAGATGAAGCCGAGGAGGAAGAACTTCTTGGCGTTGCAGGGTCCGCGCACGGTCTGCGGCTGCAGGCGGCCCTGGTCGTCGCGCGCGAGGCCGGCGCAGGCGCCGAGCAGCAGCGGCAGGAGCAGCGGTGCGGCTTTCACCGGGACTCTCAAGGCGAGCCTTGAGCGGAGGCCAGAGGCGGAGCCTCTGGCCTTGCCTGCTGCAGCGCCATGTCGAGCACGCGGACGGAGTGCAGCGCGACGCGCCCGGAGAGGTCCGCGATCTGGTGGCGGCAGGAGGTGCCGTCGGCGACGATGAGGTCGTCGGGCCCCGCCGCGCGCACGGCGGGGAGGAGGCCGGCCTCGGCCATGGCGCGCGAGGCGTCCTGGGTCTCGGCCTGGTATCCGAAGGCGCCGGCCATGCCGCAGCAGGAGGACTCGATCGGGCGGGCGTCGAGGCCGGGGACGCGGTTCAGGGTGGCGAGCGTGTCGGGGAAGGCGCCGAACGACTTCTGGTGGCAGTGGCCGTGGACGTGGGCGGTGCGGTCCAGGCGCCAGTCGAGATCGGGCTTCTCACGCGCCAGGAACTCGCCGAGCAGGAGGGCGCGCGGGGCGAGCGCGGCGGTGGCCTCGCCGGGGAGCATGGAGGCGAACTCGTCGCGCAGGGTGAGCAGGCACGACGGCTCCAGGCCGACGACGGGCAGGCTGGCGAGCGGCACGGTGGCGCCGTCGGGGCCGAGCGCGGTGCCGGTCGTGAGCGCCGCGAGCGTGCGGGCGGCCTCGGCGCGGGCGCGGGCGACCTGGCCGGCGGAGAGGTAGGTGCGGCCGCAGCACAGCGGGCGCGCGCCGGCGGCCGGGGTGATGGCCCGGAAGCCGGCGGCGCGCAGGACGCGGACGGCGGCGCGCAGGTTCTCCGGCTCGAAGTAGCGGTTGAAGGTGTCGGCGAGGAGCAGCACGTCGCCGCGCGGGGCAGGGGCCGCGTCGGCCTCGGCGTCGCGGAACGGGCGGCGCGTCCACTCGGGCAGCGGGCGCGAGGCGGAGAGGCCGGCGACGCGCTCGCCGAGGCGCCGCAGCGCGGGCACGCGGTTGCGCAGGTTCGCCAGCGGGGCGAGGCGCGCGGCCCACGGCGCGTAGCGCGGCATCTCCGCGACCAGGCGCTCGCGCAGCGACAGGCCGCGGGTGGCGGCGCGGGCGGCGAGGTGCTCGATCTTCATCTTGGCCATGTCGACGCCGGTGGGGCACTCGCGCCGGCACGCCTTGCACGACACGCACAGCTTCATCGCGGCCGCGACCTCGTCGGACGCGAGGCCCTCCGCGCCGAGCTGCCCGGTGAGCGCCAGGCGCAGCGTGTTGGCGCGCCCGCGGGTGAGGTCGATCTCGTCGCGGGTGACGCGGTAGCTCGGGCACATCACGCCGACGCTGAACTTGCGGCAGGTCCCGTTGTTGTTGCACATCTCGACCGCGCCGAGCAGGCCGCGCTGCGGCCCCGGCCACGCGGACCAGTCCAGCTCCGGAACGACTGCGGGGTCGGCCGCGTACTCCGGGCCGTAGCGGAACAGCGTGCGGTCGTCCATGCGCGGCGGGTGGACGACGCGGTTCGGGTTGAGCGCGCCGTCCGGGTCGAAGGCGTCCTTGACCGCCTCGAAGGCGCGCACGATGCGGGCGCCGAACATGGACTCGTGGAACTCCGAGCGCACGATGCCGTCGCCGTGCTCGCCGCTGTGCGACCCCTTGTACTCGCGCACGAGGGCGAAGCATTCCTCGGCGACGCTGCGCATGGTGGCGACGTCGGCGGGGTCCTTCATGTTGAGCACGGGGCGCACGTGCAGGCAGCCGACGGAGGCGTGGGCGTACCACGTCCCCTTGGTGCCGTGGCGCTCGAACACGTCGTTGAGGCGCTCGGTGTAGTCGGCGAGGTCGTCGAGCCCCACCGCGCAGTCCTCGATGAAGGAGACCGGCTTCCCGTCGCCCTTCATCGACATCATGATGTTCAGCCCCGCCTCGCGCACCTCGGCGACGCGCGCCTGGAACGCGGGGTCGGTGACGCGCACCACCGCGCCCGGGAACCCCATGTCCGCCATCGCCTCGTCGAGCAGCCCGAGCTGTCGCAGCAGCGTGGCGTCGTCGTGCCCGTGGAACTCCACGATCAGCAGGCTGTCCGGCTCGCCCTGCACGATGGCGTCGATGGTGGCGCGGTAGATCGCGATCTGCCGCCCGAGGTCGATCATGGTGCGGTCGACCAGCTCCACGGCCTCCGGGTCGAGGCGCACCAGGTGGCGCGAGGCCTCCATCGCCGCGCGGAACGTCGGGAACTGGCAGATGCCCAGCACCTTGCGCGGCTTGACGGGTGCCAACTGCAGGTCCAGCGCCGCCGACAGCGCCAGCGTGCCCTCCGACCCCACGAGCAGCCGCGCCAGGTTGTCGCGCCGCTCCGCCTGCGCCGCCGGCGTGAGCAGCTCCAGGTTGTAGCCGCCCACGCGCCGTAGCTGCACGGGGAAGCGCGCCGCGATCTCGGCGGCCTCCGCGCGCCCGATCGCCCGCAGCCGCGCGACCAGCGCCGCCAGCGCCGGGTCGTGCGCCGCGACGTCGCGGAACGTCCCATCCCCCGCGTCGTGCAGCGCCGGCCCCGCGAGGCTGCCGGCGGTGGCGCTGTCCGGGTGCGGCGTGCCGCGCATGTCCGCGCCCTGCGTCTCGCGCCCGCGCGGCGTCGGGCCGGAGGCATCCGCCTCGCCGAAGCGGTGCCGCGACCCGTCCGCCAGGATCGCGTCGATGCCCGCGACGTTGTCGGCCATCAGCCCGTAGCGGATCGACTTCGAGCCGCACGAGTTGTTGCCCGCCATCCCCCCGATCGTGCAGCGCGCCTGCGTCGACGGGTCCACCGGGAAGAACAGCCCGTGCGGCCTCAGCGCGTCGTTGAGGTGGGACAGCACGATCCCCGGCTCCACGGTCACGCGCCGCGCGTCCGCGTCGAGGTGCAGCACGCGGCGCATGTGCTTGGAGCAGTCCAGCACCAGCGCGCGGTTCACCGTCTGCCCGCACTGGCTGGTGCCGCCGCCGCGCGCCAGGACGGGCACGCCGTGCTCGCGCGCGATCGACAGCGCGGCGGCCATGTCGTCCGCGTCGCGGGGTGCGACCACGCCCACGGGCTCGACCTGGTAGATCGAGGCGTCGGTCGCGTAGCGGCCGCGGTCGCCGGCGCCGAACAGCACCTCGCCGCGCAGCTCGCGACGCAGGCGGGCGGCGAGGCGGGGGTCGCCGAGGGGGGAGGAGTGTCCCAATGCGGTGCGGCCTTGCAGGAGGAAGGCCAGGGCTCTGCCCTGGACCCGCCAGGGCGAGCCGCCCTGGACTGGCTTTACTTAGGGACGCGTTCCAAGGGCGCAGCCTTTGGCGGAGCTCGAGGCAGAGCCTCGACCTTGCTTCCTATGCCGTGACCTTCGCCCCCGCGGCAACCGGCGCCTCGAACCGCAGGTCCGGCCGCATGGTGAACGCGACGACCGTGCCCGCGAGCATCAGCCCGATGGTGCCCAGGAACGGCAGCGTCCAGTTGCCCGTGGCGTCGATCACCACGCCGAACACCAGCGGCGAGAGGATCGCGGCCAGCGCGGAGCCCGAGTTCATCAGCCCCGACGCCGTGCCGGAGAACGCCGGCGCCACGTCGAGCGGGATCGCCCACATCGGCCCGATGGTCAGCTCGGCGAAGAAGAACGCCGCGCCCAGCGAGAGGGCGGCCTGCACCGGGTCGTGGACGAACAGGATCGGGATCGAGGACAGCATGGAGCCGGCCATGCCCAGGATCACGAGGTTGCGGCGCGCCTTGATGAGGCTGCCGGTGCGGCGGAGCACGGCGTCGGAGACGATGCCGCCGAGCGCGTCGCCGACGACGCCGCCGACGTAGACGAGCGAGGAGAACAGCGCGGAGTTCTTCAGGTCGAGGTTGTAGGCGTGCTTCATGAACTGCGGGACCCACGACAGGAAGGTCCACAGCGTCCAGCCGTAGCAGAAGTAGACGAAGATCACCGGCGCCATGCGGCGCACCAGCGGGCCCCAGGGGATCGCGCGGCTGCCGCGGCCCACGGCGCGGAAGGCGGGCATGGCGGCGGCCTCGTCGGCGGTGACGCCGGCGTGGGTGCGCGGGTCGTCGCGGAAGTAGAACGCCCACACCAGCGCCCAGGCCAGGCTGATGACGCCGATCACCACGAACGAGCCGCGCCAGGTGACCAGCGCGATCAGGGCCACGATCAGCGGCGGTGTGACCGCGTTGCCGAGGCGGGCGGAGGCGTGGGTGATGCCCTGCGCGAAGCCGGACTTGCCGCCGGGCATCCAGCCGGCCATGGCGCGCGTCGCGGTGGGGAAGGTCGCGCCCTCGCCGAGGCCGAGCAGGACGCGGGCCATGAGCAGCGTCGCGAGCCCGCCGACCATTCCGGTGGCGATGGTGGCCAGCGCCCAGACCACGCCGCAGCCCGTGAGCACCCAGCGCGCGCCGAAGCGGTCGCCGAACCAGCCGCCGAGCACCTGGAACACGAGGTAGGGGTAGCCGAACGCGGAGAACACCAGGCCGATCTGGGTGTTGCTCAGGCCCAGCTCGTCCTTGAAGGCGATGGCCGCGGTGCTGACGTTGACGCGGTCGACGTAGGTGATGAAGTACATCACGCACAGCAGGATGAGGACGTTCCCGCTGGCGGTGGGGCGCGTGAGGCGCATCGGCGTGGCTCCCTGGTGTCCACGCCGGACTCTTCCTGGGCGGGCGCCCGGTCCGTGCGTGCCTGGCGGCGGCGCCCGGCGGGCGGGTACCGCGGCGGCGGATTGCATTCACTTCAGGATGCCATTGCAAAGCGCGGACGGCAAGCACGGCAACAAAACCACGCCCGCGGGGCGGCGGCCATGCCGTTTGTTGCGGTGCGGCAGCAAGCGCCCCCGCCGGCGGGCGAGCGCGGGAGATCCGCCGGCAGCGCGGGGCAGGTTTGCATGCAATCTTCCCGGCGGCCGGCATCCGTGCCAGCATCCCGCGGGGCGGCTCGGTGCGCCCGGAGGATCGCGATGGCCCGGGCGGCCGCCAACAACGTCGTGCAGGCATTTCCCCCGGCCCCGCCCGGGGACCCGGACGGCGTCGCGGCCGGGGCGGTGCTGGCGCGCGGCGGCGACACGCTGCACGGCGCGCTGCTGGGCGAACTGCGTACCATGATCGTCCAGGGGGACCTGGCGCCGGGCGCGCGGGTGCCGGAGCGCGCTCTGTGCGCGCGCTTCGCCGTGTCGCGCACGCCGCTGCGCGAGGCGCTCAAGGTGCTCGCCGCCGAGGAGCTGGTGGTGCTGCTGCCCCGCCGCGGCGCGCGGGTCGCGACGCTCGACGAGGCGCGGCTCGACCACCTGTTCGAGGTGATCGGCCTGCTGGAAGCCGAGGCCGGCCGGCTGGCCGCCCCGCGCATCGCGCCCGACGCCATCGCCGAGGTGCAGTCGATGCACTACCGGATGCGCGCCCACTTCCTGCGCGGCGAGCTGCCGGAATACTTCGCGCTCAACCAGGCGATCCACGCCGCCGTGCTGCGGGCCGCCGGCAACCCGGTGCTGATCGCGACCTACGCGTCGCTGTCGGGGCGGATCACCCGGGCGCGCTACATGTCCAACCGGTTCCACCCCGACCGCTGGGCGCAGGCGATGGAGGAGCACGAGGAGATCCTCGACGCCCTGTGCCGTCGCGACGGCGAGCGGCTCGCGCGGCTGCTGTCGGAGCACCTGCGCAACAAGCGCGACATCATCGTGGCGCAGATCCGGGCGGCGGCGGGGGAGGGGGGCACGGGCTCGCCCGCCGCCGCCCATCCCGGCGGCCCGGGCGGGTCGCCGCAACCTCCGGCCGGCCCCGCCCCCGGACCGGCATCGACCTAGCGGACGCGTTCCAAGGGCGCAGCCTTTGGCGGAGCTCGAGGCAGAGCCTCGACCTTGCTTTCTGGAAGACCGGGAGAAGACGATGGCCGAAAGGCAGGGGCCGCTGTCGCGGTTCAGGGTGCTGGACCTCACCCGCGTGCGTGCCGGCCCGACCTGCGTGCGCCAGCTCGCGGACTGGGGTGCCGACGTCGTGAAGGTCGAGGCCCCCGAGGGCGACGGCGGCATGGGCGGCGCGCGCGAGGCCGGCGACTTCCAGAACCTGCACCGCAACAAGCGCTCCATCGCGATCGACCTGAAGTCGCCCGACGGCCTGGACGTGCTGCGCCGGCTGGTGGCGGGCGCGGACGTGCTGGTGGAGAACTTCCGCCCCGACGTGAAGGACCGCCTCGGCATCGGCGTGGACGCCATGCGCGCGCTCAACCCGCGCCTCGTGTACGCGAGCATCTCCGGCTTCGGCCAGGACGGCCCGTACGCGCGCCGGCCGGGCTTCGACCAGGTGGCGCAGGGCCTGGGCGGGCTGATGTCGATCACCGGGCTGCCGGGGCAGGGGCCGGTGCGTGTGGGCATCCCGATCGCGGACCTCACGGCGGGGCTGTTCTGCGCGCAGGGCATCCTGATCGCGCTGCTGGAGCGCGAGCACTCCGGGCAGGGCCAGTGGGTGCGCAGCGACCTGCTGTCCGCGCAGATCGCCATGCTCGACTTCCAGGCGGCGCGCTACCTCGTGGACGGCGAGGTGGCGGGGCAGGCCGGCAACAACCACCCCACGATCATCCCGACCGGCGTGTTCGCCACCGCCGACGGCCACATCAACATCGCCGCCGCCGGCGACCCGATCTACCGACGCACCTGCGAGGCGCTGGGCGTCGCGGAGCTTGCGACGGACCCGCGCTTCGCCACGCAGGACGCGCGCTCGGCCAACCGCGACGCGCTGAACGACGCGCTGGAGGCGGTGACGCGCACGCGGGCGTCTGCCGAGTGGGTCGAGCGCCTGAACGCGGCCGGCGTGCCGTGCGGGCCGATCAACGCGATCGACGCCGTGTTCGACGACCCGCAGGTCCGCCACCTCGGCGTGGCCACCGAGGTGGGCGACACGGGCGTGCGCCTGGTGGGGCAGGCGGTGGCGCTGGACCGCACGCCGTCGGCGCTGCGCACGCTGGCGCCGTCCCTGGGCGAGCACACGGACGCGATCCTCGCGGAGCTGGGGCTGGACGCGCAGGCCGTCGCGGCGCTGCGGGACAAGGGGGCCGTGCATTGACCGACGAGCTGCTGTTCGACGTCCGCGACGGCGTGGCCCGCGTGGTGTTCAACCGCCCGCACGCGCGCAACGCGCTCACCTTCGCGATGTACGAGCGCCTCGCCGAGGTGTGCGCCGAGGTCGACGCCGACAGGGGCGTGCGCGCGATGGTCCTGACCGGCGCCGGCGACAAGGCGTTCGCCGCCGGCACCGACATCGCGCAGTTCCGCGCCTTCGGTTCCGCCGAGGACGCCCTCGTCTACGAGGCGCGCATCGACCGCGTGCTGAGCGCGCTCGAGCGCTGCCGCGTGCCCACGATCGCGGCCGTCGCCGGCGCCTGCACCGGCGGCGGCTGCGCGATCGCCGCCGTGTGCGACCTGCGCATCGCCGCCCAGGGCGCGCGCTTCGGCTTCCCCATCGCGCGCACGCTCGGCAACTGCCTGTCCGTGTCGAGCCTGTCGCGCCTGTCCGCCCTGATCGGGCCCGCGCGCGTCAAGGACATCGTGTTCACCGCCCGCCTCCTCGACGCCGGCGAGGCCCTCGCCGCCGGCCTGGTCGGCGAGGTCCTCCCCGACGCCGACGCCCTGTCCGCGCGCGCCGACGCCCTCGCGGCCCTGGTCGCGTCCCACGCGCCGCTCACCATGCTCGCGACCAAGGAAGGCCTGCGCCGCCTGCGCGACGGCGGCCCGGGCGCGGACGGCGCGGACCTGGTCGCCATGTGCTACACCAGCAACGACTTCCGCGAGGGCATGGAGGCGTTCCTCGCCAAGCGGCCGGCGCAGTGGACGGGGACGTAAGGAAGGCCTTCTTTTTCTGAAGAAAAAGAAGCAAAAAGACTCTGCCACGAAGGTCCTTCGCCACCCGGCTGGCACAGGCCCCGTGGGCAAAGTTCTTTGGTTCTTTCTTTCAGGAAAGAACCGCTTCCTTGCTTCCCTGGAGGAGGTCCGCATGGGCGGCTTCGCGGACCGGCGTCTCGTGGCGATGCTGGGCCTGGGGTTCAGCTCCGGCATCCCGTTCCTGCTGGTGTACGGCACGCAGTCCGCGTGGCTGTCCGAGGCGCGGATCCCGATCGCGACGCTGGGCCTGCTGAGCGAGCTGACGCTGGCCTACAAGTTCAAGTTCGTCTGGGCCCCGTTCCTGGACCGCTTCGACGTGCCCCTGCTCGGGCGGCTGCTCGGGCGCAGGCGCGGCTGGATCGTGGCCTCGCAGGCCGCGGTGGCCGCCGCGCTGGCCGGCGTCGCGTGCGGCGACCCGGCGCACCGGCTGGCGTGGACGATCGCGTTCTCGCTGGCGCTGGGCTTCGCGGGCGCGACGCAGGACGTGGTGATCGACGGCTGGCGCATCGCGTCCGCACCGCCGGAGCGACAGGCGCTGATGTCGACCTGGGCGGAGGTGGGCTGGCGCGTGGGCAACCTCGCGGCCGGCGCCGGCGCGCTGTTCCTCGCGGACCGCGTGGGGTGGCGCGGCGCGTACCTGTGCATGGCCGCCCTGATGGCGCCCGGCGCCTTGGCGGCGCTGCTGGCGCCCGAGCCGGAGTCCGACCGCGACCGGCTGCCGCCGGCGCGCATCAGCCTGTACGCGACGGTGGCCGAGCCGATCCGCGACCTGATGGGGCGGCTCGGGCCGATGGCGGTGCCGGTGCTGCTGATGGTCGCGGGGTTCCGCCTGCCGGGCTACGTGTCGAACGCGATGGCGGTGCCACTGTTCAAGAGCCTGCACTACTCCAACACCGACATCGCCACCGTGACCAAGGTCTTCGGCTTCGGCGTGGCGATCGCCGGCACGTTCCTGGCGAGCTGGGTCGTGCCGCGCGCCGGCATCATGGCGAGCCTGCTGGCGGGCACGGTGTTCGCGTCGGCCTCGCACCTGAGCCTGGCGTGGCTGGCGGCCCACGGCGACCACGCGGGCGGCGAGTTCTGGCTGTTCGCGACGTCCGTCAGCATCGACAGCTTTGCCTACAGCTTCGCGTCGATCGTGCTGATCACCTACATGTCCTCGCTCACCTCGGCGGGGTTCGCGGCGAGCCAGTACGCGCTGCTGACCTCGCTGTGCGCGCTGCCGGGCAGCCTGGTCGCGGGCTCCTCCGGCTTCCTGATCCAGCGCCTGGGCTTCGAGTGGTTCTTCGTCTGCACGTCGCTGATCGGCGTGCCGGTCGCCCTGCTCTGCTGGTACGTCATGCACCTGCACAGCAAGGTTGAGGCTCCGCCTCAAACTCCGCCAAAGGCCAGGCCTTTGGAAACCCCTACTTAAGTAAGGGGATCAAAGGGTCCTCGGACCCTTTGCGGGTTTGGGCAGAGCCCATGCTTTCTTACTTCAGGTGCTGGGCGAGGAGCTTGTTCATCTCGAACATGGTGCACTCGTCCTTGCCGAACACCTTGCGCAGCATGTCGTCGGCGACGATGACGCGGCCGTCCTTGGGGCTCTGGAGCTTGTGGGCCTTGATGTAGACCCAGACCTTGCTGACGACCTCGCCGCGCGGCATGGCGCCTTCGCCGACGATGGCGGCGAGCTCCTTCGACGGCTGCAGCGGCTGCTGCAGGGCGTTCGGCTTGGCGCCGTCCTTGGGCTTGTCGACCTTGGCGCCCTTCACGGGGGCGTCGGCCTTCGCGGCCTTGGGGGCCTTTGCGGCGGGGGCCTTGGCCTCGGCCTTGGGCGCGGCTGCCTTGGGCGCGGCCTTGGGGGCGTCGGCCTTGGGAGTCGTCGGCGACTTCGTCATGGGATTGCCTCAGGGCTGGTCGCGTTTCGGATGAGTGGTCCCTCGGGGACCGTGTGCGGGCCCGGCCATCGGCGCGGTCCTGTCGGGAAGGCGGGCCGTTCCCCGTGTCCGGGAGCAACGCCGCCGCGGCGTGCCGGGTCGCCCTGTGGACGGGCGGGCGCGGCGTTTCCGCGCGGGTGTCTCCCAACTGTCACAGCGGGCCCGGGCGGGCCGGATCGCCACCGCCGGTGTGCCAGAACCCCGCCACGGCAACAACCCGCCGTTGCAGGCGACGAGGCGCCGCCGCAACGCCGCGAACAGCGCCGGCGAACGCCGCCGCACCCGGGGCCGCCGCGGACCGTCCGGGCGGGGGCGGGTTGTGCAACATGCGCGCAGTAGAACCGTGCGGGGCAGGCCGGGAACGTGTTGTTGTGCTTGTAATCCGGGGCGCGTTCTTCCTATGTTGGAAGTCCTGCGTATCGCCTCCGCATCATTGTCCGCATCGGATCATTCATGTCAGCCGCCACCGGCCAGTCGACCGTCCTCGCGCTTGCCGCCAGGATCGTCTCCGCCCACGTCGCCAACAATGCCGTGCAGGCCGCCGACCTGCCCGAGCTGATACAGACGGTGCATCGCGCGCTGCTGACGCTGGGCGCGGCCCCGGTTGCCGAAGACAAGCCGGAGCCCGCCGTGCCCGTGCGCAAGTCGGTATTTCCCGACTACATCGTGTGCCTGGAGGACGGCAAGAAGCTGAAGATGCTCAAGCGTCACCTGCAGACCTCGTACGGCCTCACGCCGGACGCCTACCGCGCGCGCTGGGGCCTGCCCGCGAACTACCCGATGGTCGCGCCCTCCTACGCCGAGCGCCGCTCCGCGCTGGCCAAGTCGATCGGCCTCGGCCGCAAGCCGGCGGGCGCCGCCGACGACGCCGAGTCGGGGGCAGCCCCCGCGCCGGCACGACGCGGCCGCAAGCCCGGCAAGGCCGCCGCCGCCGCCTGAAGCAGTGGCCGGCGGGCACGACCCCGCCGGCCCGCGCGCCTCAGTGGGTGGCGGCCGCGTCCTGCGGCGCCCACCCCGGCCGCCCGGCGCGCCAGAACACGAAGCTGTAGATGTCGGCCGCCAGCGCGTCGCCCTGGCTGCGCGTCGAGCCGATGCCGTGGCCGCCCTCGCGGTCGATGCGCAGCAGCACCGGGTTCGTGGTGCCCGACGCCTGCAGCGTCGCCGCGAGCTTCGCCGGCTCCCACGGCGAGACCCGCGGGTCGTTCAGCCCCGTCGTGATCAGCACCGCCGGGTACTGCGTGCCGGGCACGACGTGCTGCAGCGTGTCCATCTCGAACAGGTTGCGGAAACCCTCCTCCGTGGCGACGCTGCCGAACTCGGGCACGTTGGGCGGCCCGTTGGGCGAGAACTCCGCGCGCAGCGTGTTGGCCGCCGGCACCGCGTCGATCACGCCCGCGAACAGGTCCGGCCGCTCCGTCATCGCCCGCCCCACCGTGATGCCCCCCGCCGAGCCGCCGAAGATGAACAGCTGCGCCGGCGTGGTCACCCCGCGCGCCACCAGGTCCTCGGCGCAGGCGATCAGGTCGCGCCAGGTGTTGGGCTTGAGCGCGTCCTTGCCCGCCAGCCGCCACGCGTCGCCCAGCTCGCCGCCGCCGCGCACGTGGCACGAGGCGTAGCTCCCGCCCTCGCGCAGGAACCCCACGGTGCGCGTGCTGAAGTCCGCCAGCTCCGAGATCCCGTACGAGCCGTACGCCTGCACCAGCGTGACCTGCGGCCCGTGCGCGTCCCTCGGCTGCACCAGCGACAGCGGCACCATCGTCCCGTCCGCGGCCTTCGCGTCGAGGTCCTGCACGACGTACGCCGCAGGATCGAGCGCCGGCCGCGCGGTCAGCGCCAGGTCGCGGAACGTCGCGGCCTGCGGGTCGTAGGCGAACTCCGTGGGCGGCACGACCCAGCCGTTCAGCGCCAGCGAGAGGCCGGGCGCGCGCGGGTCGGCGAACGCCGAATCGATATGCCCGCGGAACGGCAGCGCCACCTCCTGCACCTCCGACGACCCCGTGGGGATGCGCAGCAGCTGCGAGTACGCGCCGCTGCGCGCCAGCACGTAGAGCGCGTCCGACGCCGCGTGGATCGAGTCCACCACGCGGCCCGCGCGCGCCGGCAGCAGCACGGCGGCCTCCGACAGCGGCCGCCCCGCCCTGACCGAGAGCACCTGGAAGGTGGGCGCGCCGTGGTGCGACAGCACGAAGATGTCGTCCCCGCGCATCTCGATCGCGCTCACGTCGTCCGAGCGCGCGACGAACGGCGTCCACGCGACCTGCGGGTCGTCGACCTGGGCCGCCGGCGCCAGCCAGATCGCCAGCTCGTTCTGCACGCCGTTGATGCTGGACGCCGCCGCCATCGGCGCCCCCGGCGCGATCTCCAGGCTCGGCGTCTCGACGGGGTCGAACGCCGGCCCGTGCCCGACGGTGCGCCCCAGCACGGGCACGATCGCGCCGTGCATGTCCCAGCGGTCCAGCGTCGGGTCCTGGTACTTCCCGATGTCCGGCTCGCCCGGCGCCATCCGCTTCAGCCGTATGAAGTACAGCGCCGCCGAGTCCGCACGCCACGTCGTCGCCCCGTACTCCGCCCGGTCCACCGGCCCCGCGATCCGCGCCCCCGTGGCCGCGTCGTACACCCAGATCGACGCGTCCTCCGAGCCCCCCGCCGAGATGCCCACCGCGACCTTCGAGCCGTCCGGCGCCGGCAGGATGTAGTTGATCGCCATCGGCGTGCCCCCCGCCTCCGCCCTGAGCGCCGCGACGTCGACCAGCGTGCGCCGCCCCTTCGCGTCCGCCACCACCAGGTCGAAGCTGTCCGCGCCGGGCGCGCGCTCCTCGAAGAACGCCCGCCCGCCGTAGGTCGCATACTCCTGCGTGAAGCCGAGGCTCGCCGTGAACGCCGCCACGCGCGCCTCCAGCGCGGCGCGCGGCGCGATCGAGTCCAGCACCGCGCGCGTGCGCTCGCCCTGCGCCTCCATCCACGCGAGCGTCGCGGGGTCGAGCGCCTCCATGCCGCGGAACGTGTCGGTGACGGCGCGCCCCCACAGCGTCTCCGTGACCGGCGAGGGCACCGCCTGCTCCGCCGCCAGCGCCGGGGAGAAGGCGAGGCACCCGAGCACGAGGCCGTGGACCGCTGCGCGCATTGTCGTGCTCCTGACGTGACGGCGCGCAGCGTAGGGCCGGGGGCGAAGCAAGGTCGAGGCGCTGCCTCGAGCTCCGCCAAGGGAAGCCCCTTGGATGGCTTTACTTAAGGAAGGCCGGTCCAGGGGCGGCTCGCCCCTGGCGGGTTTGGGCGGAGCCCATGCTTGCCTTGCCTGCCTGCTGACACGCCCCCCCGGATTTGCTATGGCCTGCGCCCACAAGGGACGATCGGAACCGCTGGATGAGCTGCGCGTGCCCGGACGCGGGGCTGCTGCCTTGATCATCAGCCGCTACCTGGTGCGCGAGCTGAGCCGCCCGCTGCTGGCGACGCTCGGCATCCTCGTCGCCCTCTTCGCCAGCTACAGCGCCGGCGTGCTCCTGTCCGATGCCGTCGCCGGCCTGCTGCCGCTCGACGCGGTCGCCGCCCTGATCGGCCTCAAGGTGCTGATCTCGCTGGAGGTGCTGATCCCCGCCTCGCTCTACATCTCGGTGATGCTCTCCTTCGCCCGCCTGTACGGCGAGTCCGAGTTCATCGCGATGTTCGCCCTGCGCATGACGCCGGCGACGATGACGCGCGCCGTGCTGATGCTGTCGGGCTGCCTCGCGCTCGCCGTCGCCGGCCTGTCGCTGGCGGTGCGGCCATGGGCGTACCAGCGGCTGCACGCGATGACCGACCAGGCGGCGGCGCTGCTCGACGTGGACGCGATGACGGCGGGCTCGTTCTACGTCGGCCAGCACGGCAGCCGCGTGGTCTACCTCGGCGGGCGCGACGCGGACGGCTCGACGGCGCGCGACGTGTTCATCCGCGTGCGCCACCACGACCGCACCGAGATCATCTCCGCGCGCGGCGCCGACGCCGTCCCGCGCCCGGGCGGCGGCTCGCAGGTCTACCTGCGCGACGCCCACATCTACGAGTTCGACCGCTCCGACGGGAAGCCCGACGAGGCGCTCGACGCCCGCGGCATCGTGGTCAACCCCGGCGGCCGCGACGCCGCCGACCCCCCCGGCTACAGCGCGGTGGCAGCCTCCACCGCGCACCTGCTCGCCTCGCGCACCCCCGAGGACATCGCCGAGCTGCAGTGGCGCCTGTCCACGCCGCTCTCCACGCTGCTGCTCGGCCTCATGGGCATCCCGCTGAGCCGCACCAGGCCCCGCCAGGGCCGCGGCTCCAAGCTCGGCGTCGCGTTCTTCGTCTACTTCGGGTACTACCTGCTGTGCACCTCCGCGCGCACCTGGGTCCAGCACGGCGCCATCGGCCGCTTCCCCGGCATCTGGTGGGCGCCGCTCCTGCTCGGCCTCCTCCTCCTCGCCACCGTCTACCGCCCCGGCTTCGCCGCCCGCGGCGGCCGATGACGCGCGCCCCCCATGTCCGCGCTGCTTAGCCGCTACCTGGAGGCCGCCGTGCTGCGCGCCTTCCTCGGCGTGGCGGCGGCGCTCACCGGCCTGTTCAGCCTGCTGGAGTTCGTCGAGCAGCTCGCCTCCGTGGGGCAGGGCGGCTACCGCGTCGCCGACGCCCTCGCCTACGTGGCGCTGACCGCCCCCGGCCGCGCGCTCCAGCTCATGCCCGTGTCGATGCTGCTCGCCGCACTCCTGGCGCTGGGCCCGCTCGCGCGCACCTCGGAGCTGACGGCGATGCTCACCCTGGGCATCTCCGAGCGGCGCATCGTGGGCACCGTGCTGCGCCTGCTCGTGCCCATCGTCGTGGTCCTGCTGCTCGCCGCCGAGTTCGTGATCCCCCCGGCCCAGCAGATGGCGCAGGACCGCCGCGCCGACGCGCTGGGCCTCTCCGCCCCCCCCGGCGCCGACAGCGTCTGGGCGCATGACGGCCGCGAGTACCTCGACGTCGCGCGCTTCGAGCACGGCCGCGTCCCCGTCGGCATCGACATCTACGCCTTCGAGCCCGACGGCAGCCTCGCCAGCCTGGTCCACGCCGAGCGCGGCGCCATCGGCCCCGACGGCACCTGGGCGCTCGACGACGTGTCGCGCCGCACGCTGGACGGCGCGCAGTTCCGCGTCGAGCACCTGGCGCGGCTGGACTGGCGCTCCTTCGTCCAGCCTGGCCAGCTCGGCTTCCTCACCCTGCCGCCCGACAGCCTGCCGCCGCTCGCCCTGTTCCGCCACGTCCGCAAGATGCGCAAGCAGCACCAGAACGCCGTGCGCTTCGAGCGCGCCCTGTGGGACCGCGCCGCCATCCCCCTGTCCATGGCCGCCATGGCCATGATCGCCGCCCCCCTCGTGTTCGGCGCCCCCCGCCTCCAGGGCAACGGCCAGCGCCTCGCCCGCGGCATCGGCGTCGGCATCGTCTTCTCCCTGTTCCAGCAGATCACGGGCCGCCTCGGCGAGCTGCTCGCCGCAGGCCCCGCCGTCACCGCCCTCGCACCGCCCCTCGTGCTCCTGGCCGTCGCCATCGCCCTGCTCCCCGGCAGCGGCGGGCCGGGGCCGCGCAGGCGCGCCGGGCCACGGCTGGACCCGCAGGGCGGGGAAGCCTGAAGCAGGCAAGGCCTTCTTTTTCTGAAGAAAAAGAAGCAAAAAGACTTTGCCCGATTAGGAAATACGCTCCCGGGCGGGCCTGGATCTTATGGGCAAAGTTCTTTGGTTCTTTCTTTCAAGAAAGAACTGCTTGCCTTTCCTGCGCTCACGGCAGGTCCTCGCGCTCCTGCGTCCAGAGCGCGAAGGCCTGCACGAGGGCCGGCTCGCGCAGGTACTCGAAGCGCCCGGACCGGCCGCCGTGCCCGCCCTCCATGGTGATGCGCAGCAGGATCGGCGCCGTGCCCGTCGTCTCCGCGCGCAGCTTCGCGACCCACTTGGCGGGCTCCCAGTAGGTGACGCGCGGGTCCGACAGCCCGCCCAGCGCCAGCACCGGCGGGTAGGGCCTCGGCCCGACCTGGTCGTAGGGCGAGTACGACGCGATCCGGTCGTAGGCGTCCGCGTCCAGCAGGGGGTTGCCCCACTCCGGCCACTCCGGCGGCGTCAGCGGCAGGCTCGCGTCGGACATGGTGTTCAGCACGTCGACGAACGGCACCGCCGCCGCGACGCCGGCCCACAGCTCCGGGCGCAGGTTCAGCACCGCGCCCATCAGCAGCCCGCCTGCGGAGCCGCCGTGCGCCACGATGCCGCCGGCGCGCGCGACGCCCTCGGCCACCAGCATGTCGGCGCAGGCGACGAAGTCGGTGAAGGTGTTCTCCTTGGCCGCACCCCGCCCGTCGAGGAACCAGCCCCGGCCCTTCTCGCTGCCGCCGCGCACGTGCGCGATCGCCCACGCCCAGCCGCGGTCCACCAGGCTGAACCGGTTGGCCGAGAAGTGCGGCATCATCGCCATCCCGTACGCGCCGTAGCCGTAGAGCAGCAGCGAGCACGGCCCCGCCGCGAGCGCGTCGCGCCGCGCGAGCACCGTGACCGGCACCGAGGCGCCGTCCGCGGCCCGCGCGTGCAGCCGCCGCACGACGTAGTCCGCGGGATCGTGGCCGGACGGGATCTCCTGCGTCTTGCGCAGGGTCCGCGCGCGGCTGGCCATGTCGTAGTCGAACACCTGCGCCGGGTCGCGCGGGCTGTCGTAGACGTAGCGCAGCGTGCGCGTCGCGAACTCCGAGCCGCCGCGCGGCGCCAGGCAGCTCGCCTCGTCGTCCGCCGCGATGACGTGCGAGGCGCCGTCGCGCGCGCTCACCACGATGCGGTCGCTGGCGTCGACGCGCTCGACGTGCACGAGGAACCCCTCGAAGGCGAGCAGCCCGGTGAGGTAGCGGCCCGGTCGGTGCGCGAGCCACTCCCGCCAGGCGCCGTGCCTGGCCGGCGCGTCGTGCGCCACCGTGGCGATCCTGTAGTCGATCGCGTCGTCCGCGTTGGTCAGCACGACGAAGCAATCGCCCCAGTCGTCGAGGCTGTAGCGCACGCCGACCTCGCGCGCGGCGATGCAGCGCGCGGGGGCCGTCGGATCGCCGGCCGGGATCACCCAGGCCTCGCTGGTCTCCTGGTTGCCGCACTCGACGACGATCCACCGGCGCGAGCGCGTCACCTCGACGCCGACGAAGAAGCCGGGGTCGGCCTCGTCGTGGACGACCACGTCGTCGCCCGGGCCGCCGCCGACCGGGCGGCGCAGGACGCGGACGGGCCGGCCGTTGTCGTCGCGCAGGGTCCAGAACAGGAAGCCGCCACACGGCGAGAACGCGAACGAGCCGGCGGCGCTCTCGACGGGGGCGCCCACCGCGGCGCGCGTGGCGAGGTCGAGCACGTGGATCGTGTACGCCTCCGAGCCCTGCCGGTCCTCCGCCCAGGCGTAGCGCGCGTGGTCCGGGCTGTGCTCCGCCCCGGCGACGCGGAAGTAGGCGTGCGGCCTCGCCAGGGCGTCGACGTCGAGCAGCACCTGCTCGCGCGCGCCGTCCGCGTCCCCGCTCGGCCGGCGCGCGTGCAGCGGATGCTGCGCGCCCTCGGCGAAGCGCGTGTAGTAGCTCCACGCCCCGTCCGGCACGGGCACCGAGCTGTCGTCGGCGCGGATGCGCCCGATCATCTCGGCCAGGATCGTCTCCTGCAGCGCGCCGGTGCCGGCGAGCACCTCCGCGGTGTAGGCGTTCTCGCGCTCCAGGTGGTCGCGTATGTCGGGGCGCAGCGCGGCGGGGTCGCGCAGCACCGCCTGCCAGCCGGGGTCGCGCATCCAGGCGTACGGGTCGGTGCGGGTGCGGCCGAGCTGCTCGACGACGTGCGGCTCCCGGCGGGCTTCTGGCGGCTGTGGCGTGCTGTTCATCGCGCCAGCATAGGACGCCGCCCCGGCGAAGGGCAGCCTGCGGCGCCGTTGCGGCAGGCGGCGGGCAGGGCAGGGGCCTCCTTCCTCGCGCGCCGGCTGCCCGCGCCCGAGGCTCAGCCCAGGCGCGGCGCCCAGCCTTGCGGGCGGCGCCGCAGCCCGAGGCGGTGCCAGAGCATGGCGGCGGCGACGATCAGCGCCATGACCAGCAGGCTCGGCCGGCCCACGTCGGCGTCGGCCCAGTCGGCGGCCGCGAAGGCGCCCGCGATCGCCAGGCCCAGCACGGGCGCGGCCGGGAACAGCGCCGAGCGCCAGCACCCCGGCCGGCCCGTGAGCCCCCGCCCGCGCCCGACGAGCACGGCGAGCGACACCAGCGCCAGCGCGAACACGATCAGCCCCGAGGTGAACACCAGCAGCACGTGCGAGGACAGCAGGCAGCTCGCCGCCGAGAAGGCGCCCACCAGGAGCGTCGCGTTGCGCGGCACGCCGGAGCCGCCGTCGACGGCCATCAGCACGCGGTTGGCGGCGCCGGGGAAGACCGCGTCGCGCCCCATGCTGAAGAACAGCCGCGCCATGTACATCAGCGTCGCGATCATCGAGTTGAACACCGCCAGCGCCACGCCGAGGCCGAGCGCGCGGGCCGCGCCGGGGCCGGCGACCTGGGCCATGAACGTCGTGAACGGCGCCGGGCTGCGCAGCACGGCCGCGAGGTCGGGCGCGCCCAGCGCCACCGCCACGACCGGCAGCGCCGTCGCCGCCGCCCCCACCATGCAGGAGAGCAGGACGACGTGGCCCATGGTGGCGTGCGGGTCGCGCAGCTCCTCGCCGAAGCCGATGGCCTGGTTGCCGCCCACGGTGCCGAACGCGGCGCTGACCCCGCCCAGCGCGAGCACGCCGAACGGCACCGCCGACAGCGCGCCCCGCGCGTCGAGCGCCACCGGATGCAGCAGGGCGGCGCCCGCGCCGGCGCCCGGGTCCCACAGGCCGGCGGCGATCAGCGCGAGCACGGCGGCCATCTCGACGGCCAGGAACAGGCCGGTGATCCACGCGCTCGCGCGCACGGCGAGCAGCGCCACCACCGTCGCCGCCGCGAGCGCGCCGAACACGAGGACGCCTGCCGGGACCGCGGGGGCGAGCGGTCCCGCGTAGTCGGCGAACACCTTGGCCGCGAAGGCGAGGTTCGGGCCCGACGTCGCCGCCCAGATCGCCATGCTCGACACGCCCGCCCAGCCGCCGAGGATGGTGCCGACGCCCACGTAGTCGCCGCCCGCGTAGGGATAGGCCGAGCCCAGCTCCGCATAGACCACGCCGAAGACCAGGGCGACGCCGATGCCGAGCAGGAACAGGACCGCCGCCCCGCTGCCGGCATGCAGGAGCACGTCCGAGCCGATGCCGTAGGCCGACAGCACCGGCGACAGCGAGGAGAGCGCCAGCAGCAGCACGCCGACGCCGGAGAGCTGCCGCCGGAGATGGGACGGGGCGGGGCGGAGATCGATGCTGTTCTGGTCCATCCTGCGGGTCCTTGTCTGCGGCGTCCGGGGCTGCGGTGTCCGTCCGCGCGCAGCGCCTTGCGAGGATGATGCCAGCGTGCGCCGGACGCCTCGCCCCGCCGCACGGGCACGACTCTTGCAGGGTGCACCGCGAATGCGGAGCGCATTCCGAACCCGGGATCGCAGTCATGCAAGTCAGCCGCCGCTCCGTCCTCCTTGGCGCGCTCGCCGCCCCGGCCGTGCTGCGCAGGGCCCGCGCCGCGAGCGTCGTCAGGGTCGGCACGCTGAAGCTGATCCACTCGATCGCGCCGCACTTCTACGCCCGCTTCGTGCCCGACGGCACCACCGTGGAGATCGTCCCGTTCGAGAGCCCGACCGACGGCAAGGACGCCGTCGTCGGCGGATCCGTCGACTTCGCGACCTTCGGCATCGCCGCCGGCATCCTCGCCGCCGCCCAGCGCCAGCCGCTCGTCGTCGTGGCGTCGGCCTGCGACAAGGGCATGGCCATCGTCGCGGGCACGAACAGCGGGATCGACGGCCTCGCCGGGCTGAAGGGCAGGCGGGTCGCGATCTGGCCGGGCTCGACCCAGGAGGTCTTCCTGCTCGACCGCCTGCGCATGGAGGGCATGAGCGTGCGCGACATCACCCCGGTGCGCGTGTCGTTCAGCGAGATGCACGCGGCGCTGGCCCGCGGCGACGTGGACGCCTACGTCGGCGCCGAGCCGGCCCCCTCCGTGTCCGTCACCACCGGCGTCGGCAGGATCGTGGAGTTCCCCTACTCCACGCCCATGGGCAGCCTCAACATGGTCCTCGCCACCAGCCGCGAGGTCGTGGAGACGCGGCCCGCGCTGTGCAGGCTGATGGTCTCGCTGCAGCGCCAGGCCAGCCTCCACGCCATGGCGCACCCCGACGAGATGGTGGCGATGACGGTGGCCAAGCTCGGCATGCAGAAGGCCGCCGTCGAGCTGGCGGTGTCCAACGTCGAGCTGAACTGGCAGATGACGCCGCTGATGATCCGGGAGTCGCGGACCTACGCCGACCAGATGCTCGCGCTCAGGCAGATACGCGCCCTGCCGGACTTCGCGACCTTCCTCGACCCCAGGTTCTCCGACGAGGTCGCCAAGGCCGCCTGATGGACGCCATGCCCGAGGCCGGCCCCCGCGCCGTGGAGGCCGCCCCGCCCGCGAGACTGCCGAACCCGGAGCGCTGGCTGGGCCTGGTGGTGCCGGCGGTGCTCCTGCTGGGCTGGTGGGCGGCGACGCGCAACAGCCCGTACGGGCTCGTCCCCTCC